>JAFEEH010000033.1 GCA_018241185.1 Pseudomonadota bacterium | reverse complement strand
CACATCGGCCGCACCACCCAGGTCTGGCAGATCGACATGACCAACGACGCCGGCCAGCTGACCTGCGTGTCGCGCATCACGATGGCGGTGCTGCAGGGCTGAGTTCTTGAATACGGACTTCCGGACGCAGAGGACGCAAAGATTTCGCAGAAGCCGCAAAAGGAACCTCAAAGCACTTTCCGGCTGTTCTTTTGCGACCTCTGCGTCACTTCTGCGCCCTCTGCGTCCGGAAGTCCGATTCCTGTCCCGCTTCCAACAACAACCGAGGAGACATCCATGAGCATGTTCAGCTGGCGCGAAGTCACCATGACCCCCGGCGCCGTCGTGGCGCCCGACGAGCGGCTGCCCTGGCCGCAGACGGCGGCGATGTGCGTGCAGCACGTCATCGCGATGTTCGGCGCCACGGTGCTGGCGCCGATCCTGATGGGATTCAACCCGAACATCGCGATCCTCATGAGCGGCATCGGCACGTTGATCTTCTTCCTCGTGACCGGCGGGCGCGTGCCGAGCTACCTCGGCTCGAGCTTCGCCTTCATCGGCGTGGTGATCGCGGCCAGCGGCTATGCGGGCAAGGGGCCGAACGGCAACCTCGCGGTGGCGCTGGGCGGCATCGTGGCCTGCGGCATCGTCTACATCCTCATCGGCGCCATCGTGCAGGCCATCGGCACCGGCTGGATCGAGCGCTTCATGCCGCCGGTGGTCACGGGCGCGGTGGTGGCGGTGATCGGGCTGAACCTGGCGCAGGTGCCGATCAAGAACATGGCGCCGACGAACTTCGACGCCTGGATGCAGGCCGTGACCTTCCTGTGCGTGGGCATCGTGGCGGTGTTCACGCGCGGCATGGTGCAGCGGCTGTTGATCCTCATCGGGTTGATCCTGGCGAGCGTCGTCTACGCGGTGCTGACCAACGGCCTGGGCCTGGGCAAGCCGATGGACTTCTCGGGGATCGCCGCAGCCGCCTGGTTCGGCGCGCCGACCTTCACCACGCCGGTGTTCGAAGGCAACGCGATGCTGCTGATCGCGCCGGTGGCGGTCATCCTGGTGGCCGAGAACCTGGGCCACCTGAAGGCCGTGACCGCCATGACCGGCCGCAACCTCGACCCGCTGATCGGCCGCGCCTTCATCGGTGACGGCATCGCCACGGTGGTGAGCGGCTCGGCCGGCGGCACGGGCGTAACCACCTACGCCGAGAACATCGGCGTGATGGCCGCGACGCGGATCTACTCCACCGCGGTGTTCGTGGTGGCGGCTTTCATTGCGCTGCTGCTGGGCTTTTCCCCCAAGTTCGGCGCGCTGATCCAGGCCATTCCGCTGCCGGTCATGGGCGGCGTGAGCATCGTGGTGTTCGGCCTCATCGCGGTGGCGGGCGCCAAGATCTGGGTCGACAACCGGGTCGACTTCTCGCAGAACCGCAACCTCATCGTGGCGGCCATCACGCTCATCCTCGGCACGGGCGACTTCACGCTGAAGTTCGGCCAGTTCGCGCTGGGCGGCATCGGCACCGCGACCTTCGGGGCGATCATCCTGTGGGCGCTGCTGGGGCGCTCGAAGAACGCCTGATCGAGACGGCGCTATCGTTTCGATAGCGACTCACGCCCGCCAGCATTGCGCTGGCGGGCGTTTTTGCTTGGAAGTTCTGTTTCAGTGCGCCGTGGCGACCAGGCGCGCGCCACGCATCTGCTCGGCACTCAGCGTGTCGGTCGAGACGATGGTGAGCGTGCCGGCGGCCGAGGACGTCTTCGCAGGCGCCGCGGCATCGAGCGAGCCGGTCACGCTGTCGGGGAACACGTACATGCCGCCGGTGGCCGGGTCGACGCCGATCATGCCGATCAGCCCGCCGAAGAGGATGTTGCCGATGTACCAGCCGCTCACCGTCGGGGTGATGGTGATTTCCTTGTCCGCGAAGCCGTCCTTCTTCATGCGGATGGTGTAGCTCTCGCCCTTGAAGTAGCCGGCACCGCGGGCCAGGGTGAGCGTGAGCGGCGTGGTGCCGTTGTGCACCGTCTGCCCGGCGCGGTTGGTGACCGTGACGGCAGCGCCCTCCTGCGGCGCGCTGTGGATGGTGACGGCCTGCGTGCTGCCGTTGAAGATGCTGGCGCAGCCAGTGAGAGCACCCGCGACGACGCAGGCGACGAGCAGTCGCTTCATGGTTTCCCTCCCTCGGGAATGTTGTGGACCGGCGAATGTAAGTGTGCGTTACAGGGTCGACAAGGAACAAATGCCCATCCGCACCGCCCGCACCGGGCCCATGAAAACAGGCGCCCCGCCGGTGGGCGGTGCGCCTGCATGGCGGGCTCGGCGGCGCTCAGCCGGCGGCAGAGGCCTTGCGCGCCCGCGTCGTCTTGGCCGGGGCCTTCCTGGCCGGCGCCGCCTTCCGGGCGGGCGTCTTGGCAGCCGCCGGGGGCGCCGCCTTGCGCGCCGCGGCAGCGGGGACCTTGGCCTTCTTCTTCTTGGCGGCCGGCGCCTTGCGCGGGGCGGCGGCCTTCTTCGCCGGGACGGCCGGTGCTTCGGCCACCGGTGCCGGTGCAACCGCGACCGCCGGCTTGGCGGCGCTCGCCACGGCCGGCACCTTCTGCATCAGGTCCATGAGCTTCTTGTGCTCGGCCAGCATGTAGTCGCCGATCTCGGTGATGTCGGGCACGGCGCGGCGGCAGGCGATGAGGCCGTAGTCCATGCGGCCGTTGTAGCTCTGCACCGTGACGTTGAGCGCCATGCCCTGGCTGGCGATCGACACCGGGTAGTAGCAGGTGACCAGCGCACCGGCGAAGTACATCGGGAAGGGCGCGCCGGCCACGTTGGAAATGGCGACGTTGGCCATCGGCGGCAGCACGTTGACCAGGCCCGAGCGCCCGACCATCGAGGCCACGCCCGACATCAGCCAGGGCGCGCCGAACATGGGGAAGTCGTCGAGCACGACGGCCTTGAACTTGTTCATCGTCGACTTCGACTGCGTCGACGACTTGTTGATGGCCTTCAGCCGCTCCAGCGGGTCCTTGATGTCGCTGGCCAGGCTCACGAGGATCATGCTGGCCTGGTTGTTGGCGGTGTCGTCGCCGGCCTCGCGCAGGCTCACGGGCACGCCGGCCACGAGCGACTTGTCGGGCAGCTCGTTGCTGTCCTTGAGGTAGCTGCGCAGCGCGCCCGAGACGGTGGCCATGACCACGTCGTTGAGCGTGACGCCGAAGTGCTTGGCGATCGCCTTGGTCTCGGCCAGCGGGATGGTGCGGCCGGCGAAGCTGCGCTGGTTGGTGATCGAGACGTTGAAGGGCGTGCGCGGCGCCGTCATGTCGAAGCGCTTGGCCAGCGCCTTGGCATCGGCCGGAGCCGATTCGGCGGAAGGCGTGGCCAGCGAGCTCAGCGCCTTGCCCAGCGCCGGCAGCATCTTGTAGAGCTTGACGTACTGCGCCGCGGTGTTGCGGAAGGCGGCGGTGGCCAGTTCGGCCATGCCGAGCTGGTAGCCGCTGCGGCGCGGCTTGTCGCGCGGCGGCTTGACGACCCGGCCCGTGGGCTCGAGGTCGAAGATGGCCTTGCCGACCTCGACGCCCGCCTGGCCGTCGATGCCCGCGTGGTGCACCTTGGTGTAGAGCGCCACGTCGCCGCTTTGCAGGCCGTCGATGATGTAGAACTCCCACATCGGGCGGCTGCGGTCGATGAGCGACGAATGCAGCCGCGCCACGTACTGCTGCAGCTGCCGGTTGGTGCCGGGCCTGGGCAGCGTGATGTGGCGCACGTGGTAGTCGATGTCGATGTCGTCGTCGTCCACCCACACCGGGTTGGACAGGTCGAAGGGCATCAGCGCCAGCTTGCGCGTGAACACGTCGGCCAGGTGGATGCGGCTGGCCATGAAGGCCTTGGCGTCTTCGTAGAAGTCGCCCTTGTAGCCCTTGGGCAGTTCGAGCACGTTCAGCGAACCGACGTGCATGGGCATCTCCGGGGTCTCGAAATGCAGGAATGTGGCGTCCAGGCCGCTCAGGTGCTTCACGCGATGCCTCCGTTCTTGGGGTGTTTCTAGGGGATGCAGGCGGCGCCGCTCGGCGCACGCCCCTTCGGCCGCAGCCTGTGCGCTTTGTACAGCGGCGCGCAGCCGCCCCACCCCCTGGGAAACGCCGAGACGCGGGGGGCGGGAAGGCGGGGCGAGGGCGCGGATGGCTGCGCTGCCCTCAAAGTTCGCCGTAGACCCGGCGGAAGCGTTCCTGCAGTTCCCGGGCGATGCGCAGCGGCTCGTCGAGCAGTCGCACGGACGCATAGGTGCCGATCGGCAGGCCCTGCATGTACACCTGCACGCGCTCGAAGTAGTTCAGCAGCGCCCGCGCGGCATCGGACATGCACTGGTCGAGCGAATCGAAGAGCTCGTTGGCCGGTCGGGGGGGTTGCCCGGGCGCGCTCAGGCTGTAGGTGAAAAGACCCGGCCGCACCGGCCGGATGTCCAGGATGGGGTCCATCTTTTTTTACTCCCTGTCTGTCTGCCTGTCTCACTCGCGCCGCGCTGGCCGGCGGCGCCTGCGGCCCGGACTGTGGACACCGTCCGGCCGCATGGGGGCGCAGTCTGCGCCCATTCGCGCTGCAGTGGTACGGCCAGCACGCCCTCGAAATGCAACGCCATGCAAAAGATGTGGCCCGGCCGCAGGCAGCTGCGATGGCGGCGCGGATCGTGCGAGGGCGCCGTTAGACTCGGACGCTGCACGCCGCCGGCGTTTCTGCCGTTCTCCCCTTTCCCCTTTCTCTTCCTCGATGACCGATGCTTCCGCCGCGCGCACCCAGGCGGTGTTCGAATTCAAGAGCGCGACGCTGCCGCTGATCGCGGTGATCCTGAAGACGGCTGACCTGGCCGTGCTGACCGAGGCGCTCGACGCCCAACTGGCCGATTCGCCCGATTTCTTCGAACAGGAGCCGGTGGTCATCGACCTGTCGCAGCTGCCGGCAGACGGGTCGGGCGAGGCCATCGATTTCGTGAAGCTGCGCGCCATCCTCGCGCGGCACCAGACGCAGCCCGTCGCCGTGCGCGGTGCCACCGAGGGCCAGTCGGCTGCGGCCCGAGCGGCGGGCCTGGCCATCGCCGCGATGCCGGTGTCGCCACCGGCGCGCCCACCCGCACCGGCCGAGGCACCGAGCCCGGCGCCGCAGATCGTGCGCGAGGTGCCGGTGCCGCAAGGCGGCACGCTGCTGATCGACCGGCCGCTGCGCTCGGGCCAGCAGGTGTACGCGCGCGGCGGCGACGTGATCGTGACCGAGGTGGTGAACTTCGGCGCCGAGGTGATCGCCGACGGCCACGTGCACGTGTACGCACCGCTGCGCGGCAAGGCGATCGCGGGCGCGCGCGGCAACGCCGAGGCGCGCATCTTCACCACCTGCCTGGAAGCGCAGCTGGTGGCGATCGCCGGCATCTACCGCACGTCCGAAGTCGCGCTGCCCGAGCGGGTGGCCGGCAAGGCGGCGCAGATCCGGCTGCAGGACGACAAACTCGTGATGGAGCCGATCGCCGGCTGACCCCGGCGGCGACCCTCACACCCCGACATTCGGTTCGAACGTAGACGAGAGAAAAGGATTCAGGCAATGGCCAAAATCGTGGTGGTGACCTCGGGCAAGGGCGGCGTCGGCAAGACGACGACCAGCGCGAGCTTTTCGTCCGGGCTCGCGCTCGCCGGCAAGAAGACGGCGGTGATCGACTTCGACGTCGGCCTGCGCAACCTGGACCTCATCATGGGCTGCGAGCGCCGCGTGGTGTACGACCTGATCAACGTGATCCAGGGCGAGGCCAACCTCAAGCAGGCGCTGATCAAGGACAAGCAGTGCGACAACCTGTTCGTGCTGGCCGCCTCGCAGACGCGCGACAAGGAAGCGCTGACGCAGGAAGGCGTCGAGAAGGTCCTGAAGGACCTGCAGGAGATGGACTTCGACTACATCGTCTGCGACTCGCCCGCCGGCATCGAGACCGGGGCGCTGATGGCGATGCACTTCGCCGACGAGGCGCTGGTGGTGACCAACCCCGAGGTGAGCTCGGTGCGCGACTCCGACCGCATCCTGGGCATGCTCAGCAGCAAGACGAAGCGTGCGAAGGACGGCGGCGAGCCGATCAAGGAGCACCTGCTCATCACCCGCTACAACCCGAATCGCGTGGCCGACGGGCAGATGCTGTCGCTGGAGGACATCCAGGACATCCTGCGCATCAAGCTGATCGGCGTGATCCCCGAGTCGGAAACGGTGCTGCAGGCCTCCAACCAGGGTGTGCCGGCCATCCACGACAAGGACACCGAAGTGGCGCAGGCCTACCAGGACGTGGTGGCGCGCTTCCTCGGCGAGGACCGGCCGATGCGCTTCATCGAGGCGGAGAAGCCCGGCTTCTTCAAGCGCCTGTTCGGCGGGAGGTGAGCCGCATGTCCTTTCTCTCCTTTCTGCTCGGCGAGAAGAAGAAGACGGCCAGCGTGGCCAAGGAACGGCTGCAGATCATCCTGGCGCACGAGCGCACCAGCCTGTCGGCCAAGCGGCCCGACTACCTGGCCGACCTGCAGCGCGAGCTGGTGGCCGTGATCTCCAAGTACGTGTCGATCCAGCCCGAGGACATCAAGGTGAACCTCGAACGCCAGGACGACCTGGAGGTGCTCGAGGTCAAGATCGAGCTGCCCGAAGCGGCGCCCGCACGCTGAGGCCGCTCCTGTTTTGATAGCTGCTCGCGCCCGCTGGACGGGCGCTGCAGGCCTTTTTGACCTTGAATGGCGGACGTAGCCGCCGGAGCTGCGTCACCTTCAATCGCCCGCGACGAAGCCCGCCACCGCCGCCAGCACCACTGCTTCCTTGAGGATGCGGCGATGGCCCCATCCCTGGGTCGCCACGAGGCGCGCACCGGGGATGGCGTCGCGAAAGGCCTCGCCGTCGGCGAAGGCGTTCACCCGGTCCTCGCGGTCGTGCACCACCAGCGTGGGCTGCGCGATGCGCGCGCCCACCGCCGCGGGCTCGAACTGCGGCATCACGATGCCCTCGCGCGATTCGATGAGCCGCTGCATCGCGGCGCGCGTGCGCTCGCGCAGCCCGAAGACCTGCGCGAAGTAGCGGGTGTAGTCGACCGGCGAAGCCGGCGGTGCCAGCAGCACCAGTCGCTGCGCATGCAGCCCCTGGCTGGCGGCCTGCGCCAGCGCGTTGGCGCCCAGCGAGTGCGCCACCACGGCCTGGAAGCCGGCACCGGTGTCGTGGCGATGGCGCGCCGCCACGTACCCGATGGCGCGCGTGAACTGCGCCAGGTTACTCGTGCCGCCGCCGCTGCGCCCGTGCGCTGGCATCTCCAGCAGCACCGGGCGCAGGCCCCGCGCCATGAGGGCCGTGGCCAGCGGCAGCATCTGCCCCGCGTGGCCGCCCCAGCCGTGCACCAGCAGCACCGCTGGCGCGTCGGCTGGCAACGCATCGCCCACGGGGCCATAAAGGCCCACGCGGCCCTGCTCGAAGGCGTGCAGCCGGTGCTCCCACTCCGGACCCGGCGTGTGCCGGCGCTGCAGCCAGGCGGGCGGCAGCGGCGTGCCGAAGACCCGCGCCGCGATGCGCACGCCCAGCGCCGGCCACAGCCGTTGCAAAGCGCCGAGGCCCAGGCGCAGCGCGCGCACCAGCGGGTTGGCGCCGTAGAAGCCGGACGCGGCGGCGTGAGGGACGGTGGTCGTGGTGCTCATCGTGCGCACTCCACCCTCAGTACCACACCCAGTCCTGGTTGCTGCCGGGCAGCTGGCGCAGCGTGCGCCGGCCAACGCGACGGACGGCGCCGACGGCGGCCGCCGACAGAAGACCGGCGAGGAAGGCAAGAACGATCAACATGGGGAACTCCTTTTATCGCACGATTGTGCGAAATTGATTCGCGCGTTGGCGGCGGGTTGGAATGGCAAGGGTCAGCGGGTTCGGGTCCGCGTGCTCAGACGCGGTAGCTGTCGAGCAGGCGCTGCCAGGTTGCGCTGGCGCGTTCGGCGGCCTTGGGGTCGCGCAGGAAGCGCGCGTCGTGCAGCAGGGTCATGGCCAGGCCGTTGATCTCGCTCACGAACTGGGTGGCGTCGGTGTCGGCACGCAGCTCACCGGTCTCGACGGCCTGCAGCACGGTGCGGCGCAGGGCGGCGCGCCAGCGCACGACCTCGTCGAGCAGCAGCTGGCGCAACTCGCCCTCGCGGTCGTCGAGCTCGAAGGCGCCGGCGACGTAGATGCAGCCGGTGTGGACCTCGACGTCGCGCATGCGCACGATCCAGCGGCGCACGATCGCCTCGAGCCGGGCCAGCCCCTTGGGTTGCTGCATCGCGGGCACGAACACGTCGGCGATGAAGCGCCGGCCGTATTCCTCGATCACCGCCTTCTGCAAGGCCTCGCGCGAGCCGACGCGCGAGAACACCCCGCTCTTGGACAGGTCAAGCCGGTCGGCCACGCGCTGCAGGGTGATGGCCTCCAGCCCCTCGGCCGCGGCGAGGTCGACCGCGGCGCCGACGATGGCGGCACGGGTCAGCTCGCTTTTCTGCGTCTTCGCGTCCATGGCCGGGATTTTGCGCACGATCGTGCGAAATAGCAAGAGGCTTTGAGCGGCACGGCTTGCGGCGTATCGTGCACGGGCGCCGCCGGCGGGGCTGGCACCGGCGCACCATCCTCCCTTCCTCATCCACCATCAGGAGACATTGCCCATGGCCACACGCAAGACCAGCGGCGCCGACAAGAGCACCGGACTGCCCGACCCGGCAGCCATCCAGGAGGCGTTTGCGCAGTCCTTCAAGGGCATCACCGACCGCATGCAGAACCTCAACCTCACGGGCAGCGCCGCGACGCTGCTGGAGAGCGGCCGCAAGGACATCGAGGCGCTGGTGGAGGCCAACAAGCGCTCCTACCAGGGCCTGCAGACGGTGGTGCAGCGCCAGACGGAGATGCTGCGCAATTCGATCACCGAGTGGCAGGGCGCCATGCAGGGCATGCAGGGCCAGGACATGAGCGCCAACCTGGCCAAGCTCGACGAGATGGGCAAGGCCGCCTTTCAGCAGGCCCTGAACGATATCCGCGAGCTGGCCGACGTGGCCGCCAAGTCGCAGGCCGAGGCCTTCGAGATCGTGCGCAAGCGGGTAAGTGACAACGTGGAGCAGGTGACCCAGCTGTTGCAGCAGGGCGGCACCGGCAAGAAGTAGGCGGGCCGCCGGCGCTGGGGCCCGGGCGGCCTCAGCGCGGCCGCAGCAGCTTGCCGGTGGACGATGCCCGCGCCAGTGTGCGGCCATCGGCGGCGAGCAGGTCCGCCTCGAGGAACACCACGCTGCCGCCCCAGCGCAGCACGCGTGCCTCACCCTCGACGGGCGCCACGCCCACGCGGTCGAGAAAGCTCACCTTCAGTTCCAGCGTGGCCAGGCCGGTGCCGGGCTCGCGCGCCGCAACGGCGAAGGCCATGGCGTTGTCGAGCCAGGCCGTGATGAAGCCGCCCTGCACGATGGTGCCGTTCGTGTGCGCGAACTCGGGCCGCGGGGCGAAGCGGACGCGGGCGATGCCGGCGGGGTCGCTGTGCAGCAGGCGGTCGAAACCGATGGCGTGCAACAGGGGGTGTGCGTCCTTCTCGATGTCCATGGCAGGCGGCGTGGGCGTTTGGCGGCGGGTGGGCCGTGCAGGATAGTGCGGGCGATGCGCCGCCGGCTGTCGCCTCGGCGGCGCGGTCTACGATGGCGCACTTCCCGCCCGCCGCATGGAGACCGCATTGCCCATCGAACTGCCCAAGGAGGCCCGCACCGCGGCCATCCAGTCCATCGAGCGCTACTTCGACGAAGAGCTGCAGCAGCGCATCGGCAACATCCAGGCCGGGGCGCTGCTGAACTTCTTCCTGCAGGAGATCGGGCCCAGCGTCTACAACACGGCGGTGGCCGACGCGCAGGAGCGCATGCTGGCGCGGGTGCAGGAACTCGACATCGACTGCCACGAGGACGAGTTCGGCTTCTGGAAGGGACGCGGCCCGCAGGCCGCGTCCGGCAGTCGGCGGCGCTGAGCCGCCTGCCGGCTCACTGGCCGGCCACGATGGCGGCGATCAGGCCGCCGGCGATCGCGCCCAGCACGAAGTCGCCATTGATCTGCATCCACTGGTAGCCCGAGGGCGGCGCCTGCAGGTGGCGCGCGCGCCAGTCGGTGACGACGTACTGCGGCGCACGGTAGCTGGCGGGCACGTAGCCGCCGCGGTGCCATTGCGCATGCGGGCGCGGCACGCCCGGCCGCCAGTCGCGGCGGTCGTCGCGATCCCAGCGCTCCTGGCGCTCCCAGCGGTCGGCACGGTCGCGCCGGTCATGGTCGCGCTCGTAGCGCTGGCTCTGATCCCAGCGCGGGCCCGGGCCATCGCCACGGCCCGGGAAACCCTGGGCCATGGCGCTACCGGCCAGGGTGAGGGCCAGCGTGGCCGCGATGACGCGCACGCCGCGGCGGGTGCGGGTGGACGGGGTGGTGGGGCTGTGCTTCATGGCGACTCCTTCTGTGTGTGGAACCATGGCCTCCATGCTGAAGCGCGCATGTGTCGCACCCGCCCCGCAAGGATGAGCCGCCGATGAAGGATGTAAGCGCCTGTTCGAAAAGCCGGTGGCGTGAGCGACGCAGCGCGACCGCAACCGCGACAACGACAGTGCGTCGAAGAGGGGAATAAAAAGGCCCGCGTGGTGCGGGCCCAAGAACCTTGCGGTTCGCGAAGAGACGTTGCGCCGGATCGTTGTGGTGTGGCGGCGCTTCCCCTTGAAGCGTCGATGCGTGACGGCCCCACTGTGGCACGGTGGGCGGCGCAAAACCGTGAAATAGTTTGCAATCACTCTGCCCCGTTGGTGAACAAATGTCACTCAACCGAGGCGGCCCGCGACTTCGTTGCGCGAGAGCCGGGCCGTGGCTTCGATCTCGATGCGCATGCGCGGGTCGGCCAGGCCGGCCGAGATCATCATCGCGGCCGGCCGCACCTCGCCGAACCAGCGACGCAGCACCGGCCAGCAGGCCGGAAAGTCGGCGGCATCGGGCAGCACGTAGGTCACCCGCACCACGTCGGCCATCGAGGCGCCCGCTTCGCGCAGCGCGGCGTCGATGTTCTTCAGGCACTGCTCGGCCTGGGCCACCACGTCGTCGGCGATGGTCATCGTCGCGTAGTCAAAGCCGGTGGTGCCGGAGACGAAGACCCAGTCGCCGTCGACCACGGCACGGGAATAGCCGATCTCCTCCTCGAAGGTGGAGCCGGAGCTGATGAGGCGTCGGGTCATGGCGTCAGGGTGCGCACGGCACCACGGTTGCTACGATTTCGATAGCTGCTCGCGCCCGTCCCACGGGCGCTGCAGGCACTTTTGGCTTGAATCCCCTGAAGCTCAGGGCGCGTTGCCCTGGGGGCCGACGGGCGGTGGTGCTGCACGTCCGCTGGAGCCCGGCGCGAGCTTGCGCCCGAAGGCTTCGCCCACGTTGCGCACCGGCCGGCTCGCCGCTTCCGATCCACGCTGGATGCCGCGCCGGGTCGCGTCGTCCGCACGCTCGATGCCACGGCCGGCCGCGTCGGTGCCGCGCTGCATGCCCGAGGTCGCCTTGTTGTGCGGCTTCTTGAGGGTGTTCGCCGGCCGCGTGGGTGGGGGGTTGTTGGCGTTGGTCGTCTGCGCCTGAGCCAGCCCGGCCGCCGCAAGCGCCATCGAGGCGACGCCGACGTTCAGGGCGCGCAAGGAAAGTCGAAAAGTCATCGGTGAAGGTCTCCTGCGGGTGGCGGCACCCGCAGGGCACCACCAGGTCACACGGCCGGCTTGTCGCTCGGCGTCTGGATGTTGTCCTTGAGCTCCTGGTTCATCGGCAGGCCGATGGCCTGGTTCTTGGGCGGGATCGGGCCCATGAACCACTTGTTGTAGAGCTTCTCGAACTCGCCGGATTTCATCATGCCGGTGATCACGCCGTCGACCAGCGCCTTGAACTTGGGATCGTCCTTGCGCAGCATGCAGGCGTAGGGCTCGACCTGCAGCGCGTCGCCCACCACGTCGAGCGCGGCCGGGTCCTTCGCGTTGGCCTTGAGGCCGAACAGCAGGATGTCGTCCATCGGGAAGGCCGAGGCGCGATCCGTTTCGACCAGCAGCAGCGCATCGGCATGGTCCTTGGTGCCGATGACGTCGAGGTCGAGCTTCTTCTCGTCGTTGTACTTGCGCACGACCAGCATGTTGGTGGTGCCGGTGGTGATGGCCACCTTCTTGCCCTTGAGGTCGGCCCAGTTCTTGATGCCCGAGCTCTTCTTCACCAGCAGGCGCGTGCCGGTGTAGAAGTGGTTGATGGCGAAATCGACCTCCTTGCCGCGCGCGGTGTTGTTGGTGGTCGAGCCGCATTCCAGGTCGATGGTGCCGTTGGACAGCAGCGGGATGCGGTTCTGCGAGGTCACCGCCATCCAGCCCACTTCGAGGTTGGGCTTGTTCGTCTGCTTCTTCACCGCCGCGACCACGGCATTGGCGATGTCGACCGCGAAGCCGATCGGCTTGCCCGGCGCCTCGAGGTAGCTGAACGGCACCGAGGATTCGCGGTACGCCAGCGTGATCTTGTTCGCCTCGGCGACCTTGGCCAGCGTGTCGGCAGCCTGGGCCCCGGTGGCGGTCAGCGCAGCCAGCAGCACGGCGGTGGAAAGAGCGGAGAGCTTCATGGGCACCTTTCTGAAATGGAGCGAAGTGGAAGAGAGCCTCTCTAGCAAGGCGCCGGCCAGTGTGGCAGCGCGCAGGGCAGCGGCGGCATTCCTTTTTGCCCGGCGGCCATGCCCAAAGCTTATGGAAGGCCGGGCGCAGGGGCCAGTCGTGCGGCGGCCCATTACCTCGCGGCATGGGTGCGGGTGCTATCGGCATTTTCCAGAACGCGCCGTGCCTCGTAGAGTGGGCGGGCGTTCAGGATGCGATGACCCGCGCGCCTGATCGAACCTCGCAACGCCCTTCCCTTTTCCCTGCTTCTTCCAACATGCACATCTGCGTGCTCGGCGCCGGCATCGTGGGCCTCGCCACGGCCTGGGAATCGCACCGCCAGGGCCACGACGTCACGGTGGTCGACCGCGCCCTGCCCGGCAGTGGCACCAGCAGCGGCAACGGCGCGCAGCTGAGCTACTCCTACGTCGCACCGCTGGCCGACGCCTCGATCTGGGCCCAGCTGCCGCACCTGCTGCTGGCGGCCGATTCGCCGCTCAAGCTGCGGCCGCAACTCGATCCCCACCAGTGGCGCTGGGGCGTCGAATTCCTGGCCGCCTGCAACACCGGCGCCGCCGCCTCGACCACGAAGCGCCTGCTGGCCCTGGCCGCACGCAGCCGCGAAGGCTTCGAGGCGATGCGCGCCGAGCTCGCGCCCGATTGCGACTTCTCGGCCACGGGCAAGCTGGTGCTCTACCGCAGCGCTTCCGGCGTCGAGGTGGCGCGCCGACAGGTCGCGCTGCAGCGAACGCTCGGTGCAGCGATGCAGGCCATCGTCACGCCCGAGGAATGCGCCGCGCTCGAGCCCGCCCTCGCCGGCTACCACCGCCAGATCGCCGGCGGCGTGCACACGCCCAGCGAGTGCGCGGCCGACTGCCTCAAGGTCTGCCAGGCGCTGGCGGCCGCGCTGTCGGCGCGCGGCGTGCGCTTCGTGCTCGGCCATGCGGTGCAGGCCTTCGACCGCCAGGGACGAGACATTGCGGCGGTGCAGACCGAAGCCGGCCCCCTCGCCGCCGACGCCTTCGTGATGGCGCTGGGCACCGCCTCGGCCCGCTTCGGCCGCCAGCTCGGCGCGCATGTGCCGGTCTACCCACTCAAGGGCTACAGCATCACCGTGCCGGTCGACGACACGCCCGGAGCCGCCCCGCACGTGAGCGTGACCGACAGCGCCCGCAAGACCGTCTTCGCGCGCCTGGGCGACCGGCTGCGTGTGGCCGGCATGGCCGAGCTGGTGGGTGAAGATGCACGCATCCCGAAGGACCGCATCGACACCCTCATCGCCGCCACGAAGGCCGTCTTCCCGCGCGCCGCGCGCGACTTCGACGCGCCCGAGCCCTGGACCGGCATGCGCCCCGCCACCCCCAGGGGCACGCCGCTCGTCGGCGCCCTGTCCGGCGCGCCGCGCAACCTGCTGTTCAACACGGGGCACGGGGCGTTGGGGTTCACGCTGGCGTTCGGGACGGCGCGGGAGGTTGCAGCGCTGTTGCCCCAGGCACGCTGAAGCGTGTCCACGCGAATGTCGAGGAGCGGCTCGACGGAGCAATAGGAAGGCGGCCGACGGCGGCGCAGCCGGGGCCCCTCTAAGCCGCTGAGTCTGGCCCCGCCAGCACCTGCTGCACACACCGCAGCATGCTTCTTACCACCACCGACTCGCGCCCCTCGGCCGGCCGCAGCGCGCGCACTGGCACGGGCACCTGGGGCTGCAGCGCCAGCACGTCGACCTTCGACGCATCGGCCGACAGGGCAGTGCAGCCATCGATGAGCGCCACGCCCAACCCGTGCTGCGCCATGGCCAGCGCGGCGTGGTACGTCTGCACGGTGACCACGGCCTGCAGGCCGACGCCGGCTTCGCGGCAGGCCTGGCTCAGGCTCAGGCCGACCGGGTCGCGGGCATCGAGGGCGATGACCGGGACGTCTCCCAGGGCGGCCAGGTCGACGGCGCCTGCGCGCACCACGGCGGGCGGCAGCAGGCCCCTGGGCGCGACGCAGACCATGCGGCTGTCGGCCAGGGTCTCGTGCGTGAGGCCGGGCGGCACGACGGGGCTGAAGGCGAAGCCGATGTCGGCCTCGCGCAGCAGCAGCGCCGACACGATCTGCGGCGTGTGCAGCGCCTCGACGTGGATGGCGACCTTGGGGTGCTTGCGGCGGAAGGCGACCAGCGCGCGTGGCAGCACCTCGTGCGTGAGCGCCATCACGGCGAGGATGCGCAGCTCCTGCGCCGCGTCGTCCGCCTGGCGCAAATTGGCGGCCAGGCGCTGCACCTCGTCGAGCTGGGCGAACAGGCGCTCGATGTGCGGGTACAGGGCCTGCGCCTCGCCGGTGGGCGACAGGCGGCCTTTGGCGCGGCGGAACAGCGCGAAGCCCAGCTGCAGCTCGGCATGCTGGAGGGTGCGGCTGACGGCGGGCTGCGTGACGTTGATGAGCCGCGCCGCGGCGCTCACGCTGCCGGTGAGCATGACGGCGTTGAAGACCTCGATGTGGCGCAGGCGCATGGGCGCGTTCAGTCGCTGCTCGCCTAGTCGTCGCCGGCCTTAGCGGCGCGCGCCATGCGCTCGCTCTTCCAGTAGACGTCGTCGTCGCCGTCCATGCGGTTGAGCACACGGGCCAGCACGAAGAGCAGGTCGCTCAGGCGGTTGAGGTATTGGCGCAGGCCGTCGTTGAGCGGCTCGTCGGCGCCCAGCGCAACCACGGCGCGTTCGGCCCGGCGCGCCACGGTGCGGCACACATGCGCCTGCGAGGCCGCGCGCGTGCCGGCCGGCAGGATGAATTCCGCCAGGCGCGGCAACGTGGCGTTGTGGTCGGCCAGGGCTTGGTCGAGCTGCAGCAGCGCGTCGGGCTTGAGCAGCGTGTAGCCGGGCATGGACAGCTCCCCGCCGAGGTTGAAGAGCTGGTGCTGCACGTCGACGAGCAGATCGCGCACCGCGTCGGGCAGCGGCTCGCACAGCAGCAGGCCGATGTGCGAGTTGAGTTCGTCCACGTCGCCCATGGCGTGCACGCGCAGGTGGCTCTTGGGCACACGCGTGTTGTCGCCCAGGCCGGTGGTGCCGTCGTCGCCGGTGCGGGTGGCGATCTGTGTGAGTCGGTTGCCCATGGGTGCTGCCTTGTGGTGATGGATCGTCCGGGCGCCGGCCGGCGCCCATCCGTTGCAGAATGGTAGACCGCTTCCCCTCACGCTTCCTCTTCTCACGACCATCGGCTGCGCACGCGGTGCGCCGGAGACACCCCATGAATGCCCCTGCTTCCCTCGCCCATGTGACGCCCGAGATTGCCCAGCGCGATGTGCCCGACGCGCTGATTCAGGCCCTGCAGCAGCGCTTCGGCGCACAGTGTTCCACGGCGATGGCGGTGCGCACGCAGCACGGGCGCGACGAATCCGCCTTCACCGAAGTGCCGCCGCCCGCGGCCGTGGTCTTCGCCGAAAGCACGCAGGACGTGGCGGATGCCGTGAAGCTCGCCGACGCGCACAGCGTGCCGGTGATCCCCTTCGGCGTCGGCTCCTCGCTCGAAGGCCACCTGCTCGCGGTGCAGGGCGGCATCAGCATCGATGTGTCGCGCATGAACAAGGTGCTGTCGGTCAATGCCGACGACCTCACGGTGACCGTGCAGCCCGGCGTGACGCGCAAGCAGCTCAACGAGGAGATCAAGTCCACGGGCCTGTTCTTCCCCATCGACCCCGGTGCCGACGCGTCGATCGGCGGCATGACGGCCACGCGCGCCAGCGGCACGAACGCGGTGCGCTACGGCACCATGCGCGAGAACGTGCTGGCGCTCGAGGTGGTCACGGCCGCAGGGGAAGTCATCCGCACCGGCACGCGCGCCAAGAAGTCGTCCGCGGGCTACGACCTCACGCGCCTGATGGTCGGCAGCGAAGGCACGCTGGGCGTGGTGACCGAGATCACGCTGCGCATCTACCCGCTGCCCGAGGCGGTGTCGGCCGCGATCTGCTCCTTCCCGAGCATCGAGGCGGCCGTGCGCACCACCATCGAGATCATCCAGCTGGGCGTACCGATCGCGCGCGTGGAGCTGATCGACGTGAACACCGTGCGCATGGTCAACGCGTACAGCAAGCTCACCCTGCGCGAAGAACCGATGCTGCTGATGGAGTTCCACGGCTCGCCGGCGGGCGTGAAGGAGCAGGCCGAGGTGGTGCAGGAGCTGGCCAGCGGCCACGGCGGCAATGCCTTCGAATGGGCCAGCACGCCCGAAGAGCGCACCCGCCTGTGGACCGCACGGCACAACAGCTACTTCGCGGCCATCGCCTCACGCCCGGGCTGCCGCGCGATCAGCACCGACACCTGCGTGCCGATCTCGCGCCTGGCCGACTGCCTGCTGGAATCGGTGGCCGAGGTGGATGCCAGCGGCATCCCCTACTTCCTCGTCGGCCACGTGGGCGACGGCAACTTCCACTTCGGCTACCTGATCAACCCCGAGGATGCGCAGGAGCGCGCCAAGGCCGAGCAACTCAACCATGCGCTGGTGGCGCGCGCCATCGCACTCGAGGGCACCTGCACCGGTGAACACGGCGTGGGGCTGCACAAGATGGGCTTCCTGGTCGACGAGGCCGGCGCCGGCGCGGTCGACATGATGCGCACCATCAAGCGCGCGCTCGACCCGAAGAACATCATGAACCCAGGCAAGATCTTCGCGCTGTGATGCTATCGATTCGATAGCTGATCACGCCCGGTGGACGGGCGTTGCGGCCCGATTTGGTCCATGAAAAAAGCCCGGCATGCCGGGCTTTTGTCGTTGCGGGTCGTGCCAGCTCAGCGACGGCGACGCGTCGGCTTCTCGCTCGGCACGTAGGTCTGCGACGGGGCGGCGCCGCCGTCCACGCCCAGCCGGCCGCCGCCACCCAGGCCCTGGCCGCGCACGGTCTGGGCCTTGTAGTTGCGCAGCGAGACGACCAGCTGGTTGTACGAGTCCATGAAGGCAGCCGCGATGACCTTGCCCTGCGCCGTGCGCGAGTAGCCGCCGATGCTGCCGGCCGCACCTGCGCCGGCCACGCCGAGGAAGCCGCCGAAGTCGGTCTTGGAGGCGCTGCCTTCCGACACACCGATCTGCACGCCCGAGCGGTTGTCGATCAGCGTCAGCATGGTGCTGGCTTCCTTGGTCTGCAGGGCACCGCCCACGGCGCCGAGCAGCGCGCTGTAGCGGCCGCGGTTGGCAATGCCGCCCAGGCCGGCGCCGATGCCGCCGGCGTCGCTGTTGTTGATGATGACTTCGGGCGAGATGCCGTAGTCGGACGCGACCATCTGGCCCTTGCCGAAGTTGCTGCCGGCGCGCATTTCGCCCGACTGCATGATGGCGCGCTCGCGGTTCATGGCGTTCATGCCGGCCGCGCCGCGCTCGACGACGACGAAGCAGTTGGACTGCTGGATCAGCAGGCGCAGCAGCGTGGAGGTGGGGGGCAGCTTGTATTCGCCGGTGACGATGGTGTACCAGCCGGCCGACTGGTTCTCGATCAGCGAGACGGTGCCCAGCGGCGACTCGCAGCGCTCCAGCGCGCTGCTGGCGTTGGCGGAAGCCGAGCCGGCGGCACTGCCGGTAGCCACCGTCTTGGCCGACTGGCTGCCCATCTGCATGTCCGTGGTCTGGCAGCCGGTCAGGGCGAGCACGCCGACGAGGGCGGCCGCGAGCGGGAGTTTGGCGAAGGTCATGGGTCAGCCCCTGTCAATGTTTGAAACAGCCGGTGAGCATAACGGCAAACGATTGAGCGTCCATGCATCGAAAGTCCGGGACACCTCTCTCATTCGGACAGGCCCCCAAAAGCATGGGAGCCGCCGGGCCGCATGAGGCCGTTCTCCGCGTCACACCCGGTGATCGCCACGTGGCGCTGCAGCCACGGATGTAACGCCCCAAGAATGTGGAATTTGTCACATGCACGCAGCCACGCCGGCGCCCGCTGGCCTCAGGCCGTGCTGCCGCGCAACCGGTCGATGAGCCCGTTGAGCGACTCCAGCGAGCCGAAGTGGATGGCGAGCTCACCGCTTTCCTCTACCTTGCCGTTCCGCTTGCTGCGCTTCTTGATGCGCACCTCGACCTCGGCGGTGAGCAGGTCGGCCAGCTCTTCCTCCACGCGCTGCAGGTCGCGCGACTTCTCGCCCGGCCCGCGGCGCACCGGCGCCGTGAGGTTGAACTCCGCCGACAGCTTCTTGACCAGCGACTCGGCCTCGCGCACCGAGAGCTTCCTGGCCACGATCTGGTTCGCCGCGGTGATCTGCGTGGCACGGTCCAGCGCCAGCAGCGCGCGCGCGTGGCCCATGTCGACGTCGCCGGCCATCAGCATTCCCTGCACCGGGTCGGCCAGGTTGAGCAGCCGCAGCAGGTTGCTGGCCGCACTGCGCGAGCGGCCCACGGCCTGCGCCGCGGCCTCGTGCGTGAGGCCGAACTCGTTCACCAGCCGCTGCAGGCCCTGCGCCTCTTCGAGCGGGTTCAGATCTTCGCGCTGGATGTTCTCGATCAGCGACATCGCGGCGGCGGCCTCGTTGGGCACGTCGCGCACCAGCACCGGCACCTCGGCCAGACCGGCCAGCCTGGCGGCACGGAAGCGGCGCTCGCCCGCGATGATCTCGAAGGGCACGTTCTTGGCCGCCGCCTGCGCGGCGTCGAGCCGGCGCACGAGGATCGGCTGCATGATGCCCTGCGCCTTGATGCTCTCGGCCAGCTCGTATAGCGCGCCCTCGTCCATGCGCGTGCGCGGCTGGTAGACGCCGGGGACCATCTGGTCCAGCGCCAGCGTGCTGGGGTTGCCGTCGCGCGTTGCCGGCGTGGCGGTGCCCTCGCCGTCGTCGCTGCCCGTGTCGCGTGCCGAGCCGGCCGCGGGGCCAAGCAGAGCTTCGAGTCCGCGGCCGAGGCCCTTGGGTTTCTTGGTGGCCATCAGGGGGTCTTCGTGGTGTCGGGGTTCATCATTTCGAGCAGCAGCGCGCGGCCCTCGGGCCAGTCGCCCAGGCCCGAGTCGGCGTTGACGTGGCCGCGTGCGCCGAGATCGACGAAGCGCGCGCCCCAGTCGGCGGCCAGGCCGCGGGCACGCTCGGCGCTGCAATATGGGTCGTCGATCGAGCCGACGAGGATGGACGGGAACGGCAGGCGCTGCCGCACGATGGGCGCCCAGCCGGGGATCTGCTGGCGCAGGTCCTCGCGCTCCAGGTCGCCGGGCGCCACCAGCAGCGCGCCGACGACCCGGCCGGTGTGCCGAGAGTGCGCGGCCCAGGCGGCGACCAGCAGACAGCCCATGCTGTGGGCCGCGAAGACGACCGGGCCCTCGGCAGCGAGCACCGCTTCCTCGAGCTGGGCCGACCAGTCGCCGCGCAAGGGACGCATCCAGTCGTGCTGCTGCACCCGGCGGTCGCCGTGCAGCGCTTCCCAACGGGTCTGCCAGTGGCCAGGGCCGCTGTTCTGCCAGCCGGGCAGCAGGAGGACCTCAGGAGTCGCACTCATTTGCTATTCTTTTGATAGCTGCTCGCGCAGGCAGGACGGGCGCTACAGGCTGTTTTCATCCGAAACACCGGATGCGGCAGGCGCTGCGGCCGGCACCACGGCAGGCGGCGCCGCCACCGGCGGGGCCGGCTGCGCAAAAGCGCTGGCCGGCGGCATCTTCTTCACCAGCTCCTCGGCAAAGGCGACGAATGCCTGGCTGCCGCGCGCCGACGGGTCGAACACCACGCCCGGCAGGCCATAGCTGGGCGCCTCGGCCAGCCGCACGTTGCGCGGGATCACCGTGTCGAACACCTTGTCGCCGAAATGCGCCTTGAGTTGCTCGCTCACCTGCTGCTGCAGCGTGATGCGCGGGTCGAACATGACGCGCAGCAGGCCGATGATCTGCAGGTTCTTGTTGAGGTT
>JAFEEH010000032.1 GCA_018241185.1 Pseudomonadota bacterium | reverse complement strand
GAACCGCTGGTGATCACGCCGGAGTTGAACTTCATCAACATCGGCGAACGCACCAACGTCACCGGTTCCAAGGCCTTCGCCCGCATGATCCTCAACGGCCAGTTCGAGGACGCCCTGGCCGTCGCGCGCCAGCAGGTGGAGAACGGCGCGCAGGTGATCGACATCAACATGGACGAGGCCATGCTCGACAGCAAGGCCGCGATGGTGCGCTTCCTCAACCTGATCGCCAGCGAGCCCGACATCGCGCGCGTGCCGATCATGGTCGACTCCTCCAAGTGGGAGGTGATCGAGGCCGGGCTGCGCTGCATCCAGGGCAAGGGCATCGTCAACTCGATCTCCATGAAGGAGGGCGTCGAGAAGTTCAAGCACGAGGCCCGCCTGGTGCGTCGCTACGGCGCCGCGGCGGTGGTCATGGCCTTCGACGAAGCGGGGCAGGCCGACACCTTCGCACGCAAGATCGAGATCTGCGAGCGGGCCTACCGCATCCTGGTCGATGAAGTGGGCTTCCCGCCCGAGGACATCATCTTCGACCCCAACATCTTCGCGGTGGCCACGGGCATCGAGGAGCACAACAACTACGCGGTCGACTTCATCGAGGCCGTGCGCTGGATCAAGCAGAACCTGCCCGGCGCCAAGGTGTCGGGCGGCGTGTCGAACGTGAGCTTCAGCTTCCGCGGCAACGACCCGGTGCGCGAGGCGATCCACACCGTGTTCCTGTACCACGCCATCGCGGCGGGCATGGACATGGGCATCGTCAACGCGGGCATGGTGGGCGTGTACGACGACCTGGAGCCGCAGCTGCGCGAGCGCGTGGAGGACGTGGTGCTCAACCGTCGCCCCGACGCCGGCGAGCGCCTGGTCGAGATCGCCGAAAGCGCCAAGGGCGCGGCCAAGGACGACAGCAAGAAGCTCGAATGGCGCGGCACGCCCGAGCAGCCGGTGCCGGTGGCCCAACGCCTGTCGCACGCGCTGGTGCACGGCATCACCGACTTCATCACCGAGGACACGGAAGAGGCCTACCAGCAGATCCTCGCCAAGGGCGGCCGGCCGCTGCACGTGATCGAAGGTCCGCTCATGGATGGCATGAACATCGTGGGCGACCTATTCGGTGCCGGCAAGATGTTCCTGCCGCAGGTGGTCAAGTCGGCGCGTGTGATGAAGTCGGCCGTCGCGCACCTCATTCCCTACATCGAGGAAGAGAAGCGCCAGGACGAGGCCGCCGGCCGCGACGTGCGCTCCAAAGGCAAGATCGTCATCGCCACCGTCAAGGGCGACGTGCACGACATCGGCAAGAACATCGTCACCGTCGTGCTCCAGTGCAACAACTTCGAGGTCGTGAACATGGGCGTGATGGTCCCGTGCCACGAGATCCTGGCCAAGGCCAAGGTCGAGGGCGCGGACATCGTGGGCCTGTCGGGCCTCATCACGCCCAGCCTGGAAGAGATGCAGTACGTGGCCGGCGAGATGCAGAAGGACGAGCACTTCCGCATCAAGAAAATCCCGTTGCTCATCGGCGGCGCCACCACCAGCCGCGTGCACACGGCCGTGAAGATCGCGCCGCACTACGAAGGGCCGGTGGTCTACGTGCCCGATGCCTCGCGCAGCGTGAGCGTGGCGCAGTCGCTGCTTTCTGAGCAGGCATCCAACTACATCGCCGAACTCAACGCCGACTACGACAAGGTGCGGCAGCAGCACGCCAACAAGAAGCAGGTGCCGCTGTGGCCGCTGGCCAAGGCGCGTGCCAACAAGACGCCCATCGACTGGGCAGGCTATACGCCGCCGGTGCCGAAGTTCCTGGGCCGGCGCGTGTTCCGCAACTTCGACCTCACCGAGCTGGCCCAGTACATCGACTGGGGCCCTTTCTTCCAGACCTGGGACCTGGCCGGGCCCTTCCCGCAGATCCTCAAGGACGAGGTCGTCGGCACCGAGGCGCAGCGCGTCTTCAGCGACGGCAAGCGCATGCTGCAGCGGCTGATCGAGGGGCGCTGGCTCACGGCCAGCGGCGTGGTCGGCTTCTGGCCGGCCAACACCGAGCGCGACGACGACATCGTGCTCTACACCGACGAATCGCGCAGCGAAGCGGCGCTCACCTGGTACGGCCTGCGCCAGCAGACCGAGAAGCAGGCCATCGAGGGCATGATGCGCCCCAGCCGTTGCCTGGCCGACTTCGTGGCGCCCAAGGACAGCGGCCTCGCCGACTACGTGGGCCTGTTCGCGGTGACGGCCGGCATCGGGGTCGAGAAGAAGGAGAAGTACTTCACCGACGACCTTGACGACTACTCGGCCATCATGCTCAAGGCCCTGGCCGATCGCCTGGCCGAGGCTTTTGCCGAAGCCATGCACAAGCGCGTGCGCACCGACCTGTGGGGCTACGCGGCCGACGAGGCGCTCGACAACGAGCAGCTCATCAAGGAGCACTACCGCGGCATCCGCCCGGCACCGGGCTACCCGGCCTGCCCGGACCACAGCGTCAAGGGCCCGATGTTCGAGCTGCTGCAGTGCGCCGACATCGGCATGGGCCTGACCGAGAGCCTGGCCATGACGCCCGCGGCCAGCGTGTCGGGCTTCTATCTCAGCCATCCGGACAGCACGTACTTCAACGTCGGCAAGATCGGCCACGACCAGCTCGTCGACCAGGCCGCTCGCCGCAAGGCCAGCGAATCGGAACTCGAGCGCCTGCTGGCGCCCAATTTATGAATCCGACGCGACCGGCACCGTGACCCTGGCCTTGCAGAAGCTGATCTTCGCGGCGCAGCACCTCGCGGCGCTGGCCCTCTTCCTCTGGGCCGCGTGGGGCGTGGGCGACCTCGTGGGAGCGCGCCTGCGTGCGGGCGTGCCCGCACGCCCGGGGACGGCGCGTGGCGACGCGTGGCTGGGCCTGGCCCTGTCATCCGCGCTGGGCATCGGCGTCTTCGTGCTGCTGCTGCAAGGCCTGGGCATTGCGGGCGGGCTGCGTCCGCCGGTCACGATGGCGCTGCTGCTCGCGGCGCTGGCCGTCGCCGTGGTGAGAACGCCGGCTGCATGGCGGTCGCTACGCGCCGGGCCGCCCGGCCCGGAGCCGACGCTGGGCGAGCGCACCATGGGCTGGATCGTGGTCGGTGCGGCGCTGGTGTGCCTCATCGAGCCGCTGGCCCCGCCCTTCGCCTTCGACGAGATGATGTACCACCTGCCCTGGGCGCGCGAGACCGCGCTCAGCGGCGCCATCGGCATCCACGACTGGCTGCGCTACCCCTGGTTCCCCTACAACTACAACCTGCTCTACGCGGCCGCGCTGCCGTGGATGGGCGACGTGTTCCCGCACCTGCTTCACGCGCTGGCGGGCTGGCTGTCGGCCGCCATCGTCTATCGGCTGGCCGTGCTGTACACCGACCGCATCGTGGCCGGGATGGCCGTGGTCATCCTGCTCGCGGTGGGCGAGTACGCGAATGCACTGATCGACATGGCGGTGGCGCTGTTCGTCGTCGCGGCCTGCGCGGCGCTGTGGACCTGGCAGGAAGAAAGCGACGGCGCCGCGCGACCCACGCGCTGGCTGGTGCTGGCGGCCTTCTTCCTCGGCGTGGCCGCAGGCAGCAAGTACCAGGCGCTCACCTTCCTGCCGCTGCTGGGGCTGTGGGTGCTGTGGCGCGAGCGCCGGCCCGGCCCACTCGCGCTGGGGCTCGCGGCCTTCCTGTTGCCGTGCATCTACTGGTATGCGCGCAACTGGCTGCAGACCGGCGATCCCTTCAACCCGATCGGCGCACGCGTCTTCGGCTTCACCAACTGGAACGAGGCCGACTTCCGCAACCAGGTGGGCGACGTGCGCGACCATGCCAGCCTGCCGAACGTGATGTTCTGGGCGCTGGTGCTGGTGCCCTTCAGCGTGTTCTGGCGCGGGCCGGGACGGGCGGCGGTGCGCGCGGCCTTCGTGTTCGGCGCGTGGTCGCTCCTCGTGTGGGTGCTGACCTCCCGCTATCCGCGCTACATGATGGCGGCCTTCCCGCTGCTGGCCTGGCTCGGCGCGATCGGCTGGCGGCAGCTCTACCTGTGGGGTGCCTCTGGGCTGCGGCGATCGGCGCCGGTGCTGGCCCGGCCGCCGGTGCCGCGCATGGCTGCGGGATTCTTCGTCGCGGCCCTGGCGGTGGCGGGCGGCCAGCGCTTCGTGGGACACGCGCGCCTCATCTCGCCCACGCCCGAGACGCGCGAGGCCTTCCTGCAGGCCCATGTGCCCGGCTACGCGGTGCTGAGCGAGCTGCGGCGCCACCCGGTCGGCAAGCTCTACCAGGTGGGGCTGAGCGACGCGATCTACTTCGCCGGCGGCCCGGTGTGGGGCGATGTCTTCGGCCCCTACCGCTACGCCGACTACCTGCTGCTGCCCGCGGGACCGATGGCGCAGAAGCTCGCCGAGCACGGCTTCGGTACCATCGTCGTTCGCACGGCGCTGGGTCCCTACGTGGACGGCAAGGCCGATTTCGAGCGCCACTTCCAGCTCGTGGCCGAGCAGGACGGCGTGAAGGCGTACCGCGTGCTGCCCTATCGACCATGACGCCTCCATCCCCCTTTCCGGACGGCTTGCGCATCGCAGCCGTGATCCCCTGCTACAACGAGGCGCTGGCCATCCCGCAGGTCATCGCCGAATTCCGCGCCGCGTTGCCGCAGGCCGAGATCCACGTCTTCGACAACGCGTCCACCGACGACACCGCCGCGGTGGCACGCGCGCATGGCGCGCAGGTGACGCACGTCGCGCTGCGCGGCAAGGGCAACGTGGTGCGCCGCATGTTTGCCGATGTCGAGGCCGACGTGTACGTCATGGTCGACGGCGACGCCACCTACGACCTGTCCACGGTGCGCGAACTCATCGCCGACCTGGTCGACGGCAACCTCGACATGGTGGTTGGGGCGCGTGTCGACGACCGCCAGGACGCGCAAACCTACCGGCCCGGCCACCGCTTCGGCAACCGCCTGCTCACGGGAAGCGTCTCGCGCCTCTTCGGTGGCCGCTTCACCGACATGCTCTCGGGCCTGCGCGTGTTCTCGCGCCGCTACGTGAAGTCCTTCCCGGCGCTGGCCAAGGGCTTCGAGATCGAGACCGAACTCACCGTGCATGCGCTCGAACTGCGCATGCCACATGCCGAGCGGCCCACGCTCTACCGGTCGCGGCCCGAGGGCTCGCATTCGAAGCTGTCGACCTACCGGGATGGCTGGCGCATCCTGATGATGATCCTGCGCCTGTTCGTCAACGAGCGGCCGCTGAGCTTCTTCAGCGCCATCGGCGCGCTGCTCGCGCTGGGCGCGATCGGGCTGGCCATTCCGCTCTTCATCACCTTCCTCGAAACCGGCCTGGTGCCGCGCCTGCCCACCGCCGTGCTGGCCACCGGCATGATGCTGGCCGCCATGCTCTCGGCCGCCTGCGGCGCGGTGTTGCGCACGGTGACGCTGGGCCGGCGCGAGGTCAAGCGGCTGCGCTACCTGGCCACGCCGGGCGTGCGGCATGCCCTGCGCCGGCCATGAGCGCCTCCGGCCCGTCGGGCGGCGAGGCGCACGGTACTCCGCGCCGGCTGGCCCTGTTCGCGGTGGCCGGCGTGCTCGGCCTGATCGTCGACGTGGGCGTGCTCTACCTGCTGGCGCCCTGGCTGGGCTGGTATGCCGCGCGGGTGCTGTCCTTCCTCGCCGCGGCGACGGCGACCTGGGCCTTCAACCGTCGCTTCACCTTCGCGGTCGGTCGTCCTGACTCACTGTGGCGCGAGTACGTCTCATACGTGGTCGCCATGCTCGGCGGCGCGGCGGTGAACTACGCGGTCTACGTGCTCACGCTGCACTCGGTCGACGGCCCGTGGGCCGCAGCGCTGGGCGTCGCGCTGGGCAGTCTGTGCGGCATGGTCGTCAACTATCTCTCGGCCCGGCATCTGGTGTTCCGTTCGCGCGGCCCGCGCTGATCGACAGCGCGGCCGAAGGCCGCTAGCGTCGGGGCATGTCGACCGCGCCGCCTTCCTCGCTCCCGCCCCTCGTCCAGAAACTGCTGGTGCCCATGCGCCCGCTCACGCCGCTGTGGCGTGCCGCCATGCTGTGGAAGGAAGCTGACGGCCTGCGCATGAGCGCCGCCATGTCCTTCTACGGCATCCTGAGCCTGGCGCCGCTGCTGGTGCTCATCGTCGCCATCCTGGGTTGGTGGCTCGATCCGGTGTTCGTGCAGACGCGCCTGGTGGGCGAGATCGGATCGGTGGTCGGCCAGCGCGGTGCCGAGGCCGTGCGCCAGGCCATCACGAGTGCGCAGCAGCCCAAGGAAGGGATCATCGCGTCGATCCTGGCCTTCGTGCTGCTGATCTCCGGCGCGACGGGCGTGTTCGCCGAACTGCAGTCGGCCTTCGAGCGGCTCTGGCGCCAGGGTGGCGAGCCGGCCCCCGAGACGCCCTGGTGGTACACGGCGTCGCTCCGGCTGCGCGGTCTGGGCTACATCCTCGTGTTCGGCGTGCTGCTGCTGATGTCGCTGGCCGCCAGCACGGCCATCAACTTCATCGCCGATTGGGCCGGCCAGTGGCTGTCGCTCAAGCCGCTGCTGCGCGGCATCAACGAACTGATCTCCTTCGCCTTCTGCACCGGGCTGTTCGCGGGCCTGATGCGGCTGAGCACCGGCCCCAAGCCGCGCATGCGCTACATGCTGGTGGGCGGCGCGGTGGGCGCGGTGCTGTTCACGCTGGGCAAGCAGGCCCTGGCGCTGTACCTGTCGACGGCGGCCGTGGTCTCGGCCTATGGCGCGGCCGGCTCGCTGGTCGTGATCCTCATGTGGATCTACTTCACCTCGGCCATCCTGCTGCTGTCGGCTGGCTGCGCGCGAGCGTTGTCTGACGACGCGCATGCGCGCGCCGACGCAGCAGCCGCACGCCCCACGGAGCGCTGATCCGGCAAAGTGCAATCGGCCTGCAGCGCCCGTCGGGCGGGCGTTGCGGCCGAACTCGTCACATTCGTTACGATCTCGCCAGGCCGCTCAGTGGCCGGCCGGCACCACCACCGGCACCTCGGTCGCGGGCGGCGTGTTGCGGCTGCGGCCGGCGCGCACGATGCCATCGATCATCACCATGCCCACACCGGGAATGTCGCCCAGCTGCACGCTCTCCAGCAGCGTCTTGCCGGCGGTGTGCTGCGCGCGGTCCATGAAGACGAAGTCCGCATCGCGGCCGACTTCGACGAGGCCGCAGTTCAGGTTGCGCATGCGCGCCGTGTTGCCCGTCGCGAAGCAGAACACGACCTCGGCCGGGATGTCCGCCATCGACGAAATCAGCGACACCATGCGCAGGATGCCCAGCGGCTGCACGCCCGAGCCGGCCGGCCCGTCGGTGCCCAGGATCACGCGGTGCGGGCACTTGAGCTCGATCGCCGCGCGCGCGGCGCCGATGGCCACGCGCTCGTTGCCGTTGTGCACGATCTCGATGCCGCGCGTGCTCTGCTCGCACAGGTCGCACACATGCTTGAGCGGCAGCGAGGTGTGGCCGCCGTTGATGTGGCCGATGATGTCGGCATCGGCCTCCAGCACGGTGTCCTTGTCGATGTAGCCCGAGCCCGGCACCGAGGGCCCACCCGTGTGGATGGTGCTCTGGATGCCGTACTTGCGCGCCCAGGCCACCATCTCCTTGGCCTCGTAGCCGGCCTTCACCGTGCCCAGGCCCACCTCGCCGAGCAGGCCCACGCCCGCCTCGGCCAGTTCCTTGAAGTCGCTCTCGACCATGCCCTTCTCGATCACCGGCGCGCCGGCCAGCACCTTCACGCCGCCCGGGCGGAAGGCGTCGAAGGCGCGTTGCGCGGTGATCGCCAGCGCCTTCAGGCCCACGATGTCGCGCGGCCGGCCGGGGTAGTGCACCTCGCCGGCCGAGATCATCGTGGTCACGCCGCCGTTCATGCTCGACTCGATCCAGTTGAGCTGGCTCTGCCGCGGCGTCCAGTCGCCGGCCACCGGGTGCACGTGGCTGTCGATGAGGCCGGGCGCGACGCACACGCCCTTGGCGTCGATGACGGTCTTCGCGCTCTCGGTGTCGCAGTCCTTGAACCTGCCGACGGCGGTGATGAGCCCGTCGGTCACGACGATCGTGTCGGCATCGAGGATGGGCCGGTCGATGTCGCCCGAGAGCAGCAGCCCTATGTTCTGGATGACGACCTTGCCCGACTTGCCGCCGGTTGCGATTTCTGCCATGGCTTGCTCTCTTCGTGAGGTGGGGTGTCGTTGTCGGCCGCGTCCTCGAGCCGTACGGTGCGCAGCACGGCCTCGATGACGAAGTCCTCCCAGTGCGCCACCTTGTCCGGCGCGTCCAGGGCTTCGTCCAGGAAGGTCGTGAGGGTGTAGCGGTTGGAGGTGTAGAAGTAGCCCGAGGCCGCGATCAGCAGGTACACGTCGCGCGCCACCAGGTCGCTGCGAAACAGGCCCTGCGCCGCGCCGGACGCCAGGATGTCCGCGATGATCGCCACCGCCCGCGAGGAGTACTCGCGCGCCCGCACCGACTTGGCGATGTGCCGGCCCTTGTGCAGGTTCTCGGTGTTCAGCAGCGTGACGAAGTCGGGGTTGCGCCGGTAGTAGCCGTGCACGAAGCGGATGACCTCGGTCAGCGCCTCCACCGGCCGCGAGGCGTCGAGCGCGATCGCCGCCTCGGCCTCGTCCATGCGCTGGTAGATGCCCTCGAGCACCGCGACGAACAGGCCTTCCTTGCTGCCGAAGTAGTAGTAGATCATCCGGTCGTACGACTTGGCCGCCCTGGAGATCTTCTCCACGCTGCCGCCGTCGTAGCCGTACTTCGCGAACACCTTGGTGGCGGCCTTGAGGATCGCGTCGCGCGTCGCCTGCGCCGCCGCCTCCCGCACGCCGGTCTTGCGCTGGGGCTTGGCGACGGTCTTGCGGGTGGTCATGCAGATAGGGGATGCGGGATCGGGTACCGGACGCAGAGGACGCAAAGATTACGCAGAAGGCGCAAAAGAAACCAACAGGAAATTGGATTCTCCTTTTGCGTCCTCTGCGGAACTTTCGCGTCCTCTGCGTCCGGATGTCCGCATTGGATTCTTACTTCTCGGCGAAGGCGCGCTCGACGACGTAGTCGCCCGGCGTGCTGGTGTTGCCTTCCTTGAAGCCGCGGTCTTCGAGGATTTCCTTCATGTCGACCAGCAGGCCGGGGCTGCCGCAGATCATGACGCGGTCTTCCGCCGGGTTCAGCGGCGGCAGGCCCAGGTCGTCGGTCAGCTTGTTGGCGGTGATCAGGTCGGTGATGCGGCCCTGGTTGCGGAATTCCTCGCGCGTCACCGTGGGGTAGTACAGCAGCTGCTTCTCGATCATCTCGCCCAGGAACTCGTGCTTGGGCAGGTGGTCGACGACCAGGTCGTGGTAGGCCAGCTCGTCGACCTGGCGCACGCCGTGCACCAGGATGACCTGCTCGAACTTCTCGTAGGTCTCGGGGTCGCGGATGATGCTCATGAAGGGCGCCAGGCCCGTGCCCGTGCCGAACATGTACAGGCGCTTGCCGGGCAGGGTGTAGTCGATCAGCAGCGTGCCCGTGGGCTTGCGGCCGACGATGATCGTGTCGCCGACCTGGATGTGCTGCAGGCGCGAGGTGAGGGGGCCTTCCTCGACCTTGATGCTGAGGAACTCCAGGTGTTCCTCATAGTTGGGGCTGACGATGCTGTAGGCGCGCAGCAGCGGCTTGTTGTTGACCTTCAGGCCGATCATCGTGAAATGGCCGTTGGAAAAGCGCAGCGCCGGGTCGCGCGTGGTCGTGAAGGTGAACAGGCGGTCCGTCCAGTGGTGGACCGAGAGGACGCGTTCTTCGCTGAAGGCACTCATGGCAAGTCGGAAAGCTGGTGAATGGGAGAAACCGGCGGGCGGCGGGAGGCTTGCGTACGGTGCAGGCGCTTCACCCGGCGGCGGCCGCCGCCCAATTGTCGGTCACGGTGCACCGCGTCGGTGAATGCGCCTCAGGAAAACACCCATGCAAGCTTCGCGCCGGGCCGCTACATTGCGTTTGGTGTAGCGAATACAACATGAAAGTGGAGCAAATGCTACACAAAACGATGTTGGCGCTCAAGCGGCATGCGGGCACGCTTGTTGCAGCTGGGGAGCGCCTCATCTCCATGGATGACCCACGATGACTGAACACACCAAGACCGACGGGCTGCCGAGCATGGACCTGCCCATCGTGCCCGATGCGGCCGGCCTGGGCTACGGCAAGTCGCCGGTGCGCAACGAGCGCATGAGCGCCGCCAAGGTCGAGTGCAACGCCTGCCCGGTGCTCTGCCAGATCTCCGAGGGCCGCACCGGCGCGTGCGACCGCTACGCCAACCGCGCCGGGGTGCTGGTGCGCGTCGACCCGGTGGTGTTGCTGCGCCGCGAGCTGTCAAGCGATGCGCCTGCGCTCGTGCCTTTTGCGCGAGACGGTGCCGAAGGCGAAGCCCCTGCCGGGGGCACCCCCGCCGACTGGAATGGCGACCTGCTGCATGCCAACGAGGTCTTCGTCACCGGCATCGGCGCTTCCACCACCTACCCCGACTACAAGCCGGCGCCCTTCATCGTCGGCTCCAAGGCCGACGGCGTCGACATGGTCACCGTGGTGACCGAAGGCATTTTCAGCTACTGCAGCGTGAAGGTGAAGATCGACACCGACCGCTTCCTCGGCGCCGAGCAGGCCAACGTCCGCTACAAGGGCGAGGTGGTGGGCCACGTGACCACGGCCGAGTACGGCTCGCAGATGCTGTCGCTCGGCGGCGTGCACCACCTGACCGGCGGCAGCAAGAAGGAAGGCCGCATGACGCTGGAGCTCATGCAGAACCTGTGCAACAAGCAGGCGGCCGAATGCACCATCGACGGCGGTGCCAGCCTCGTCATCCAGGCGGGCAGGGCGCCCGTCGTCAACGGCATCGAGGAGCAGCGCATGCGCGTGGGCTGCGGCTCGGCCACCGTGGGCATCTTCGCCAAGCAGCTGCTCGACCTGGCCGACGAGGTGGTGGTGGTCGACGACCACATCACCGGCGTGCTCACGGAGCACCAGGCCGGCCGCTGCCTGTCGATGGCGCCGTCGGGCATCCAGATGCGAGGGCGCAAGTCCACGCCGGGGCGCTATTTCCAGGTGGCCAACCCCGGCAGCGGCTGGGGCGGCACCGACATCGCCGACCCGCTGTCCATCATCGAGGGCTGGGAGCCCGGCGTGGCCAGGCCCGGACTGCGCCTGCTCATGACCTCCACCACCGGTGAGCAGGCGCAGTGGTACGTGCTCGACGACCAGTTGCAACCCGTGGAGCAGCCCATGCCGCCTGCCGTGCAGCGCGTGGTCGACCGCATCGGCGAGAACTGCGAGCCCTCGCTGTGCACCGTGCTCTTCCTCGGTGGCGCGGGCGGCAGCCTGCGCGCCGGCGTGACCGAGAACCCCATCCTGCTCACGCGCGCCATCAAGCAGGCGCTGGTCAACGTGACCTGCGGTGGTGCGCCGGCCTATGTGTGGCCGGGCGGCGGCATCACCGTCATGGTCGACGTCATGCGCATGCCCGACAACAGCTTCGGCACCGTGCCCACGCCGGCCATCATCGCGCCCATCGAGTTCAGCATGCGGCTGGACGACTACGCCGCACTCGGTGGCCATGTCGACCATGTCATGCCGCTCGACAAGGCGCTGGCGCGTGGCGCCTGGCAGGACGACGGCGCGCCGACGGCACGCGAATGGCGCCGTGTCGACGACGTCAACCCGTGGCCGTTGGGCCACGGCCCCATGCTGGGCTGACGGAGCGGCCGTGGCAGCGACGCGTGCTCGGCTCGACGGTGGGCGCTGGCATTTCCAGCACGGCCCCATGGACGTCGTGCTTCAGGCCGAGGGCGAAGCGCCGGCCGTTGCGGCCGCGCATGCCGACGCGTGGGCGCGCTTCGCCCCGTTGCTCGACGAACTCGTGGCCGAGCTGCCCTTGCTCAAGCAACCGATCGCGGCGGGTGCCCTGCCGAGCGGCCCCGTGGCCCGCTGCATGTGGGACGCCTGTGCGGTGCACGCGCCGCTCTTCATGACGCCGATGGCGGCCGTGGCTGGGGCGGTCGCGCAGGAACTGATCGCCGCCTATCGCCGTCCCGGCATCGTGCGCGCGTGGGCCAACAACGGTGGCGACATCGCCTTCCACCTGGCGCCTGGCGCATCGGCGCGTGTGGGGCTCTATGCCGACCTGGCTCGCTTCGATCCGGTCGAGGCCGCGGCCCTGCGCACCGACGGCCAGTTCGACGTGCATGCCGCCCAGCCCGTGCGCGGCGTGGCCACGAGCGGCTGGCGCGGCCGCAGCTTCTCGCTGGGCATCGCGGACAGCGTGACCGTGCTCGCCGCCAACGCGTCAGGCGCCGACGCCGCGGCCACTGTCATCGCCAATGCCGTGGACGTGGCTCACCCGGGCATCCGCCGCCTGCCGGCCAGCGAATGCAAGGACGGCAGCGACCTGCGCGATACGCCGGTCACCGTCGACGTGCCGACACTGCCGCCGCAGGCCGTCGCGCGTGCACTCGATGCGGGCGAGCGCTGCGCACGTGCGGTGCAGGCCGCCGGCCACGCCTGGGCCGCGATACTCGTTTGCCAGGGGCAATGGCGACTTGTTCAGCCTTTAAGCTCGGCCCCCGGCGACGCCGCGCAGCCCGCACTTGGTTCAGTATTTGCTTAACGAAAAGCAAGGCATCCTTCCCATGATCGACATCCGACGCGTCTTCACCCAGGTCGAGACCATCCACCACGAGTTCGGCCCGCGCGCCGCAACGCCGCTGGTGCGTGGCGCGATCGCCGCGGTGCTGACCAATCCCTTCGCGGGCCGCTACGAGCCCGACATCCTGCCGATGATGGACCTGCTCGAACCCGTGGGCGTCGACATGGCGCATCGGCTGCATGCCGCGATGGACGTGCCGCTCGAGCAGATCGCCACCTACGGCAAGGGCGCCATCGTCGGCGCCGCCGGCGAACTCGAGCACGGCGCGCTGTGGCACGTGCCCGGCGGCTATGCCATGCGCGAACTGCTGGGCTGGAAGGGCGACCGCGCTGCGTACAAGGCCGGCACCGTCGCCGAGAAGAAGACCGGGCAGCCCGGCAACGCACTGTCGATCGTGCCCTCGACCAAGAAGGTCGGCCCGCCCGGCGCCGCGCTCGACGTGCCGCTCACCAACATCAATGCCAGCTACGTGCGCGGGCAGTTCGACGCCATCGAGGTGCGCGTGCCGGGCGCGCCCGAATCGGACGAGATCGTCTTCATCCTCGCCATGAGCACCGGCTACCGCGTGCACGACCGCGTGGGCGGCCTGCGTGCAGAGAACATCGCCCAGTGGGACGGCCTGCGCTAGGCGTCCGCACACGAACCGACAAGGAGCCAACACACATGCCCGCAGACATCCGCAAGCTCGTCGTCCAGATCGACGAGACCCGCAAGGAAATGGGAAAGACCATCGAGCCGCCAGCGCGGCGTGCCGTCGCCATCGCGGTCATCGCCAACCCCTACGCCGGCCGCTACAGCGAAAACCTCGACGAGCTGATCGCCATCGGCGAGGAACTCGGCGCGCTGCTCGGTCAGAAGGCCGTGAGGGCGCTGGGCATCGAGCCCGGCCAGGCCCAGAGCTACGGCAAGGCCGCGATCGTGGGCGAAGGCGGCGAGCTGGAGCACGCGGCTGCCATCCTGCATCCCAAGCTGGGTGCACCGCTGCGCGTCGCCGTCGAGAAGGGTGCCGCGCTGGTGCCCTCGGCCAAGAAGCGCGGCACGCTGGGCACCGCCATCGACGTGCCCCTGGGCCACAAGGATGCCGCCTTCGTGCGCAGCCATTTCGACGCGGTGGAGGCGCGCGTGAGCGATGCCCCGCGCGCCGGCGAGATCGTCGTGGCCGTGGCCGTGACCGACAGCGGCCGGCCGCTGCCGCGCATCGGCGGGCTGCAGGTGTCAGAGATCAAGGGCGAAGATGGCTTGCGATAACGCGTCCTCTGTGTCCGGTAGCCCGATTTTCTTTTCCGCTTCATTCCTCAAAGGAGTCTCCATGAATGCACTGCGTCCCGCCTTCACCGTCGCTGCGCTCGCTGCGCTGTTGGCGCCTGCCGTCCACGCCCAGGGCGTGATCAAGATCGGCGAAGTCAACAGCTACAAGGCACAGCCCGCCTTCCTCGAGCCCTACAAGAAGGGCATGGAACTGGCTGTGGACGAGATCAACGCCGCCGGTGGCGTGAACGGCAAGAAGATCGAGCTCATCACGCGCGACGACAACGCCAACCCCGGCGATGCGGTGCGCATGGCCGAGGAGCTGGTCTCGCGCGAGAAGGTCGACATCCTGGCCGGCGCCTTCCTCTCGAACACCGGCCTGGCGCTGGCCGACTTCGCCAAGCAGAAAAAATTCTTCTACCTGGCCGGCGAGCCGCTCACCGACAAGATGACCTGGCAGGGCGGCAACCAGTACACCTTCCGCCTGCGCCCCGGCACCTACATGCAGGCCGCCATGCTCGTGCCCGATGCGGCCAAGCTCAAGAAGAAGCGCTGGGCCATCGTCTATCCCAACTACGAGTACGGCCAGTCGGCCGTGGCGGCGTTCAAGCAGCTCATGAAGGCGGCACAACCGGACGTCGAGTTCGTCACCGAACAGGCCACGCCGCTGGGCAAGGTCGATGCAGGCAGCGTGGTGCAGGCCCTGGCCGACGCCAAGCCCGACGCGATCTTCAACGTGCTTTTCGGCGCCGACCTCTCGAAGTTCGTGCGCGAGGGCAACACGCGCGGCCTCTTCAAGGACCGTGAAGTGGTGAGCGTGCTCACCGGCGAGCCCGAATACCTCGACCCGCTGAAGGACGAGGCGCCCAACGGCTGGCTGGTCACGGGCTACCCGTGGTACGGCATCACCACGCCCGAGCACAAGAAGTTCGAGCAGGCCTACCAGGCCAAGTTCAAGGACTACCCGCGCCTGGGCTCGGTGGTGGGCTACAGCATGATCAAGTCGGCCGCCGCCGGCGTGGCGAAGGCCGGCAGCACCGACTCCGACAAGCTCGTCGCGGCCTTCAAGGGCCTGCAGGTCGACACGCCCTTCGGCAAGATCAGCTACCGCCCCGAAGACCATCAGTCGACCATGGGCGCCTTCGTCGGCCGCACCAAGAACGACGGCGGCAAGGGCGTGATGGTGAACTACACCTACTTCGACGGCGCCGACGCGCGCTTCCAGCCGAGCGCTGCCGACGTCAAGAAGTCGCGCGCCGCGGATTGAGCCGCTGCGACGCCCCACGGTAGAAGAAGAGAGCCATGAGTTTTTCCGGCCTGATCGTCCAGCTGCTCAACGGGCTGGCGTCCGCGTCCTCGCTGTTCCTGGTGGCGGCGGGGCTGTCGCTGATCTTCGGCGTCACGCGCATCGTCAACTTCGCCCATGGCTCCTTCTTCATGGTGGGCATCTACATCGCCTACACCCTGGCCGACAAGCTTGGCGGCGCGCTCGGCAGCGGCGGCTTCTGGCTGGCGCTGCCGCTGGCGGCGCTCGCGGTCGGCGTGCTCGGCGCCCTGATCGAAATGGTTCTGCTGCGCCGCATCTACAAGGCGCCCGAACTCTTCCAGCTGCTGGCCACCTTCGCACTCGTGCTCGTCATCAAGGACGCGGTGCTGTGGCTCTGGGGCCCCGACGAACTGCTGGGGCCGCGCGCCCCGGGCCTCAAGGGCTCGGTCGAGATCCTCGGCCGACAGTTCCCGTCCTATGACCTGTTCCTGATCGTCGTCGGGCCCGTGGTGCTGGGCCTCGTGTGGCTGCTGCTCACGCGCACGCGCTTCGGCACGCTGGTGCGCGCCGCCACGCAGGACCGCGAGATGGTCAGCGCGCTGGGCGTCAACCAGGCATGGCTGTTCACGGCGGTGTTCGCGCTGGGCGCGATGCTGGCGGGCCTGGGTGGCGCGCTGCAGCTGCCGCGCGAGCCTGCCACGCTCGAAATGGACCTCAACACGATCGGCGCCGCCTTCGTGGTCGTGGTGGTCGGTGGCATGGGCTCGCTGCCCGGCGCCTACGTCGCCGCGCTGCTCATCGCCCAGATCAAGGCGATCTGCATCTGGCTCGGCGTGGTCGATGTCCTCGGCTACTCGATCTCCTTCTCGAAGCTCACGCTCGTGGTCGACTTCCTCGTCATGGCCGTGGTGCTGGTGTGGCGCCCGTGGGGGCTGATGGGCCGCCCGCAGGCGCCCAGCCGCTATGTCGGCATGCAGGAAGAGCCGCTGCGCCGTGCCAGCCGCACCTATGTGCTGGCGGCTGCGGCGTTCGCGGCGTTGCTGGTGGTGGTGCCTTTCCTCACGGCCGGTTCGCCCTACACGACGGTGCTCATGATCGACCTGCTGGTTGCCGCACTCTTCGCCGCCAGCCTGCACTTCATCATGGGCCCGGCGGGCATGCATTCCTTCGGCCATGCCGCGTACTTCGGTCTCGGGGCCTACGGTGCGGCGCTGCTCGTGCGCGCGCTGGGGTTGCCGATGGAACTCGCGCTGGTCGTGGCGCCGCTGGTCGCCGCGATCGGCGCCTTCGTCTACGGCTGGTTCGCGGTGCGGCTCTCGGGTGTGTACCTCGCCATGCTCACGCTGGCGTTCGCGCAGATCACCTGGGCCGTCACCTACCAATGGGACAGCTTCACCGGTGGCAGCAACGGGCTCACCGGCGTCTGGCCGTCCGAATGGCTGTCCGACAAGCGCAATTACTACTGGCTCACGCTGGTGCTGGTGGGCGCCGGCGTGTGGTGGCTGCGGCGCGTGTTGTTCTCGCCCTTCGGCTACGCGATGCGTGCGGGCCGCGACTCGGTGCTGCGCGCCGACGCCATCGGCATCGACGTCAAGCGCATGCAGTGGGCGGCCTTCGTGGTGGCAGGCCTCGTGGCCGGCCTGGCCGGTGCGCTCTTCGCCTTCTCCAAGGGCAGCATCTCGCCGGAGTCGATGTCGGTCGGCAAGTCCGTCGACGGCCTCGTGATGGTGCTGCTGGGCGGCATCCAGACCCTGGCCGGCCCGGTGGTGGGCGCGGTCACCTTCACCTGGCTGCACGACACCGTGGCGCGCAACACCGACTACTGGCGCGCCATGCTCGGCGCCATCATCCTGATCCTGGTGCTGCTGTTCCCGCAGGGCATTGCCGGCTCGCTCAAGCTGCTGGCCGACCGCTGGCGCGGGCGCGACGACGATGCGGCGGCCGACGCCGCGGGCCAGCAGCCGCTGAGCGCCACCGCCGCCACCGGGGAGGCCGCACGATGAGCGCCGCTCAACCTTTGCTGCAGGTGAGCAACCTGGGCAAGTCCTTCGGCGGCGTCAAGGCCGTCGACGGCATCACCTTCGATCTTGCGGCCGGCGAGTTGCTCGCCCTCATCGGCCCGAACGGCGCCGGCAAATCGACCACCTTCAACATGGTCAACGGCCAGCTGAAGGCCGACCAGGGCTCGATCCGGCTCGACGGCACCGAACTGGTGGGCAAGCGGCCGCGCGACATCTGGCGCCTGGGCGTGGGCCGCACCTTCCAGATCGCCGAAACGTTCTCCTCGCTCACCGTGGTCGAGAACGTGCAGATGGCGCTGATCTCGCACGACCGCAAGCTGTTCTCGATGTGGAAGCCCGCCGCGGAGCACAAGCGCGACGAGGCGCTCGCCCTGCTCGATCAGGTCGGCATGAAATCGCAGGCCGACCGGCCCTGCAGCGTGCTGGCGTACGGCGACGTCAAGCGCGTCGAGCTTGCCATCGCCATGGCCAACTCGCCCAAGCTGCTGCTGATGGACGAGCCCACCGCCGGCATGGCGCCCCAGGAGCGCAACTCGCTCATGGCCCTGACCAAGCAGCTGGTCATCGACCGCGGCATGGCCGTGCTCTTCACCGAGCACAGCATGGACGTCGTCTTCGCGTACGCCGACCGCATGATTGTCCTGGCCCGCGGCCGCCTCATCGCGCAGGGCAAGCCGCTGGAGATCCGCGACCACCCGAAGGTGCAGGAGGTCTACTTCGGCACCGGCAAGACCTTCGAGAAGGCGGCGGCATGAAGACGGGAGCGGGAACGAACGCAGAGGGCGCGAAGGTAGCGCAAAAGCCGCAAAAGAACAGCCTGAGAAATCTTTTTTGTTTTCCTTCTGCGCCCTCTGCGAAATCTCTGCGCCCTCTGCGTTCGGCTGCCCGCTTTCAGGATTTTTGAGATGAGCCTTCAAGACACATTGCTGGAAGCCAAGTCCCTGTGCGCCTGGTATGGCGCCGCGCAGATCCTCTACGACGTCGACCTCGAGGTGCGGCGCGGCGAGGTGGTGGCGCTCATGGGCCGCAACGGCGCCGGCAAGTCCACCACGCTGAAGGCGCTGATGGGCATGCTGGCCAAGCGGCGCGGCGCCATCCGCTTCCTGGGCCAGGACATCTCCAGGACCGAGCCGCACCATGCGGCGCGCCTGGGCCTGGGCTTCGTGCCCGAGGACCGGCGCGTGTTCACCGACCTCACGGTGATGGAGAACCTCGAGGTGGGCCGCCAGGCCGGCCGCCAGTGGGCCGACGGCGGCGCCGCGCCGCTGTGGACGCCCGAGAAGCTCTTCAAGCTCTTCCCCAACCTCGGCGAGATGCCCCACCGCCCGGGCGGCCGCATGAGCGGCGGCGAGCAGCAGATGCTCACCGTGGCACGCACGCTGATGGGCAACCCGTACCTCGTGCTGCTCGACGAGCCCTCCGAAGGCGTGGCGCCGGTCATCGTCGAGCAGATGGCCCAGATGATCCTGGAGCTCAAGGCGCAGGGCGTGTCGATCCTGCTGTCCGAGCAGAACATGCACTTCGCCGAACTGGTGTCCGACCGCGCCTACGTGCTCGAAAAAGGCCAGATCCGATATGCCGCCAGCATGGCCGAGCTGGCAGCCAACGAGGACGTGCGACGCGCCTACCTCAGCGTGTGAGCAGCCCTTGTCGTCCCGCGGCCTCCACAGATCCATTCCAACCCCGGAGGGCTTTTCCATGCAGATCCCGCAACGCCGTCAGTTCCTTCAGGCCGCCGCCGCATTCGGCGCGGCCGGCCTCGCGCCCACCCTGTGGGCGGCTGGCAAGATCAAGCCCGGCCCCAAGGCCGCGCTCATCGTGGTCGATGTCCAGAACTGCTTCGTCGACGGCGGCACGCTGCCGGTCAAGGGTGGGGCGGAGGTGGTGCCCCTCATCAACAAGCTGGCCGAAAGCTTCGACAACGTGGTCGTCACGCAGGACTGGCACACACCCGGGCATGCCTCCTTCGCCAGCGCGCATGCGGGACAGAAGCCCTTTTCCAGCATCAAGCTCGACTACGGCAACCAGGTGCTGTGGCCCGACCACTGCGTGCAGGGCACCGACGACGCAGCGCTGCACAAGGACCTGAAGCTGCCCACCGCGCAGCTCATCATCCGCAAGGGCTTCAACAAGGGCGTCGACAGCTATTCGGCCTTCGAGGAGGCCGACCGCAAGACCGTCACCGGGCTGGCTGGCTACCTCAAGGCGCGCGGCATCAAGACCGTGTACGTCACCGGCCTGGCGACCGACTTCTGCGTCGCCTGGACCGCGCTCGATGCACGCAAGGCCGGCTTCGATGCCTACGTGATCGAGGACGCCACGCGCGCCATCGACCTCAACGGCTCGCTTGCCAAGGCCTGGAAGGACATGCAGGCCAAGGGCGTGAAGCGCATCCAGTCCAGTGACATCGCCGCCGCCTGACAGAAGCCACCATTCCATGACCCATCTCTCCAGGCGGCGCACGCTCGCCGCGGGCGCTGCAGCGCTCGCCTTCGGCCCGGCGCTGCTGCGTGCCGCCCGTGCCGAAAACGGCGTCGCCGATGGTGTCATCCGGCTCGGGCAATCGGCCGTGTTCAGCGGCCCCGCGCAGGACTTCGGCATCGACTACCGCGCCGGCATCCAGCTGCACCTCGACCGGATCAACAAGGCGGGCGGCGTCCATGGCCGGCGTGTCGAGCTCGTTTCGTACGACGACGTCTACGAGCCCGCGAAGACGGCGGCCAACACCACGCGACTGATCGAGCAGGACAAGGTCTTCGCGCTCACCGGCTATGTCGCCACCGGCAACCTGGTGGCGGCCATGCCCCTGTGCGAGAAGGCCGGCGTGCCGATGTTCGCGCCGCTGGTGGGCACCTCGTCCTTCCGCACCAGCGTCAACCGGCTGCTGTTCCACGTGCGCGCGGGCTACGACCTGGAACTGCGCAAGATCATCAGCCACCTCTCGACCATCGGCATCCAGTCCATCGCCGTGGTGTTCCAGGACAGCGCCTTCGGCAAGTCCAACCTCGCGACCTGCGAACAGCTCGCGGCCGACTTCAAGGTCAACGTGGTGCAGAAGCTGCCGATGGCCATCGCCGCGACCGATGCCAAGGAGGTGGTGGCCGGACTCAAGGCCGCATCGCCGGGCGCGGTGGTGATGATCATGGCCGGCCGCATGGTTGACGTCTTCATCCGCGACTACCGTGCGAGCGGGTCCGGCGCCCAGCTCTACACGCTGTCGGTGGGCATCACCGACGCCAGGGGCTCGGCCCAACGGCTCGAAGGCAAGCTCGCCGGCCTGGTCACGGCCAGCATCGTGCCGCCGCCGCAGGCGCTGCGCGTGCCCATCGTGGCCGACTACCAGCGCGACCGCGCGGCCTTCGGCCAGAAGATCGACAGCTACACGGCACTCGAGGGTTACATCGTCGGCCGCGTGATGGCCGAGGGCCTGCGGCGCGGCGGCCCGGCGCTCACCCGCGACAGCTTCATCGCCGGGCTGGAGAGCATCGGGCGCACCAGCTTCGGCGAGTTCCCGGTCGAATACGGCGCGCGCAACCACAACGGCTCGACCTTCGTCGACCTGGAGATGTACACCGGCGATGGGCAGTTGCGACGCTAGCCAGGTGCAGGCGCCACTGGCGTCCGCCGACAAGCTCGGGCCCCTGCTGGCGCTCGAGGTCAACGGCCGTGCGGTGTCGATGCCTGTGTCTCGCGAAGCCACGCTGCTGCACGTGCTGCGCAACGACCTGGGCCTCAACGGCCCCAAGTACGGGTGCGGCCTGGGCCAGTGCGGCGCCTGCACGGTGCACGTGGACGGCGTGGCCGCCCGGGCCTGCGTGATTCCGGCGCACGGCGTGGCGGGCCGCTCGATCACCACCCTGGAAGGCCTGGGCGCGCGCCACGATTTCCACCCCGTCCAACAGGCCTTCGAACGGGCCCAGGCGGCGCAGTGCGGCTATTGCCTGAACGGCATGGTGATGCAGGCCGCAGCGCTGCTGGCCCGTGAAGCGCGGCCGACACCGGCGCGCATCCGCGCTGAGCTGTCGGGCAACCTGTGCCGTTGCGGCACCCACATCGAGATCCTGCGCGCCGTGGAAGACGCTGCCGCGCGCCTCGCGTCGGCATGAGTCCACCCCTGCGTGCCAGCCAGCCGCGCAGCCGGGCCGACTTCCTGGCGGCCGAGGGCGTGCTCGTGGTCGTGCGGCCCACGCCACCGGCACCGCCCCCCGCCAAGGGCCAGCCGGCCGCGGTGCCGGGCAATCCGCTCGAGGGCGACGAGGTCCTGCTGGCCGTGTGGGACGACGGCAGCATCACGGCCTTGAACGGCCACGTCGACCTGGGCACCGGCATCGGCACCGCACTGGCGCAGATCGTGGCCGAGGAGCTCGACGCGCCGCTGGATGCAGTCTGCATGGTGCTGGGCGACACGGCACGGGCGCCTAACCAGGGCGCGACCATCGCCAGCGCGTCGATCCAGATCCATGCGCAGCCGCTGCGCCTGGCGGCCGCGCAGGCACGCGCCTGGCTGCTTGCGCGCGCGGCCGAGCGGCTGGGCGTCGCGGCGGCCGAGTTGCGCGTCGTCGATGGCACGGTCCACCATGGCGACGTGGCACGGCTGCCGCTGTCCGCACTGGCGGCCGGCCAGCGCACGGTGCTCACGCTCGACACCGCGGCGCAAGTCAAGCGCACGGAGGACTACCGCCTCGTCGGCACGCCGCAACCACGCGTCGACATTCCCGCCAAGCTGGCCGGCGAACTGGTGTTCGTGCACGACATGCGCGTGCCCGGCATGCTGCATGGCCGCGTGGTGCGGCCGCCCTACGCGGGCGCCGACCATGGCGACTTCGTCGGCAACACGCTCGAGTCGGTCGACGAATCGTCCATCGCGCACATCCCCGGCATCCGCGCGGTGGTGGTGATCCGCGACTTCGTCGGCATCGTCGCCGAGCGCGAGGAGCACGCCGAACAGGCCATGCGCGAACTGCGCGTGCGCTGGAAGTCCTGGCCCGGCATGCCCGACCTGGACCATCCCGACAAGGTGGCGCAGGCGATCCGCGACAACCCCGCTACGCAGCGCCTGCTGGTCGATGAGGGCGATGTCGATGCGGCCCTGGCCGGCGCGGGCGACGCGATGCGCCGCACCTACCTGTGGCCGTACCAGTTGCATGCCTCCATCGGCCCCTCGTGCGCCGTCGCGCACTGGGCGCCCGAAGAGGGTGTGCGCCTGCGTTGCTGGGCAGGGTCTCAGAACCCGCATGTCTTGCGCGCTGATCTGGCGAAGCTCATGGGCCTGCAGGACATCGACGTCGACATCGTGCGCATGGAGGCCGCCGGCTGCTACGGCCGCAACGGTGCCGACGACGTGGCGGCCGATGCGGCGCTGCTGGCGCGCGCCGTCGGCGCGCCCGTGCGCGTGCAGCTCACGCGCGAGCAGGAGCACGCCTGGGAGCCCAAGGGCACGGCGCAACTCATGACGGTGGCCGGCGCGCTGTCGCCCGAGGGCGGCATCGGCGCCTACGACTTCGAGACCTCCTACCCCAGCAACGGCGCGCCCACGCTGGCGCTGCTGCTCACCGGCACCGTCGACGCGCAGCCGCATGCCTACGAGATGGGCGACCGCACCGCGCGCCCGCCCTACGCCTACGACCACCTTCGGGTCAAGGTCAACGACATGGCGCCGATCGTGCGCGCCTCGTGGCTGCGCGGCGTGTCGGCGCTGCCGAATTCCTTCGCGCACGAGTCCTTCATCGACGAGCTGGCCACGGCCGCGGGCGTGGATCCGGTGCAGTTCCGTCTGCGGCATTTGAACGATCCGCGCGCTGTCGAGCTCGTGCAGGCCACGGCGCAGAAGGCCGGATGGCGCATGCGCACCGGGCCGCAGGAGAACAGCGATGGTGGACTGGGGCCTGGAGGAGATGTCCTTTTTGGCCAAGGCTTTGCCTACGCTCGCTACGTCCACAGCAAGTGGCCCGGCTTCGGCGCCGCCTGGGCTGCGTGGGTGGCCGACGTGGAGGTCGATCGCACGACGGGCGAGGTGCATGTGCGCCGCGTGGTGGTCGGCCACGACGCGGGCCTGACCATCAACCCGGCAGGCGTCGAGCATCAAGTGCATGGCAACGTGCTGCAGACGACCAGCCGCGCGCTCAAGGAGCAGGTGCAGTTCGCACCCACGCCGTCTGCGGGCATCGCCGCAGCGAAGGAACAACTGCCCGGCGTGCTGCCTCAGGGCGTGGTCGCGAACCGCGAATGGGGCAGTTACCCGATCCTCAGCTTCCGCGAGGTGCCGGTCGTCGAGGTGCTGCAGATGCCGCGCCCCGGCGAGCCGCCGCTGGGCGCGGGCGAGTCGGCCTCCGTGCCCGGCACGGCGGCGATCGCCAATGCGATCTTCGACGCGACGGGCGTGCGCTTTCGCGCGCCGCCCTTCACACCGGAGGTGGTGCGCGCCGCGCTGAATCCGCTGCCACCGACGGGTGGCGACACGACGCGCGACGAGGTGCCGCGCCCGCAGCCCGAGCCGGCGCGCGTGCTGCCGGCCGATGCGCCGCTGCCGCGCCGCAAGGGGCTGTGGGCCACGGGCGCCGCGCTGGTCCTCGGCGGCCTCGGCGCCATCGCCGGCCTGCTCGGCTGGCGGCCCGCCATCGCGCCCGTGTCCTTCAGTGCACCCGCCTACAGCGCCGAGACCATCGAGCGCGGCCGGCAACTCGCTGCGCTGGGCGATTGCGTCGTGTGCCACACCGCGCCCGGCGGCACACCGAACGCCGGCGGCCGCGCGATGGAAACGCCCTTTGGCACCCTTCACACCACCAACCTCACGCCAGACGCCGAGACGGGCCTGGGCCGCTGGTCCTTCACCGCCTTCCAGCGTGCGATGCGCGAGGGCATCTCGCGTGACGGCCGGCACCTTTACCCGGCCTTCCCGTACACCGCCTTCGCGAAGACCAGCGACGACGACCTGCAGGCGCTGTACGCCTACCTGCAGTCGCTGCCCGCGGTGAAGGCGGGGGCGAGAGTGGACGGCTCGCCCGCCATCCTGCCGGCCAACGACCTGCGCTTCCCCTTCAACCTGCGGCCCTTGATGGCGGGCTGGAACGCGCTGTTCCACGACGCCACGCCCTACGTGCCCGCTGCAACGCAGAGCGCGGAGTGGAACCGAGGCGCCTACCTCGTCAACGGCCTGGGCCATTGCGGCGCCTGCCACACGCCCCGCAACGCGTTGGGGGCGGAGCAGGGCGGCAGCGCCTTCCTCGCCGGCGCCACCATCGACGGCTGGGAGGCGCCGGCGCTCACGTCGCTCTCGAAATCGCCCGTTCCGTGGGACGCCGATGCGCTCCATGCCTACCTGCGCCACGGCCACTCGCCGCGGCACGGCGTCGCAGGCGGGCCGATGGCGGAGGTGGTGCGCGAGCTGCAGCAGGTGTCCGATGCCGACATCCGCGCCATGGCCACCTACCTCGCGTCCTTCAACCCCGCGCCGGCGCCCGATCCGCAGCGGCAGGCGCAGGCGGTGGTGCAGGCTGCCGCGGCGCGGCAGGACCAGCTGCTCGGCGCGCCGCAGCGCATGTTCGAGATGGCCTGCGCTGCCTGCCACCACGCCGGCGATGGTCCGACGCTGCTGGGCGTGAACACACCGTTGGCGCTCAACAGCCAACTGGCCAGCGACCAGCCCGACAACCTCATCCGCACCATCCTCGATGGCGTGCGGGAGCCCGCGACGAAGGACCTCGGCTTCATGCCCGCCTTCCGCGAGGCGCTGAGCGACGCGCAGATCGCAGAACTGGCCGGCTACATGCGCGCGCGTTTCGCGCCGCGGGCCTCGCCGTGGACCGATCTGCCTGCGCAGGTCGCCCGCGTGCGTGCGGCGCCCGGGCACGGCGCACCGGTGCGCTGACGAAGTTTCAAGCCAAATCGGCCTGCAGCGCCCGCCCCATCTGCGTGAACAGCTATTAATTCAATAGCAAATCGCGGCGGAAGGGCTGCGGCGACACTCTGCCTCTCACACGACACGGAGACACCGATGACCCAGCCCATGCCCCTCGATCCCACCCGCAGCCTGCCGCAGGACGCCGAGCGCGCGATGCTCGTGGGGCGGCTCTGGCAGCCCGGCGTCGGCCCGGTGCTGGTCGCGGTGCGCGGCGATGCGCTGCACGAGCTGTCGGCCCTGGCACCCACGGCCAGCGAACTGTTCGAGCAGGACGACCCGGCCGCCGCGGTGCGGCGCCTGCTCGATGCCGGCGGGGCGCCGCGCATCGCGGCACTGGCCGAGGTGCTGCGCAATAGCGATGCCACCGCACGCGACGGCGCGCAGCCCTGGCTGCTCGCACCTTGCGACCTGCAGGCCGTCAAGGCCAGCGGCGTCACCTTCGTCGCGAGCCTGCTCGAACGGGTGATCGAGGAACAGGCGCGCGGCGACGCGACCAAGGCGGAGGCCATCCGCGCCGGCCTCTCGCAGGTGCTGGGCGACAACCTCGCGGGCATCGTGCCCGGCTCGCCGCAGGCGGCGAGGGTCAAGGAGGTGCTGATCGCGCAGAACGCGTGGTCTCAGTACCTGGAAGTCGGCATTGGCCCTGACGCGGAAATCTTCACCAAGGCGCCGGTGCTGGCGGCGGTGGGCATCGGGGCGGACGTCGGCATCCTCGCCAAGTCGGTGTGGAACAACCCGGAGCCCGAGGTCGTGCTCGCCATCGACAGCCGAGGCCGGGTGGTCGGCGCCGCGCTGGGCAACGACGTCAACCTGCGCGACATCGAAGGCCGAAGCGCGCTCCTGCTGGGCAAGGCCAAGGACAACAACGCCTCTTGCGCCATCGGCCCCTTCGTGCGCCTGTTCGACGCGCACTTCGGCATCGACGACGTGCGCCGCATCACCGTGGCCCTGAAGGTCGAGGGGCCCGAAGGCTTCGTCATGGAGGGCAGCAGCTCGCTCGCGAAGATCAGCCGCGACCCGCTCGACCTCGCGGCGCAGGCCATCGGCCCGCACCATGCGTACCCCGACGGGCTGATGCTCTTCCTGGGCACCATGTTCGCGCCGACGCAGGACCGCCACGGCCCGGGCCAGGGCTTCACGCACGTGGTGGGCGATCGCGTGACCATCGCCGCGCCGGAATTGGGCGCGCTGGTCAACCGCGTCGTGCACGCGCACGAGGCGCCGCGCTGGGACTTCGGCATCGGCGCGCTGATGCGCAACCTCGCCGGGCGCGGCCTGCTGCGCTGACGGCCGCTGGCCCCCGCTCTTACAGCGGCAGGCAGCGCAACTCCACGCTGGGCGACTGGAGCCGGTCGGCATACCAGCCTTCACGCGCGGGCGAGATCAGCGCGCCCAGCCCGTTCATCAGCGCGATGCGGTCGTCGGGCTTGGCCTCGCGGTAGCAGGTGCCCAGGCTCTCGAGGCTGGCGCGCAGCGCCTGTGCCTGCTGCGGGTTGCTCTTCTCGAGCGTGGCGGCATTGTTCTTGAGCCAGTCCTCGTAGGCCTGCAGCGTCTGCTCGGGCAGCTTGGCTGCCTCGTTCTTCGGCACCATCGTGGCGTAGAGCTTCTGCAGGCTCACGGCACCGGGCTGGCCCATCTTCAGGCTCACGTCGTACTGGGCCTCGAAGGCGCCCTGGCGCCAGATCACGCGGCGGATCTTGTAGTCGAGCTGGCCCTTCTCGCCGCCCAGCACCTGGATCAATTCGCGCGCCTTGGCGTTGTTCGGGTCGTCGCCGAAGTTCGCCTGCAGCGCCTGCGTGATCTGCGCGTCGTCCGGGAAGCGGATGCCGTTGGCAGTGCCATGGCCGGTGCCGTCCTTGCAGGCCGAGAGCACCACGGCGCCGACCACACCGGCCGCAAGCAGGGCGGCCGTGCGTGCGATTCGCGACGAGAAAACAGGGGCGGAGAAGCGGGTGTTGAAGCGCATGAAGTGCGTGGTCGTGGCTTGGAGGGTCCCGAGTGTCTGCGAGTGAGTGCGTGCACCTTGTCAGACCCGTCCGACAGGAAGCGCCAGCGAAGCGGCGCGTTTGTGAATCGATGTTTCGATACGCGCTGCGTGAAGCCTTGCGTCCGGTTGCATGTGCGACGAATGGGCTTGACAGCGCTTGTGGGCGTCGCGTTGTGAGATTGCTCCCACACGCGCTGTTCATCGCGCTGCAACTGCAGACCTTCCTATTAATAGCGAGGTCTTAAAAGGCTCGAAAACCATGTGTGAGCGCTCGCTGAAAGTTCCGAGGTGTGCATCAAGAAGTGCGAGAAATTTCACACATCCCTTCAATGCACGCACGATTTCGTAAGAAGGCGTGACCTCAACAGCGACTTACAAATAAGACAGGGCCTGTCACTTTGCATCGGTAGATTGCGCTCCGTGGTCCGCACCGGACCGCGCTTCAACACCTTCCATCTTTCGCACTACCAGGAGTGAACACATGAAGAAAATCGTTGCAGCCGGCGCCGTTGCGCTCGTCGCCGCTTTCTCGAGCGCCGCCTTCGCGCAAAGCGGAGCCATCAGCATCCCGGGCGTCGGCAAGGCCAACGGCTCGCTGGGCTCGGAAGTGACCAACACCCGCATCACGGTGAGCAACAACAAGGCGCGCGATGTGCTGGCCGGGGGCGGCGAAGCCGGCGTGCTGAAGGTGGGCGCCAACGTCAGCATGACCGGCATGGCCAACGTCAACACGGTGAACATCACCGGCTCCAAGGTCAAGGACAGCGACATCACGATCAGCGGCAACGAGGCGACCAACGTCAAGGCCATCGGCGGCACCGCCAACGTCAACAGCGTCAACATCAACTGAGCGCCCCCGGCCTGCGGCGGCCCGCCTCCCGCGTGGCCGCGCGCTTCGACCGGGACCGGCGCCGCGAGCGCGCCGGCCGCTGTGGACGCGGTGAGCCTCGCCGCCCGTCCTGACCCACGGAGACCGCTGTGACCCCCTCCCTTCGACGAAAGAACATCGTTGTCCTCATCGCCGCGCTGTGCGGTGGCAGTTCGCTGCTCATGGCGCCGCCTGCGGGTGCGCAGGAGAGCGTGCTGCACGGTCTGGGCTGGGTCACGCAGCGCCCCGGCACCGAGCTCAAGGGCAACAGCGCCGCGCGCGCGACCGGCAACAAGGCGAACGCCGAGGTGACGGCCGGCGGCGGCAAGGCCACGGTGGGCGCGGGGCTGGGCGCCTCGGTCGACCTCATCGCGACGGCACAGGCCAACACCGTGGGCCTGTCCGCACTCGACGTGAGCAATTCGCAGCTCAACGTGCTGCAGAACCAGGTCACCGGCTTCGTCACCGCCATCGGCGGTGCGGCCACGGCCAACACGGCGCTCATCTCCGGCGGCGCGGGCCGCCGCCCGCTCACGGACAGCGTCGTCAACATCCAGAACAACCAGGCCGGGCGCATCGAGGCGCACGGGGCCAAGGCCTCCGTGCTGCTCGGCGCCGGCTCGCTGCAACTGCCGGGCCGCGCCACGGCCAACGGCCTGCTCAGCGACGAAACCGACGTGCGCCGTGCGCGCATCGACGTCATGAACAACACCGCCGAGGGCATCGCCTCGCTCGGCGGCGCGGCCATCGCCAACGGCGCCACGCTCGCCCGCAGCCAGGTCGAGGACCTGCAGACGCAACAGGTGCGCAACACGGCGCGCAACGTGCGCGCCGGCGGCGGATCGGGCGGTGCGGGCTGGGGCGCGGTCGCCCAGGCCGACCTCACCGGCGTCGCTGCGGCCAATGCGGTCACCGCGGCCGGCAGCCAGCTCAAGGGCGCGCGCATCACGCAGCAGGGCAACGAGGTCGACGGCATGAATGCCCTGGGCGGCAGCGCGCTGGCCAACACCGTGAACTTCGCCGATTACCAGGGCGGCGACCTGCGCCAGTACCAGGCGCAGCTGTCGAACAACAAGGCCGGCCGCGTCGAAGCCAGCGGCGGCAGCGGTTCCATCCTCAAGGGCGCGCTGGCCGACGTGCAGATGTCGGCCGCGGCACTGGCGAACAGCATTTCGGTGCAGGGCGGGCAACTGCAGGGCGCCACGCGCCACACGCTGTCGGGCAACCAGGCCGACCAGGTGCAGGCGGTGGGCGGCGCGGCCGCGGCCAACAGCATCTGGCTGCAGAGCGCGACCACCCGCAGCAGCAACATCACGCTGACCGACAACCGCGCCACCGATGTCGACACGGCCGGCGGGCGCGCCACCGTCGGCGGCGGCTTCGTCGGCGAGTTCGAGCGCAACGGCCGCGCGCTGGCCAACAGCGTGGCGCTGGACAGCCAGGCCACGCTGGACAACACGCCGGTCACGCTCAGCAACAACACGGCACGCGGCGTGCAGGGCTCGGGCGGCCTCGCAGCCGCCAACAGCGCGCTGGTGAGCGAAGGCACGGTGCGCAACGGGCGCCTCGACCTCGCTGGCAACACGGCCGAGAACGTGCGTGCCAACGGCTTCTCGGGCAGCGCCGCGGGCGGCCTGCTCTTCTCGTCGAAGCAGAACGCGATGGCGCTGGCCAACAGCCTGGGCGTGTTCGGCTCCACCGTCGACGCGGGCAGCGTGAGCCTGCGCGACAACGCCGCGCGCGAGCTGTCGGCGCAGGGTGGCAAGCTGGTCGCCAACAGCGTGAGCGTCGAGAAGGGTGAGGGCGCCGGCTCGCGCCTGTCGGCCACCACGCAGCTGTCCGGCAACACGGCCTCCCAGGTGTCCACCGGTGCCAGTTCCATGGCCGGCCCGGGCAACGCCTTCAGCGAACGCAGCGTGGCGCGCGCTGCCACCAACGCGGTCGTGCTGTACGAGAACACGCGGGTCGACAGCGGCTCGGCCCTCACGCTGCGCGACAACCGCGCCACGCAGGTGGCCGCCATCGGCGGCACGGCATTGGTCAACGCCCTGGCGGGCTACCGCGACGCGAGCCTTTCCGGGAGCCCGGTGACGATCACCGACAACACAGCCAGCGACGTGCGCACCGGCGGCAGCTACGGCCAGGTCGCGGGCATCGGCGATGCGAAGAACGGCATCCTCGTGGCCAACGGCGTGTACCTCGAGGGCGAGAACGGCGTGCGCGTGTCGGGTTCGCCGGTCACGGTGCGGGGCAACCGCGCACAGGCGCTCAACGCAGACGGCGGTCGCATCAACGCCAACGCGCTGGCGGTCAACGGCCAGGGCGACGTGCAGGGCAGCCCGGTCACGCTGGCGGACAACCGTGCCAGCAACGTCAAGAGCGAAGGCAAGGAAGGCACGATCGCCGGCCACGCCGTCATGGGCAAGGGCGTGGGGGCCGCCAGCGCCAACGCGGTGCAGGTGCTCGGCGCCCTGCGCGCCAGCAGCATGCAATTGCTGGGCAACACCGCCGACAACGTGTTGGCCGAGAAGGGCGTCGCGCTGGCCAACAGCGTGATGGTCGGTGAAGGTGCCACGACCGAGGGCACGCCGACCACCCTCAGCGGCAACACCGCCAACGATGTGAGCACGCGCGACGGCAAGACGGCCGTGGCCAACAGCTTCTTCAACGAGGGCCGCACCAGCGGCTCGCAGGTGGCCATCACCGGCAACCAGCGCAGTGGCGCGCAAGCCGACGGCGAGGACGCGAGCGCCGCCAGCCTGCGCAACCGCAGCAATGGCCGCATCGCCGGCTCGCAGGTGGCGATCACCGGCAACCAGGGCAGCGCGCACAAGGGCACCCTCAACTCGGTGGACAACAGCGGAACCGTCGGCAGCAGCCGCATCGCCATCCTGGGCAACCGCGGCAGCGTGCAGGGCGGCGGGGTGGCCAACAGCGTGGTCAACGGCGGCACCATCGCCGGCGGGCAGATCACGGTGCTGGGCAACCAGGGCACGACGCAGGGCGGTGGCACCGTCAACAGCGTGATCAACCAGGGCCGCATCGGCGCCGGCAGCATCACCATCGCGGGCAACACCGGGTCGGCGCGCGGCGGCGGCATGGTCAACAGCGTGCACAACCGTGGCAGCGGCAACCTCATGAGCGCCAACATCGCGATCATCGGCAACCGGGGCGAGGCGCGCGGCGGCGGCACGGTGAACAGCGTCGACAACCGCGGCACGCTCACGGGCCGCGTGGCCATCATGGGCAACCAAGGTTCCAGCCTACAAGGCGGGACGGTCAACTCCGTCGTCAACCACGGCCTCATGGCCGGCAACATCGTGATCGCGGGCAACCGCGGTTCGGCGATGGCGGGCGGCACGAGCAACTCCGTCATCAACCGCGGCGTCATCACCGGCACGGTGGCCATCGTGGGCAACCAGTCCACGGCCGGCGTCGGCATGACCACGGGCAGCGTGCGCACCACGGGTGGCGCGTTGGCCGGGGTAGCCGGGGTGACGGGCAACACGCCCTGGGCAGCGAACGCGGGCTACACCGTGACGCTGCCGTCGACCGGCGTGGTCAACCGCAGCGTGACGGTCGGACCGGCCGTGACGGTGCTGAACATGTGAGGACGGCCGAGGCCGCGCGGAAGGAGCGAATCATGAACAAGACGACACACCTCATCGGTGCACTGGCGCTGCTCGCGTCGGGTGCGGCATCGGCCCAGCTCATCAACTACGGTGAGGCCCTCGGGGCCTACAGGGACAACAAGGACGCGGGCGTCAAGCTCATCGACGGCGTGACCCCGGGCGTGACGGCCCGCGCGCGCGTGGCGCGCGCCCTCGAGCAGAACAAGGTGGTGGACCAGCAGGCGCTGGTGCAGCCGGACGGCACGCTCAAGCTGCCGGCCAACCAGACCAACCTGGTCATCCGCACCGACTACAGCAACGTGTCGCAGGGGGCCGACGGCCAGCTGCGCATTGCGAGCCCGACCATTCAGGGCAACGTGAGTGGCAACGTGACGCTGTTCGTCGACGGCAAGGGGGTGGAGAACATCACGGTCCTGAACAACGGCAAGTGACCGTGCTGCGCTGCGCGGCAGCGTCCGGCGAACCGGGGCCGAGTGATGCGGCCCCGCATCAACAACAACTCCCTGTCCGGTTGACCGAATGACATCGCACACCTCTTCACGCGTGCGGCGCGGGGCGCTCGCCCTGGCCGCCGCGGCCACCCTCCTGGCCGGCTGCGCCACCACCCAGAACGCCCTGAGCGACGCCGACAAGCTGCTGGCCGAACGCGAGGCCGCCAAGCAGCTGCCCACGGCCAACCTCAGCAGCTACGCCGTCTCGCTCGGGCGCTTCGGCCACATGCTCGACATCTACAAGGATGGCGACCCGGTGGTCTACATGCAGACGCGCAACATCCTCGACGCGACCAACTTGTCGAACCCGCTGGTGGGCTCGGAGATCCCGGGCGACATCACCGAGATGGTCCGCACGGCCGTCAACCGCATCGGCGCGCGCATCGTGTACGTGCCCTACCACCCCGACTACCTGATCTCGCAGGCGCAGCTGGGCGCGAAGTTCGGCGTGACCATGCCCGACTTCCTGATCACCGGCGCGCTCACCGAGTTCGACCGCGCGCTCTCGGGCGCGGGCCGCTCCAACTCGGCCAGCGTCGACTTCGGCAAGGGCAAGGGCGAGACCAACATCGGCGCCGACTTCAAGCGCACCGCCATCCTCTCGGCGCTCGCGCTCGACCTCAACCTGGTGAGCTTCAGCACCCAGCAGATGGTGCCGCGCATCCAGGCCTCCAACGTGATCAAGGTGCTGAACTTCAGCGCCGAGGACAACGCGAGCCTGGGCTTCTACGGCGACTCCTTCGGCTTCAAGCTGGAGGGCAAGTACCTGCAGGGCCGCCATTCGGCCATCCGCACGCTGGTCGACCTGAGCGTGCTCGAGCTGATGGGCAAGGCGACCAACACGCCGTACTGGCGGTGCATCCCCAACGGCGTGCCCGACCCGGTGGTGGTCGAGAACATGCAGCGCTCCTTCGAGGGCCTCTCGCCGCAGCTCAAGGTCGGCCTGATCCAGGTCATGCTGCGCAAGTACGGCGAGAACGTCACCGTCAACCAGCAGCTTGACGAGCCGACCAAGGAGGCGCTGCGCCGCGTGTATTCCACGCGCTATCCGCAGCTGGGCGACACGGTCGACGTGCTGAGCTGGAAGGGCTTCGAGCCGCTGTTCTTCGGCGTGCCGATGCCGTGGGATCCGCCGCCGCAGACCGCGGGCACGGCCGCGCCGGTCGCTCCGGGCACGCCAGCAGCGCCCGCGAAGGTGGGCACCTGATGCCGAGAGTTCATGTGTCGCATCACTGGCGCACGCCACTTCGCGCATGCGCGGCCGCGCTGGCGGTCGCGGGCTGGGCGCTGAGCCCACCGAGCGCCTGGGCGCAGGCCGCGGCCAGCACGGGGGCTGCAGCACCTTCGGCCGCTGCGCGCGCGACCGTCACCGTCGGCGGCACCGGCGCGCCGTCCTCGGCGGCCGCGACGCCGATCACACCGGCGGGCGCCACCGCGGCGCCGGGCGGCGACACCGGCGCGCGCTATGTCGAGTCCTGCCAGCAGGCCATCGAACGCGGCGTGGTCAACCCGGGCTGTCAGGGGCCGCTGTATGCGAACGAGATCGCGCGGCTCAAGGAAGACGCGCTGCGCACCAACAACCCCAACCTGCTCACGCTGCTCGGCGATGCCTACCAGAGCAACCGCAGCGGCGTGTCCGACATCGGTCAGGCCTACCGCTGGTACCTGCTGGGTGCGGTGCGCGGCGACCCGCGTGCGATGCAGCGCCTGAGCGAGCTGTACAAGAGCGGGCGCGGCGCGCCGCAGGACAACATCAAGGCCCTGGGCTATGCGCGGCTCGCGCAGCGCCTGGCCGTGCCGGGCAGCGCCAGCGCCAAGCAGGCGACCGACACCATCAACAGCCTCGGCAACGAAATGGCGGCCGAGGAAGTTGTGCTGGCGGACCGATTCGCCAGCGAACTCGAAACCAAGCTGCGCAGCCAGCAGGGCGCCGCGCCGGGCACGGCTTCTGCCGGCAGCCCGGCCATGGTGCCCGCGCCGGCCGGCGGACCCGCACCGGGCGGCGGCGCGAACATCTCGCGCCTGCCCGGCATGGGCGCGGTGCAGGCGCAGAGCGCGCCGCCCGCACCCGCTGCGGCGTCCCCGCTGGGTGGCCTGCCGGGGCAGGAGAGCCTGACGCCGCGCAGCACGCCCTGAGGAGCCTTCCATGCCACGAACCTCGCCTTTCCCTCGCCCCGTGCGCCGTGCCTCGTTCGCGGGCCTGGCGCTGGCCGCGCTGGGCGGCCTGCTCGGCGCGGCGCCCGCGTCGGCCGACAACCGCACCGTCATCGACAACCCGGGCCGCGGCACCAACCGCATCGAG
>JAFEEH010000031.1 GCA_018241185.1 Pseudomonadota bacterium | reverse complement strand
TCGGCCGCGCTCGGCCTGGGCAAGGCCGAGCCCGACAAGGACGGCCACGCCGAGCTGGAGGCCACCTTCGCCTTCAACTGCACCAATGCGGCCAAGGCCCGCTTCGTCGACACGCAGCTGTTCGAGGCCTTCCCGGCCACGCGCCAGATCGAGGCCGAGATCGCCGCGCCCGACGGCCAGTTCAAGCGCAGCCTGAAGCGGCCCGCTTCCGGCAGCGCACGCATCGGCTGGGGCAAGTGACGCGCGCATGAGGCCCTGCCCGGCCGCTCCGAAGGGGGCACGCACCGCAGCGCATAGCGCGGAGGTCATCCGATGACCTCCGTGGTCCTGCAGGCCGAGGACCTGCGCTTCGCCTGGCCCGGCGCCGCTGCGCCGTGCATCGACATCGAGCGCTTCGAGGTGCGCGCCGGCGAGGCCGTGTTCCTGCACGGCCCCAGCGGCTGCGGCAAGAGCACGCTGCTGTCGCTGCTGGCCGGCGTGCTGGTGGCCGACAGCGGGCGCGTGTGCCTGCTCGGCCACGACTGGGCTGCGATGAGCGGCAGCGCACGTGACCGCTGCCGCGTCGCGCACGTGGGCTACATCTTCCAGCAATTCAACCTGCTGCCCTACCTGAGCGTGATGGACAACGTGCTGCTGCCCTGCCGCTTCTCGGCGCGGCGCCGGGCACAGGGCTCGCGCGCGCAGGCCGAGGCACTGCTCACGCGCATGGGCCTGCCGGCCGAGCTGTGGCAGCGCACCGCACTGCAACTGTCGGTGGGCCAGCAGCAGCGCGTGGCCGCCGCGCGTGCACTCATCGGCCGGCCCGAGGTGGTCATTGCCGACGAGCCCACCTCCGCCCTCGACGAGGACCGGCGCGAGGCCTTCCTCGATGTGCTGCTGGCGGCCTGTGAGGCCAACGGCAGCGCCCTCGTCTTCGTGAGCCACGACCGCCGCATCGCCGACCGCTTCGCGCGCCATGTGCTCCTGCCCGAGATCAACCGGGCGGCGGTTTCGGCGGTGGTGTGAATACGGGATCGGACTGCCGGACGCAGAGGACGCAGAAGTTCCGCAGAAGTCGCAGAAGAAACCTATGAAGAATTTTTCATTGTCTTTTTTGCGTCCTCTGCGAAATCTTTGCGTCCTCTGCGTCCGGAAGTCCGCTTTCGCATGAACGCCCTCCTCGCCATTGCCTGGAAGAGCGCCTGGAACCGGCGCTTCACGCTGTCGCTGACGGTGCTGTCGATCGCGCTGGCCACGCTGCTGCTGCTGGGCGTGGAGCGCATCCGCACCGAGCTGCGCGAGAACTTCGCCTCGGCCGTGTCGGGCACCGACCTGATCGTGGGCGCGCGCACGGGCAGCACGCAACTGCTGCTGTACTCGGTGTTCCACATCGGCAGTGCGACCAACAACATCAGCTGGAAGAGCGTGCAGGCGCTCGAAGCGCACAAGGGCGTGGCCTGGGTGGTGCCGCTGTCGCTGGGCGATTCGCACCGCGGCTTTCCGGTGGTGGCCACCACGCCGGCCTACTTCGACCACGTGCGGCGCGGCGAGCAGTTGCTGGCCGAAGGCAAGGTGTTCTCCGGCCTTTTCGATGCGGTGGTGGGCGCGGACGTGGCCGAGCAGCTGGGCTACCACGTCGGCAAGCAGATCACGCTGGCGCACGGCAGCGGCGAACTCACGCCCGAGCATGCCGACAAGCCCTTCACCGTGGTCGGCATCCTCAAGCGCACCGGCACGCCGATCGACCGCACCGTGCACATCGGGCTGGAGGCGATGGAGGCCATCCACCTCGAATGGGTCGGCGGTGCGCCGATGCCGGGCGTGAAGATCAGCGCCGAGCAGGTGCGCAAGTTCGACCTCACGCCCAAGAACGTGACGGCGGCACTCGTCGGCCTGAAGAACCGCGCGGCCGTGTTCTCGGTGCAGCGCTGGGTGTCGACCTATCCCGAGGAGCCGCTCATGGGCATCCTGCCCGGCGTGGCGCTCGACGAGCTGTGGCAGGTGGTCGGCGTGGGCGAAAAGGCGTTGCTCGCGATGTCGGGCCTGGTGGGCATCGTCAGCCTGGCCGGGCTGGTGTCGGTGGTGATGGCCGGGCTCAACGAGCGGCGGCGCGAGCTGGCGGTGCTGCGCGCCGTGGGCGCGAGCCTGCGCCATGTGCTGGCGCTGCTGGCGCTCGAGGGCGCCATCGTCACCGTGCTGGGCGTGGGGCTGGGCGCGCTGCTGGCGGCCCTGGGCATCGCCGCGCTGGGGCCATGGCTGCAGGCGCAGTACGGCCTCACGCTGCAGCTGTCGACCCCTACACTGAACGAATGGCTGCTGCTGGGCGGGCTGCTTGCCGCCGGCTGGCTGGCCAGCCTGCTGCCCGGCATCCGGGCCTACCGCCTGTCGCTGGCCGACGGCCTGTCTCCGAGGATCTGACCATGAACACCTTGCGCGCCACCTTCTTCGCCGTGATCGGCACCGCGGTCACTGCTGCCGCCCTGGCCGCCGGCCCCGCCCCGGAGGCCACGACCGCCACCAACCCGCTCGGCGGCAAGGGCGCCTCGGCCAAATCCACCACGGGGCCACGCCAGATCACCTGGGAAGAACTCGTGCCCAAGGACTGGGATCCGGCCAAGGCCTTCAAGGACATCGACCTGTCCAAGCTCGACGACGCCGACCCGCGCGCCAACGAACTGCTGCTGAAGATGCAGGAGGTGTCGAACAATGCGCCGACCAACCCCGAGATGAACGGCCAGAACGTGAAGCTGCCGGGCTTCATCGTGCCGCTCGAGGAGAACAAGGGCGAGGTGAGCGAGTTCCTGCTCGTGCCGTATTTCGGCGCCTGCATCCACACCCCCCCGCCGCCGGCCAACCAGATCCTGCACGTGCGGCCCAAATCGCCGGCCAAGTTCCGGGCCATGGACACGGTGTGGGTCACCGGCAAGCTGGTGGCGCAGCGCAACGACTCGATGATGGGCACCAGCGGTTACAGCATGACGGCCGACACGGTGACCAAGTACACGGGCGGCGCCAAGTAGATTCTTTGAGCGAAATCGGGCTCCAGCGCCCGCCCCGCTTGCGCGAGCAGCTCCTGAATTCATAGCATTTATGGCACCCGGCTGCCTCGGGTGACTACAGCGGCTGTCGTCCGCGGACGGCAGCCGGCCGACCCGTTGCGGTGCAGGCTCGGCGACGCAAACCGTCACAGGATCGTCCGAACGGCGGTCCTCGGCCCCACGGGCCGGGGCGTTGAAGGACGACCGATACAAGGAACGCGCCATGCACCGCTCCTCGCAAGCCCCTTTTCTTCGCACCCCACGCGGTGCTGCGCTCACCAGTGCCCTGGCCCTGGCCGGTTTGGTGCTTGCCGGGTGCAGCCGCAACGACGCACCGTCGCCCGAAGCCGCCGCCCCGACGCCAGCTCCCGCGCCCGCACCAACCGCCCCCGCACCCGCGGCCGCCCCGGTGCAGGCCGCCTACACGCCGCCCACTGCCGAGGCGCTCTACCAGATGGTGGCGCCGATCGCGCTCTACCCCGACAAGCTGGTCGCCCAGGTGCTGGCCGCCTCGACCTTCCCCGACCAGGTGACGGCCGCACAAGGCTGGACGAAGCAGAACGCCGGGCTCAAGGCCGGCCCGCTGGCTGACGCGGTCAACCAGCAGCCCTGGGATCCGAGCGTGAAGGCGCTCACCGCCTTCCGCCCCGCACTCGACCAGCTGGCGAACAACATCCCGTGGACCACCGCGCTGGGCCAGGCCTACTACAACGACCCCAACGACGTCATGAACGCCATCCAGGTCATGCGCCTGCGCGCGCAGAAGGCGGGTGAGCTCAAGAGCAGCAAGCAGCTGCGCGTCGCCCAGGCCAGCAGCGCGCCGCCGATGTACTCGGGCAGCGCGCCGCCGCCGAGCTACGGCGGCCCCGTCATCGTGGAACCGCCGCCCACGTACATCACGATCGAGCCAGCAGAGCCCGACGTGGTGTACGTACCCGCGTACGACCCGCGCGTCGCGTACGGCGAGCCGGTCCCTTATTACTCGGGCTACGACTACAACCCGCCGGTGTACTGGGCCGAACCCCAGCGAGTGAACCCTGTGGTGGTGGGCGCGCTGGCCTTCGGCACGGGCATCGTCGTCAACTCGGCGCTGCAACGCCACGACTGGGGTTGGCGCAACTGGGACATGTATTGGGGCCGCCCGGGCTGGCGCGACCGCGACCGCGGACCAGATCGCCGGCCACCGGGCTGGAGCCGCCCGGCCGTGGTCTTCAACAACAACGTGTGGGTGCCACCCGCGCACGTGGAGCGTGGCCCACGCTTCGGCCCCGGCGGCAATCCGCAGGCAATGTGGCAGGCGCAGCAACAGGCCCAGCAACAGCAGTTGGCGCAGCAGCAGGCGCAGGCCACCCGCCAGCAACAAGCCGCGCTGATGCAGCAGGCGGCGCAGCAGCAGATGCTGCAACAACAGCAGGTGCAGGCCGCGCGGCAGCAGCAGGCGCAAGCGCTCCAGACGCAGCAAGCCCAGCAGGCACGCCAGGCGCAGCTGGCTCAACAGCAGCAACAGCAAGGCCGCATGCAGCAGCTCCAGGCGCAGCAACAGCAGCAGGCTGCACGCGCCCAGCAGGACCAGGCGCGACAGCTCCAGCAGCAACAGTTGCAACGCGGCCGTGAAGCGCAACTGCAGGCCCAGCAGCAGCAGGCCGCCCGTGCTCAGCAACAGCAAACCCAGTTGCGCGCTCAGCAGGACGCGCAGGGCCGTCTGCAACAGCAGCAGCGTCAGGCGCAGATGGAACAGCAGCAGCGTCAGGCGCGGGACGCACAGCAGAACCAGGTGCAGGCCCAGCAACGCGACCAGGCACGCCAGCAGCAGATGCAGCAGGCGCAGCAGCAGCGTGCGCAAGAGATGGCCCAGCGCCAACAACAACAGGCAATGCAGGAGCAGTCCCGTCGCCAGCAGATGCAGCAGCAACAGCAGCAGCGCGCGATGCAGCAGCAGGCCGAACAGCAACAGCAGCGTGCGCAGCAGATGCAGGCCATGCGCCAGCAGCAGGAGGCGCAACAGCACGCCATGCGTCAGCAGCAGGAAGCGCAGCGAGCCCAGCAGATGCAGGCGATGCGTCAGCAGCAACAGCAACAGCAGATGCAGCAACAAATGCAGCAGCGCGCCCAGCAGCAGGCGCAGCAGCAAGCCCAGATGCATCAGCAGCAACAGCAGCAGGCGGCCCAGGCGCGCATGCAGCAGATGCAGCAGCAGATGCAACGGCGTCAACGCGGCGACAACCAGCCGCAGTGAGATGGCGGCGTTTCGTGCGCCCTCTCAGGAACGCAGCAGGATCCAGTAGTCCGCACCCGTCACCGGCTCGCGGTGCATGGCGAGCGGACGGAAACCCAGCCGCTCGTAAAACGGCAGATTGCGTGGCGTGAAGGTCTCCAGGTAGCAGGCACGGCCCTGCGTGGTGGCTCGTGAGAGCGCTGCCGCCAGCAGCTGCGCCCCCAGCCCCCGCCCTTGCTGCGACGGTGCGACGCCGATGATGGAGAGGTACCACGCGCCCGGTGCAACGGCGCGCGCCGCATGGGGCGCCATGAAGTCCACGATGGCGCGGTAGTTCGCCAGACCGCGTGGGCCGAGCAACGCGGCAAGCTGCGCCCGCTTGGCTGCATCGGCGCGCGCCACCACATCAGGCGGCTGCGGCAGATGCCAGATCGCCGCCCCTGCCTGGTCGGGCTGGGCGCGGGTGCAAAAGCCCACGGACGGCGCCTCGTCCAGGGCTTGGTCCACATAGGCGCCGAGCACCGCCAGCCGGCGGGCGGCGTCGTCGGCATGGTCGACAGTGACCGCGAGGTAGAAGGGATCGGGCAGCAGGGCCTCGGCCACGGCCGCGGCGCAGGGGGTCACAGGGCGCATGGGGCCATGGTAGGCTGAGGCCGAACCATCCTCGCGCCTTCGACGCCGCATGGCGCGGGGTCGGACGCGCGACCACACGGAGACATCCCGCGTTGACCTCCAGACCGCCGCGCGCCACATCCAGCACCCCTGCATCCCGGACAGCCTCGAGCCGGCTCATCGAGGACTACGCCCTCATCGGCTCCACCCACAGCGCCGCGCTCCTTCACCGCGAAGGCGGCATCGACTGGTTGTGCTTGCCCCGCTTCGATGCCGCCGCCATGTTCGCCAGCCTGCTGGGCGACGAGCGCAACGGCCATTGGAGCCTGCGCGCTCGCCACGCCAAGGCGCGTGCCACCCGGCGCTATCTGCCGGGCACGATGGTGCTGGAGACCACCTGGCACACGCCCCGGGGCACGGCCACGGTCACGGACTTCATGCCGCAACCCTCGCGCGACGGCATGCACGAGGTGGTGCGCATCGTGCGCGGCGTGCGGGGCACCGTGGATCTGCGCACGGAACTGCGCATCCGCTTCAACTACGGCGAGTGGGTGCCGTGGGTGCAGCGGGTCGACGGCGCAATCCATGCCGTGGCCGGGCCGGACGCGGTGCGCATCACGGCCGGCGTGCCGCTGGTCAACGAGGACTTCGCCAGCTGCGCCGAGTTCTCGGTCACCGCGGGCCAGTCGATGGCTTTCGCGCTGGAGTGGTTCCCCTCGCACGAGCGGCCGCCGATCACGCGTGATGCCTACTCGCTGCTCGAACACACGACGCGCCGCTGGCGCGCGTGGAGCGCGCACTGCGGCTACCGCGGCGAATACCGTGAAGTGGTGGAGCGCTCGCTGCTCACGCTCAAGGCCCTGACCTATGCGCCCACCGGCGGCATCGTGGCGGCGCCCACCACCTCGCTGCCCGAGCAGCCCGGCGGCGCGCGCAACTGGGACTACCGTTTCTGCTGGCTGCGCGACGCCGCCCTCACGCTTTATGCACTGATCGGCTCGGGCTACCTCGACGAGGCCAGCGAGTGGCGCTGGTGGCTGATGCGCGCGGTGGGCGGCTCGCCCGAAGACCTGCAGATCATGTACGGCCTGCACGGCGAGCGCGTTCTCAACGAGTTCGAGCTCGACTGGCTGGCCGGCTTCGACGGCAGCCGGCCGGTGCGCGTGGGCAACGGCGCGCATGTGCAGCGCCAGCTCGACGTGTACGGCTCGGTGATCGCCGCCTTCCATGCCTCGCGCAAGGCAGGGCTCGCCGACATGGACAAGGTCTGGCCGCTGGAGCGCGCGATCGCGCGCCAGCTCACCACGCTCTGGCGCGAGCCCGACAGCAGCCTGTGGGAGGTGCGCGGTGAGCCGCGCCATTTCGTGCATTCGAAGATCATGTGCTGGCTGGCCTTCGACCGCATGATCTCGAGCGCCGAGCACTTCGGCCTCGACGGCCCGGTCGACGACTGGCGCAAGACGCGCGATGCGATCCGTGCCGACGTGCTGGCGAAGGGCTACGACAAGGCAAGCAATTCCTTCGTGCAGTACTACGGCGCCGACACGGTCGATGCGGCGCTGCTGCTCATCCCGCTGATCGGCTTCCTGCCGATCCATGACGCACGGGTGCAGGGCACGATCGCGCGCATCGAGCGCGAGCTGATCTCGGGCGGCCTGGTGTACCGCTACCGCACCGAACTGGGCGTGGATGGCCTGGCCGGCGGCGAGGGCGCCTTCCTGGCCTGCAGCTTCTGGCTGGTGAACGTGTACGCGGCCATGGGCCGGCTGCGCAAGGCCCGTGCGCTCTTCAAGCGACTGCTGGCACTGGGCAACGACCTGGGCCTGTTCGCCGAGGAATACGACCCCGCGAGCGGCCGGCAGCTGGGCAACTTCCCGCAGGCCTTCTCGCACATCGGCCTCATCAACAGCGCCCACGCCATCACCCTGGCCGTGGGCGGCGTGTGGGAGCTCGCGGACATGGACGGGCATGGGCCGGCACACCTGCCCAAGACGCTGCGCCAGAAGGCGAAGGTGCGAACGCCACGCAGGCCGCGTCAATAGCCCCTTGCGCGCTCCGGCCGCACGCCCACCCCCACGGCGTAGGCCGGCAGGCCCTGCAGCGCAGGCATGCGCTGCAGCAGCTTCACCGGCCACGGCAGCCGCAGCGGCGTGTCCTGGCCCGTGCTGCGCAGGACCGGCGCCAGCAGCCGGTTCTGAATCGCGACCTGCACCGACTGGGTCAGCCGCGCGGGCAGCATGCGCCGCGCCTGCACCTTCGCAAGCAAGGGCGTCAGTTCAGCCTGCGACACCGTCGGTGCGGCCAGCGCCCGGCGCAGCAGGTTCGCCGTGGCCACGGCATCCTGCACCGCCAGGTTGATGCCCACGCCGCCGATGGGCGACATGGCGTGGGCCGCGTCACCGATGCACAGCAGACCGGGCTTGCACCAGGTTTCGAGGCGATCCACCGTCACGCTCAGCAGTTTCACGTCGTCCCAGCTTGCAATCTCGTGCATGCGTCCGGCCAGCGGCGGCGCGGCACGGGCCACGGCCTCGCGGAAGGCATCGAGCCCGCGCGCCCGCAGGGCGTCGATGCCACCCTTGGCGATGACGTACGCACACTGCCAGTAGTCGTGGCGGTCGATCATGGCCAGGAAGTGGCCGGCGTCGACGAAGCCGCCGCTCTCGTTGTCGTCCGTCGGCGCCTTCGACAGGCGCATCCACAACACGTCGATGGGGGCGCCGATGTCGCGCACCTGCAGCCTCGCCGCGCCGCGCAGGACGGAACGGCGGCCGTCGCAGGCGACGACGAGGTCGGCCCGGATGCTCAGGTCGCCTTCGGCGTCACGGGCCTGCACGCCCACGACACGGCCCTCTTCCTCGATCACGTCCGTGCCCTCCGTGCGCAGCAGCAGGCGGAAACGTGGGCTGCGCTCGGCCTCGTCGCGCAGGAAGTCGAGGAACTCCCATTGCGGCATGAGTGCGATGAAGCGGCAGGGCATGGAGCGCAGACGGTCGAAGTCGGCCAGCCTCACACGCTGCCCGGAGACGGTGGCGTGCAGACGGCGCACCTCGTCGTGCGGGCGGGCCAGGAAGGCATCGAGCAGGCCCAGGTCGGCCATCACCTGCAGGGTCGACGGATGGACGGTGTCGCCGCGGAAGTCGCGCAGGAAGTCGGCGTGCTTCTCGAGCACCGTCACGTCGACGCCGGCGCGCACGAGCAGCAGCGCAAGCATCAGGCCGGCGGGCCCGCCACCGACGATGCAGCAGCGGGTTTGGAGGCTTCGGATCGGCTGGGGCACGGGGCCTCCTTCGAAGGTGTCCGGGCGGCTTCTGGCGAGGGCGGGTGCCCGTCGCGCAGTGTAGGCGGCACTTCAACGCCCGGCGCGGCCGATGTGGCCGCGCCCCTGTTCAACTCACCACTCGAAGCCCGCGCCGACGCCGATGCCGATCTTGTTCTGCGTGTTGACGCTGCCGTTGATCTTGTAGATCCACTTGCCGTCCTTGGAACGCGTGGACAACCCGACCGCGATCGCCGCCTGTCCACCGTAGGCGCCCACACCGGCCGACATCATGCTCTTGCCTGGCGTCGACGATTGCGGCATCGAACCAATGGCAATGGCGGTGGCGGAACCCGCATAGGCACTCTTTTCGACACGGTCGATGTTCGTCTGCAGTTGCTGCGCGCGAAGCTCCGTGTAGGCCGCGGCCTGGTTGAGGACGCTGGTGTTGTTGTCGCGCAGCTGCTGCAGGTTGACCGCGTCGGTCGGCTGTGTACCAGCCGCAACGTTGGTGATCTGGCGCTCGTTGCCGGCGGCGCCGACGGACACCGTGTTGGCCCGGCCGCCGTCGCTCGAGTTGCTGCCCAGCACCACCGAATTGGGCGCCGTCGCAACGGCATTGGTGCCGATGGCCACGGAGTTGGTGGCACCGACCTCGGTGCGTGCATTGACGCCGATGGCCATGCTGTCTGCGCCCAGGGCCGAAGCCCCCGCGCCGCTGCTGTTGGCGCGGAAGTAACGCGTGCCCTGCTGGTCGATGTTCTGCACCGAGGTGCTGAGGGTGTTGAGGTTGGAGTTGGTCGTGCTCAGGCCGGTCGACAGCGAGGTCATGCCCGTCGACAGGCTGTTCACGCCCGTGGAGAGGCTGCTCACGTTCGACGCCACCGAGCTCAGCCCGGTCGACAGGCTGCTTACGCCCGTGGACAGCGAGGCGACACCGGTGGACAGGCTGGAGACACCGGAGGACAGGCTGCCGACGCCACTCGACACAGCAGAGACGACTGTGGACAGAGAGCTCACACCGGTGGAAAGCGAGGCGACACCCGTGGACAAGCTACTCACACCGCTGGACAGCGAACCGACCCCCGTCGAGAGCGAACTGACGCCAGTCGACAGGCTGTTCACACCCGTAGACAAGGAGCTGACCCCAGAGGACAGGCTCGATACGCCTGTGGACAGTGCGCTGACGCCGGTCGACAGGCTGCTCACCCCCGTAGACAGGCTGCTGAGGCCTGTCGACGTCGAGGTCGACAAAGAACTCACACCAGTCGACAAGCTCGACACGCCCGTGGAGAGCGAACTCACTCCAGTCGACAGGCTAGATACGCCCGTGGACAGGCTACTGATCCCGGTCGACGTGGAGGTGGACAGCGAACTCACGCCGGTCGACAGACTGCTCACTCCCGTAGACAGGCTACTGATGCCTGTCGACGTCGAGGTCGACAAAGAACTCACGCCAGTCGACAGGCTCGACACACCCGTGGAGAGCGAAATGACTCCAGTCGACAGGCTACTGATCCCGGTCGAAGTGGAGGTGGACAGCGAACTCACCCCGGTCGACAGACTGCTCACTCCCGTAGACAGGCTACTGATCCCGGTCGAAGTGGAGGTAGACAGCGAACTCACTCCGGTCGACAGACTGCTCACCCCCGTAGACAGGCTGCTGATGCCTGTCGACGTCGAGGTCGACAAAGAGCTCACGCCAGTCGAAAGGCTGGACACGCCCGTAGAGAGCGAACTCACTCCAGTCGACAGGCTGGATACGCCTGTGGACAGGCTACTGATTCCCGTCGAAGTGGAGGTGGACAGCGAACTCACTCCGGTCGACAGGCTGCTCACCCCCGTAGACAGGCTGCTGATGCCCGTCGACGTCGAGGTCGACAAGGAGCTCACGCCGGTCGACAAGCTCGACACGCCCGTGGACAGGCTGCTGATGCCGGTCGAAGTGGAAGTGGACACAGAGCTCACGCCCGTCGAGAGCGAACTCACCCCAGTGGAAAGCGAGTTCACTCCGGTAGACAGGCTGGAGATGCCGGTCGACAGGCTGGACACGCCCGTGGACAGGCTGCTGATACCGGTGGAGGTCGACGTCGACAGCGAACTCATGCCAGTCGACAAGCTACTGACGCCAGTGGACAGACTGCTGATACCCGTGGATGTCGAGTTCGACAAAGAGCTCATGCCGGTGGACAGCGAGCTTACGCCGGTCGACAAGCTCGACACCCCGGTCGAAAGCGAACTCAACCCAGTGGACAGGCTGGCAATGCCAGTGGAGGTCGACGTCGACAGCGAGCTCACACCAGTCGACAAACTCGATATGCCCGTGGAAAGTGAGCCGATCCCAGTGGACAAGCTGCTGATCCCGGTAGAGGTCGAGGCCGAAAGGGAGCTCACCCCCGTGGACAACGAATTGACTCCTGTCGAAAGAGAACTGACGCCGCTGGACAGGCTCGAAATACCAGTCGACACACTGCTCAACCCAGTAGACAGGCTGCTGATGCTCGTCGATGTCGAAGTCGACAGCGAGCTCACGCCCGTCGAGAGCGAGTGGACACCAGTGGAAAGAGCGCTCACTCCAGTCGACAAGCTACTGATGCCGGTGGATGTCGAGGACGACAGGGAGCTCACGCCAGTGGACAGGCTGCTGATCCCAGTTGAGGTCGAGGCCGATAACGAACTCACACCCGTGGAGAGCGAGCTGACCCCGGTGGAGAGAGCACTGACGCCTGTGGAGAGCGAACCCACACTGGTCGATAGGCTCGATACGCCCGTGGATAGGGAGCTGACTCCACTGGACAGACTGCTGATTGCAGTGGATGTAGAGGCAGACAACGAGCTCATGCCGGTGGAGAGCGAGCTGACGCCGGTGGACAGACTGGAGATGCCGGTCGACAGACTGCTCACCCCGGTAGACAAGCTGCTGATGCCTGTCGACGTCGAGGTCGACAGCGAGCT
>JAFEEH010000030.1 GCA_018241185.1 Pseudomonadota bacterium | reverse complement strand
GCGATCATCATCTTGATGAGCTTGATGAAGCCGTCGCCCAGGGGCTTCATCTTCTCGCCCAGTGCGGGGTAGAAGTAGCCCAGCAGCACGCCGATGATCACGGCGCAGATGACCTGGACGTACAGTGAGCGGTACAGCGGCTGCCGCCGCGGTGTCGGGGTGGAGGTCGTGGAGTCCATCAGTTGCGAATGCCCAGTTGGAATGCGGCGCCGGCGTTGGGCAGGATGCCCAGCAGGCCCGCGCTATGGATCAATTGGCCGGCAGCCGTGCCCGTGCTCTGCGCCACGCCCAGTACCGGACTGTCGTAGCCGAGCACGCCGATGCTGCCGTCCAGGTCGAAAGCCGTACCCATCACGCTCGCCACGCCGTTGGTGCCGGCGCTGGTGGCGGTGGCGAAGCGGCCATCCGCGGCGCCCGGGGCCAGCGGCGACTGCGGCGCATACAGGCGCAGGCCGTAGCTGGTGGCCGATTCGCGGATCAGGAACAGCGGCACCGTCACCGCGCCCACCTGCCCGAAGACCACCGAGCCGCCCGGCGTGCCGCCGGTGGTGGTGGCGCCGCCGGTGGGCGAGGTCACCATCAGGTCGAAGGCGTTGCGCGTCGCGTTGTAGCTGAGGTAGCCCTTGGCGGTGGACGTGCAGTTGGCGTCGTAGGTCATGAAGCTGCCGGTTGACGCGTCCTGGCAATGCTGGAAGGTGCCGGCGTTGCGCACCCGCGAGGCCGCCGCGTAGCGCGTGGCGCTGCCGCCCGCACCGTACTGCACACCGGCCACGTCGTAGATGTTCGCCACCGGGTTGAACACGGCCGGGCTGCCGCTGTTCTCGAAGGTGTTCTGGAAGGCCAGCAGCGGCACGAAGCCACCGCCCCCGGCCGAGTTCACGCCGCCGAGCAGGGCCCCGCCGGCGCCGAAGCTGAAGACCGCGCCGCTCTCGCCGCTCGCGTAGTGGCAGTCGCCTTGCGACACCAGCGTGCCGCTGCGCTGCGTGCCGGCGGTGCGCTGCAGGCTGGCGTCGATGGTCACGGTGTAGGCCATGGTGGCCGGGTCGACGCTGACGCGCAGCTCCTCGCCCATCAGGTTGCCGCCCTTGTAGGTGGTGGGGCTGGCGGGCAGGTTCGGGCAGGCGGGCGGGTCGCCCACCTCGGTCACGCAGCTGTAGTTGACGGCCGCGTCCAGGCTGCCGGTGCCGCGGTACTTGGGCCAGGACGGGAACTGGCACAAGGGTCGCGTGCGGCCATAGGTGCCGGGCACGCTGTCGGCCGCGATGGGCGTGTTGGGTGCCAGGCCGCGCTCGACCCAGTCCTCCAGGGCCGCCAGCGAGTCCCAGGCGGGAATGAAGACGCCCGTGCCGTGGCCCATGCCCGGCACCGTGTAGAAGCGGATGCCCTGCGCCACGGCGGGCGCGCCGGCGGTGGCGACCACGCGCTGGTAGTAGTCGATGGTGGAGTTGCCGCTGATGACCTCGTCGGCCTGGCCGTGCAGCAGGATCAGCCGGCCGCCGCGCGAAAGGAAGGGTCGCAGGTCCGGGTCGGTCGCGTCGGTGATGGCCGAGACCGCCTCGACCCGCGCGGTCCACACGCCCGGGTTCAGCGGATCGAAGGTGAGCGTATCGAGTGTCGGATCGCGCGTGACGAAGTACTTGGCCCACTGGTCGCCGGTCACGTACTGGTTGGCGTCGGCCGAGGTGGCCGGATTGCCCGGCGTGCGCCGCGTGCCGAGGTCGCGCGAGGTGAAGGGGCCGGCCACCAACGTGCCTTCGAGCAGGTTGTAGCCGCCGGCGCGGCGTACGCCATTGGCCAGCGAATAGGAGGTGAAGTCCAGCGGCGATTCGATGGTGCGCACCGTGTCCAGTTGCGCGTCCGACAGGCAGGTGTCGCCCGTGTCCGCGCCGCCCGCACAGCGCAGCGACGCAAGGATCTGCGTGTTGAGCTGGCGGCAGCTCTCGACGTTGCTCACGATGCCGTCGCTCGCGCCGTCGAGCTTGTCGCAGGCGGCCAGCACGGTCTTCTGCACCAGCAATGTCTTGGCCAGGTTCATCCAGCCGGCGCCGCCGTTGGCGTAGAGCGCGCGGCCCACCGCGATGTTCGACAGCCGCGTCCCGCTGTAGTTGAGCGCCGGTTCGTTAGCGACCACCCCGTCGTAGTCGGCCGGCCAGCGCTGGATGTGCAGCAGCGCATCGCGCCCGCCGGTGGAGGTGCCGAGGAAGTACGCGTGCTGCGGCACGCGCGCGTAGCGCAGCTGGATCAGCGCCATCGCCACGTCGTGCGTCTTCTTGAGCGAGTTGCCGCCGTAGTTGGCCAGTGCCTCGTCGTTGGCGGCGAAGGCCGCGTCGGTGATGCTGCTGCTCTGGTGGCCGCTGTCGTCGCCGAAGGTGGCGTAGCCGAGCGCGAGCGGCGCCGGCTTGTCGGCCGGGCCGAAGCGCACGGGCTCGGTGCCGTCGATCAGCCGACCGTTGAAACCGCCGCCACCGAAATGGATCGCCTTGCGGTTCCAGGCTTCGGGCAGGTTGACCGCGAAGTTGATGGCCGGGGCGTTCACGTCCATGGGCTGGATGGTCCCGCGCACCTGGCAGTAGCTGCCCAGTGTGTTGCCGCTGTCGCCCCCCGCGACCGGAGTGGCGCTCACGACCGTGGCGCCCTGCGTCGGCAGGCCGATCTGGCCGGCGGCGATGGTGCGGCCGGCCAGTTCGGCGCAACCCAGCACCGGTGTGGCGGGCGGCTCGGGCGGCGTGGCGGGATTGCCATCACCGTCGCCGCCGGCGGGCGGCGTGCCGGGGTTGCCGCCCTGGCCCGGGTTCGAGGGCAGCACGGGAAAGCCGCCACCACCGCCCCCGCCGCCGCCACACGCGGCCAGGGCCACGGCGGCCAGCAGCGCGGCCAATGCGGAACGGAAGGGCAGGATCGGCAACGACGACGACAGGCGCCGGGCGCGGCGTGACAGCGGCATGGGGGTGTCTCCGGGAGAAGGGCTCGAAGGCCTCTGGTGCGAATGCGGGCGAACGATAGTTTTCGCAGTGACTTGGGGTCAAATAAAATAATCAGGCACTTTCGATACGAAAAACATATGGAGATGCGTCCGCTGCGCTACTTCGCCGCCGTGGCCGAAACCGGCCACATGACGCGCGCCGCAGAGCAGCTCGGCATCCAGCAGCCACCGCTGAGCCAGCAGATCAAGGCGCTGGAGCGGCAGCTGGGCCTGCAGCTGTTCAAGCGCCATCCGCGCGGCGTGACGCTGACCGACGCCGGCCGCCAGTTCCAGGTCGAGGCCCAGCGCATGCTGGGCCACATGGCGGCGCTGGAGGCGCGCATGCAGCGCGTGGCGCAGGGCGAGGAAGGCGTGCTCGCGGTTGGCTTCACGAGTTCGGCCGCGGCCCATGCCTTCGTGCCACAGGCGCTGCGCGCCTTCCGCCATGCCCGGCCGCGGGTGCAGTTGCAGATCGGCGAGCACAACGCGGCCGGACTGACCGAGTCCATCGCCGCGGGCCGCATGCACTGCGGCCTGCTGCGCGTGCCGGTCGACCGACCGGCGGGCCTGCGTTTCGAGACTCTGCTGCGCGAGCCGGTGATGGCCGCGCTGCCCGTCGACCACCCGCTCGCCACCCGCCCGGGCCGCGCCCGGCGCCTCACGCTGGCGCAGCTGTGCAGCGAGGGCCTGATCCTCGTGCGCCGGCCCGGCGCGCCGGGGCTGTACGCGGAGCTGCTGGCGCTGTGCCATGCGCAGGGCCTGGCGCCGCGCGTGGTGGCCGAGGTCGACCGCATGATGACCAACCTGAACCTGGTCGCGGCCGGTGTGGGCCTGTCGGTGGTGCCGGCCTCGATGGCCAGCGTGCACCCGCATGCCATCCGTTACCTGCCGCTGGCCGGCTGCGAGACGCTCGACGCGCCCCTCACGCTGGTCACGCGGCAGGACGAGGACAGCCTGCCCGCACAGCAGTTCGCCGCCCTGGTGCGGGCCCAGGCGCAAGCGGCATGAAGCTGCAGCGGCGCCATGTCCTGCATGCGGGCGCCGCTGCCGCGCTCGGCGCTGCAGCGGCCGTGCGCGCGCAGGAAGACAGCTGGCCGTCGCGTCCGCTGAAGCTGGTCGTGGTGTACCCCGCGGGTGGCGTGAGCGACCTCGTGGCCCGTGCCGTCGCGGCGCCGCTGGGCGCGCTGCTCGGCCAACCCGTGATCGTCGAGCACCGCCCAGGCGCCGGCGGCGCGGTGGGCATGGCCGCCCTCGCCCGCGCCACGCCCGACGGCCACACGCTGGCCTTTTCGGCCATCACGCCGCTCACGCTGCACCCGCTGGTGGCGCGCGTGCCCTACGACCCGCAGGCCGACTTCATGCCCATCGCCGGTGTCATGCGCACGCCCGTGCTGGTGGCCGGCACCCCGGCGCTCGCGGGCCGCGACTTCGCCGCGGTGCTGCGCGGGGCGCAGGCGCGGCCCGGTGCGCTGCGCTGGGCCAGCTCGGGCGTAGCCACCACCGGACACCTGGTGCTGGCGCAGGTGCGGCGCCTCGCCGATGTGGACATCACCCACGTGCCCTACCAGGGCGGCGGCCGCCAGCTCAACGATGCCCTGGCCGGGCAGTTCGAGGTGCTGTCGACCAACGTGGCGCCCCTTCAGCTGCAGTACATCGCCGCACGCCGCCTGTGGCCGCTGGCGGTGGGCGCCGAAGCGCGGCTGGAGGCGCTTCCCCGCGTGCCGACGCTGGCGGAACTGGGCTTTGCCGACGCCAACGTCGATTCGCTCTTCGGCATCTTCGCGCCCGCGCGCACGCCGCTCGACGTGGCGCAACGCCTGAACCGCACGATCGGCGAGGTGCTGGCCGGCGCCGAGCTGCGGCGCATCCTGCACGATGCCTACAACGCGCCGGCGGACGGCAGCATGGCCGACTTCACGCGCGAGATCGAGGAAGACGACGAGCGCAACCGCCGGCTCATGGCGGGGCGGCGCACACTGGACTGAGTGGGCCGAGCGCCCGAGCGCCGCGGCGCCACGGGCCCTCAACTGTTGATGCGGGCGTTGTTGAACTCGAGCTGCTCGAAGTGGCTGCCCGTGAAATCCACATGCTCGCCGGTCAGCAGGTCGCCGCGGATCGTGGTGCCGCTGCAGTCGAGCACCTGCACGTTCTCCCAGTGGCCGCCATGGAAGGTCAGCCCATCCCATTCGCACTGGGTGAACCGGGTGGCGGAGAAGCGGCTCTGGTCGAACGTGCCGGCCCTGAAGCTGCAGTTGGCGAAGGTGCAGGCGCTGATCGCAATGGACTGGAAGTCGCAGCCGGTGAAGGTGCAGCCCGTGAAGGTGCAGCCCGTCCAGACGGCCTGCTGGAACGTGGTGGCCGAGAAGCTCGTGCCGGAGAAGGTGGTGCTGGCGAACTGGGCCAGATTCAGGTCCAGGCCGGCGTAGGCGAAGCTGTCGGCCTCGCCGACGAGCCCGGCCGGCGCGCCGCCGGCGCCTTTGCGCCAGAGGTTGTGGTCGAGAATGATTTTTTGTGAGCTCATGTCTTGCTCCGTCAGCTCTTGTCGAAAACCCGCCTGTACCGGCCATGCCCGTGCGGCTCGCGCCGCGTCGCAGTTCCCAACACACGCAGCAGCGCGATGTCGGTGGCCCAACCATCGGTCTGACGCATGTCCGCGGCGTCGCCATCCGTCATCAACGGCATCGTTCCGGGCTGCTTGCCCTGCTGGTCCAGGACCTTCTGCTCAAAACGATTCAGCGTGTACTTGCCGGCTATCGCATAGAAGGTGCCCCTTGTCTTCGGATCCAGCCGCCTGTCATTGGCCATCGACATCGCACGGTCATAGGCCGCCTTCTTCTGCTTCACCGCCTCGATGTAGTCATGCTCCGTCGCGGCCGTGATGGGCCCCAGCAGCCAGAAGCCCCCATGCGAATCGTGGACATGGTTGTCGAAGAAGCGGCTCACCTCTGCCGGAACGGTGTGAGCCAGCGCAATTTCTCGCAAGAGATCGAGTTCGACCACGGAAGCAGCGGGAGGACGGATCTCCACGCCAGGTGCCAGGCCGGGGACCACGTTGAGGTTCGGCGCTGCGGGCATCCGGCGCATCCTTTCGCGTGTCGCGCGGTCCGCCTCCTGGGCTCGGCGAACGTCGTCCCGCCAGTCCTGCTCCGACTCCCACAGATCCTGCCTGCCCTGCGCCGAAGCCTTCTGGTAGCTGCTCAGCGCCTTGAACTTCGCGTCTTCGCTGACGGAAGCGCGCCAGCGCCAATAGAGGCCCATGTGTCTGCGCATGCGTGTCTCAGCGGGCGCACCGCCGTCGGCGGCCACGTTGCTCTTTTCCACGTCCATGGACCAGGCCGCATAAGCGCTGAATGCACGGTCGAGGTCCGGGTGGACCTTGAAGTCCTCACGTATTGCCCCGGGAAGATCGACAAGGTCCCTGAGGCGAACGCCGGCGTTCTTCGCTTCGAAGTACATGTCCACCAAAGGAATCTGTGACAGCAGCGCTGATCGACCCTGCGTCGCCTTGCCCTGTGAGTCGGGCTCATAGCCGCCGCCGACGTCCGAGTGCGCCCCGGGGTACACGAACTCCTTGCAGTCTCCTGCGTAAGCCCCGCCCTGGCGAACCAGCGACGACGGAAAGGACTGGCGGATCTCGTGGGCCGCCACGTAGTGCACCACCTTCTCGGCGTTGCCGGTGACCATGGTTCCGTCCGCCCAGTCCATGAATCCCTGGCCGACCGGCGAAGAGTCGGCCAAGCCCACCGACGCCACCGTGTCGAAGATTCCCAGGAACCGCAGGCGCACGTGCGCGAAGCCCACCGTCCCTCCGGTGGCCAGTTGGAGCCAATTGCAGAACGTGCGCGCCTCTGCCGCGCCCCGCGAGAAGCCGAAGACGGACACGTTGACGGTCAGGACTTTCGGCTTCACCGATTCGATGCGACTGAGGAGTTCCTGCTGCAGCTTCCTGAAGATCACGACCAGCTTGTCGTCGCCGAGTCGCCACCAGGTGGCGAGTTGCTGCACGGAGGTGCAGAGATCTTTCATCCGAGCCAAGCCGATCAGGTCGACGGTGGTGGTTGCCCTGCAAACGGCGTTGAACACCTGGAGGAGCCCCCAGTGAATGCGGGCCTCCCCGCCACTGGAGAACTTGTTTCCACCGGGGCTCTCGCCCATCTCCCCGATCTCGGGGAAAGGAGTTCCCACGCCAGGCATGTAGTAGCGAAAATACTCAGCCTGGTCACCCTTGTGGGCATCAAACAGACTGACGACATTGCTGTGCCCGCGTTTGGGCCGGTCCCGCTCCATGTTGTTGTTGGTGCCGTCGAAGAAGAGGCCCACATGGATCTCCTTGCTGCAGCTCAACGCGTGCGCCAGGTTCGGATCCGCACTGGCCGCCTGCTGGCACAACTCCCGCGGCGTCGGCTGCCGCTTTGCCCGCGAACTGGCGTCGGGAAGCGAGACCGGCACCGAGACGGGCGGCTTGTCCCACCAGTCGCCAGGCTCGGCAGGCGGCATCCAGCGCATGTCGGCAGACCAGGCCTTGGCGCGCGGCGTCGTTCCCGACCACAGCAGGATCTGCAAGCCGGTCGCCAGCACATCGCATTCCGCGATGTAGCCGTTGGGGTTCACGAAATAGGCGGCCCGCCGATCCCGGGTCCGGGGATCGAAATGGGTTTCCCACCAGCCTTCACGGAAGGTGCTCATGGCTTGCTCGCTTCAGGGCTCGACGTGGCCGCGGGCGGGCGCGGCTTCGGAATCAGATCGGGGGACACCGGCGTGGGCGGGTTCCATGGTGGCCAGCCGGGCGGCTTCTCCGGGTAGGCCGGGCCGGGATAGTCGGGATGCCCGGCACCCGCCAGGGACACGACCAGGCGCACGTCGCCCCCAGGCAGGAAATGCACATTGAGATTTCCTTCGCTGGTGTACCGCTCGATCGGCACGACCTTCTCGTGCCAGTGTTCCTCGGCAGCGTCTCCGGTGGCCTTGGGATCCGAACTGGACGTGGTCCAGCGCACCGTCGCACTCAAGCCTTCATGCCACTGCGCAGGGAACTCGGCACAGCAAACGAAACTCCCCCCCCCTTCATAAGCAAAAGAGTTACCTCCCCATTGCCCATTGATGTAGTACTGGTGGATGTAATCGCCGGTATGGTTGTACGCGGTGATGGAGCCGCCGAGCATCTTGGGCGGCTCGGGCGCTTGGGGCGTGCAGGCGCTCACGGCAAAGCCCAGGGCGCCAAGAGCTGCCGCAAACAACAGCCTGCGACGCAGCGATCGCGCGTGTGGATCATGGCGACCGGTCATGCCTTGGCTCCCTTGTCTTTCAATGCCGACCATAGTGCCGAATCCCACAGCTGCATGGCGGCAGACAAGGTAGTCTCGCCCGAGTGCACGGCACGCCAGGTGTCCTGCAACAAGGGATGCTCATGAAAATCATCGCCGCAGGTCAACGCCAAGGTGAGGAACTGCAAGCGATCGGGGTTTCCGTCGACCTCACGGGCATCCGCCGCATCCAGGGCTTCGCCGATCCGATCGCGGAAGGCGCCGCGCTCGGTGGCCGGAACAATGGATGGCACCGCATCCGTCAGCTGCGCAAACATGACATCCGGTTCGGCAGCCCGCAGCATGTGGGAGTACTGGGCCGCGGATAACGCGATGGACCTCTGCTGATCGCCGTGATCAGCTGAAGGCAGACCACTCGCGGCCGTGGTCCGCGGCCAGCTGTCGAGCGTCCCCCGGTGATTGACCCAGCGCCATTCCGTGATGATCGAGGTCAGCCTTGACGACTGCGCCGGTATCAGGACTTCCAAGAGCGCAGGCAATACGCGGGTATCGGCGAATCGGCAATAGAGCGGGTCTTCATCAATGTGAGCGTGTCCGAGGTACGTGAAGAGCGCACGCAAATCATCGATGCTCGCCGACGACACAAAGCCGCTGAACGCAGGGACGAGTCGGCCCTGGACGAGTCGAGCGAGACGATCGGCAAGGGCGCCGTCCTTGGGCGTCAACGCGATCAAGTGCGGCGCATGCTCTCCATAGACCGCAAGAGGTCCGAGCCCAAAAGCGCTCTGCAGTGTCCAGCCAAGTTCCTTTGCGAGCCCTGCCAGCGTGCCAGGACCGTAGCTGGAGGCATCGACCAGCAACCACGCGGTATGGCCCGGTGGCGGCGCGGCCAGCCAGTCGGCAAGCGCAGCGGCAGCGCTGCCGGGCGGATCGATGGCGAAATCGATGGGTTCTTTCATTGCATCACCGCAAAAGGTGCACCGCTCTTCAGTGCTTTCATCAAGCAGTCCACGCACACGGCGTTTGGAAAGGGAGGAAGCGTTGCGGGAAGGTTGTCCGGCCCGACCAGCGAATGGCTGGCCGCGTGCTCACGCCACAGCCCATTCGTCCCGCTCACGATGCCCTGTGCATTCCAGCGCGTGTAGCTCGTCCCCCCATTGATCAGCACCTCCTCCTTGGCCGTGATCGTGATCCGGTTGGCTTCCTGCCTGATCTCCAGCTTGGCCAGGATGTTGATGCTGTCCTTGAGCGCCTGGATGTCGATGTCCGAGTTGGCTGCGATCAGGCGCAGCCCTCCCTCCATCGCCGCCACCCTTACCGCCTCCTTGGCACTGACCAGCAAGCTCTTGCCCGCAGCGATGCTGGTGTGCCCCCCACTGGTCACGGCGTTGTGCTCCTGGCTGGCGATGTGCGTGGAGCCCGCCGTCGTCGCCTCGATCCCCACCGGGCTGGCGATCGTCAGATGCGGGGCCTCGAACTCTGGGAACTGGCCCTGCTCCCGGTTGCCTTGGCCTGTCCCCTTGACCTCCTCGTTCTGCCTCTTCAGTTCCTTCGTGACTTGATCCGAGTCCCCGCCCTCATGCGCCCTGGCCTGCATCGCCGCTTCGCTCAGGCCCTCATGCAGGTCCCGCGCCGCCGTCAGCCGGGCGATGGTCTCCCCCATGTCCGTGATATGGGCCTGGGCGTTGGGACGTGCCTCGGTCGTGATCAGCAGCCCCTTGGCCGCCCTGAGGGCCCCATGCCCATCCGTCCTCAGCTCTGCCCCCTGGCCGCGCATGTCCTTGCGCCCCTGGGTGTCCTCCACCCGGGCGATATGCCCCAGGCTCAGGGAGCTGCTGTCGTGGTCGCTCTTGAGCTGCGCCTGGATGCGACCCGGGGTGTCGTCCAGGAGGAGGTGGTTGCTTCTTCCCCCAGGACTGTTGCCGGCCTCGCCGTTGAGCTCCCGGCTGCGCAGGCCGGTCAGGCTCTTCTGGCTGGGCACGCTCCACGGCGGCATGTGGGTCTGGTTGTAGACCACCCCCGTGACCAGCGGATGGTCGGGGTTGCCGTCCAGGCACTGCACGATGACCTCCGAGCCCACCCGGGGCCAGGAGACCATGCCCGTCTCACCGCCGGCCCACCTGCTGGACACCCGCACCCGGGCGCTGTACCGGCTCTCCCGGTCCCAGTGGTAGCGGATCAGGATGCGGCCGTAGTCATCGACGTCCAGAGCGCCGGCTCCCTCCTGGCCCACCACCGTGGCCGTCTGCGGGGCCAGCACTTGGAGCGGTCGGCTGTTGAACCCCACCCCCGGGCGCCAGGGGACCTGACGCCGGCTGGCGGAGAAGGTG
>JAFEEH010000002.1 GCA_018241185.1 Pseudomonadota bacterium | reverse complement strand
CCTGCACGAACCGGCGCTCGACGAACATGCCGCGGTCGCGTTGCACGTGGCGGCCGTGCGCGAGGCCTTCGAGGAATGCGGCGTGCTCTTCGCCCGTGGCGGGGCGCGCGTGCAGGACATGGCAGGTGCAGCGGCACACGAGCCCTTCGACCGCTGGCTGGCACGCCGGGGCCTGCAGCTCACCACCGTCGCGCTGCATCCCTTCGCGCGCTGGATCACGCCGGAGAACTCCGTCTCGTCGCCCGGCAAGCGCTTCGACACCCGCTTCTTCGTTGCCGCGCTGCCCGAAGGCCAGGAGGCCACGCACGACAACCACGAGGCGGTGCACAGCGTGTGGCTGCGCCCGCGCGACGCGCTCCAGCGCTACTGGGACGGAGAGATCGCCTTGGTGCCGCCCCAGATCATGAGCCTGGCGCAACTCGGCCGCGCGGCCGACGTGGCCAGCCTGCTGGCCGAGACGGCCGCGCGCCCGCCGCACACCGTGCGGCCCCACGTCTGTCAGGTCGACGGCGAGATCACCATGGCCTACCCCGGCGACCCGCTGCACGCCGAGCGAGAGCGGGTGATGCCCGGTCCGTTGCGCCTGTTGGTGCGCGGGCGGCGCTTCGAACCGGTGGACGGCTTCGACGGCTTCTGCCGATGAGGGCGTGCCTCATGGGGGGCGGCATTTCCTATGCCCGGCATAGGTTGTTTTTAATCGCCTTGTCGCCCGGCCTCGCCCAGAATCCGGGCTCACCTTCCTCACGACCCAGAGCCAGGAGCCGTCCATGAGCAGCGACAAGACCGAAGCCAAATGCCCCTTCCACCAGACCGCCGGCGGCGGCACCACCAACCGCGACTGGTGGCCCAAGCAGCTGCGACTCGATCTGCTGAGCCAGCACTCGACCAGGTCCGACCCCATGGGCGCCGACTTCGACTACGCCGAGGAATTCAAGAAGCTCGACTACGCCGCGCTGAAGAAGGACCTCGCCGCACTGATGACCGACTCGCAGGACTGGTGGCCGGCCGACTTCGGCCACTATGGCGGCCTGTTCATCCGCATGGCCTGGCACAGCGCGGGCACCTACCGCATCGGTGACGGCCGTGGCGGCGCGGGCCGCGGGCAACAGCGCTTCGCGCCCCTGAACAGCTGGCCCGACAACGTGAGCCTGGACAAGGCGCGCCGCCTGCTATGGCCGATCAAGCAGAAGTACGGCCGCAGGATCTCCTGGGCCGACCTGATGGTGCTGACCGGCAACGTCGCGCTCGAGACCATGGGCTTCAAGACCTTCGGCTTCGCCGGCGGCCGGCCCGACACCTGGGAACCCGACCAGGACGTGTACTGGGGCCGCGAGACCAAATGGCTGGGCGGCGACATCCGCTATTCGCAGGGCTCGCCCGGCGCGCCCGACGAACACGGCGTGCTGGTCAAGGACGACGACAGCCAGGTGCCGCACTCCCGCGACCTGGAGAACCCGCTGGCCGCCGTGCAGATGGGCCTGATCTACGTCAACCCCGAAGGCCCGGACGGCAAGCCCGACCCGGTGGCCGCCGCCAAGGACATCCGCGACACCTTCGGCCGCATGGCGATGGATGACGAAGAGACCGTGGCGCTGATCGCCGGCGGCCACACCTTCGGCAAGACGCACGGGGCGGCGTCGGCTGACAACGTCGGCCCCGAGCCCGAGGCCGGCGACCTGGCGCAACAAGGCTTCGGCTGGCACAACAAGCACGGCAGCGGCGTGGGTGCCGACGCCATCACCAGCGGCCTGGAAGTGACCTGGACCACCACGCCCACGCGCTGGAGCAACAACTTCTTCGAGAACCTCTTCGACTTCGAATGGGAACTCACCAAGAGCCCGGCCGGCGCGCACCAATGGGTGGCGAAAAACGCGCAACCCACCATCCCGCATGCCTTCGACGCGACCAAGAAGCAGCTGCCGACGATGCTCACGACCGACCTGTCGCTGCGCTTCGACCCGGCCTACGAGAAGATCTCGCGCCGCTTCCTCGCCAACCCCGACCAGTTCGCCGACGCCTTCGCCCGGGCCTGGTTCAAGCTGACACACCGCGACATGGGTCCGCGTGCCCGCTACCTGGGCCCCGAAGTGCCGGCCGAGGAACTGATCTGGCAGGACCCGCTGCCGGCGGTCGACCATCCCCTGGTGACCGACGCCGACGTGGCCGCGCTCAAGGCGCAGGTGCTGGCCTCCGGCCTCACGGTGGCGGAGCTGGTCTCGACGGCCTGGGCCTCGGCCTCGACCTTCCGCGGCTCGGACAAGCGCGGCGGCGCCAACGGCGCGCGCATCCGCCTTGCGCCGCAGAAGGACTGGGCCGTGAACCGGCCGCAGCAACTGGCGCGCGTGCTGCAGGTGCTCGAGGGCATCCGCGCCGGCTTCAGCCAGGGCGGCAAGGCGATCTCGCTGGCCGACCTGATCGTGCTGGCCGGCAGTGCGGCCGTCGAGAAGGCCGCTGCCGACGCCGGCCATGCCGTCACGGTGCCCTTCGCACCCGGCCGCGCCGACGCGTCGCAGGAACAGACCGACGTCGCCTCCTTCGCGCCGCTGGAGCCTGCGGCGGACGGCTTCCGCAACTACCTCAAGGGCCGCTATGCGGTGCCGGCGGAGGCGCTGCTGATCGACAGGGCGCAGCTGCTCACGCTCACGGCGCCCGAGATGACGGTACTCGTCGGCGGTCTGCGCGTGCTGGGTGCCAATGCCGATGGCGGCGCACACGGCGTGTTCACCGCCCGCCCCGGCCAGCTCAGCAACGACTTCTTCGTGAACCTGCTGGACATGGGCACCGAATGGAAGCCGAGTGCCACGGACGACGGGCTGTTCGAGGGCCGCGACCGCAAGACCGGTGCCGCGAAGTGGACCGGCACGCGTGTGGACCTGGTGTTCGGCTCCAACGCCGTGCTCCGCGCGCTGGCCGAGGTGTATGGCAGTGCCGACGGCCAGGAGAAGTTCGTGAAGGACTTCGTGGCCGCCTGGACCAAGGTGATGAACCTGGACCGCTTCGACCTCGCCTGAGCTCGGCGCGGGATCCTGGAAACGAAGCCGGTGGCCGCCAGGCCATCGGCTTTTTTGTGGCCTCCTGTGCGGCCGCCGATCAGCGCGGCAGCACGCCGATCGCCACGAAGAGCAGCATGCCCACGGCGATCACGCCGAAGCACACCCCACCGCCGAGCGCGACCAGCGCGAGGTACTCCTCGTCGTACCGGCCGACCCAGCCTCGCCATCCGCCGGTGCGGGGTTCCGGCACCATCGCGTGTTCCAACATTGCGCACTCCTGCTGACAACCCGCTCCCTGACGCCCGGCAGTTTAGGACGGCAGCGGCGGCGCGGCGATGTCATGGCGCAAAGGCTCCCATCGAAGGCGTAGGGCATTTCGCCCTCGCATCCCGGCGCCCGGCTGACCCGTCCTGAATTGCGTTGACACCCAAACAGCCGGCGTTCAGCCGGCCACAGACGCCCGGTGCACAGCATCGGGCGTTCGCATTTTGAGCGACAGGTGCGGTCGCTCTTGGTTGTAGATCT
>JAFEEH010000029.1 GCA_018241185.1 Pseudomonadota bacterium | reverse complement strand
CCACGGCGTTCACGCCAGCGGCGCGCGTTCCGCCGCCAAGGGCCATCGACCACTCCTTGCTCGCCCCGGAATTGGCGCCGAGCGTGATCGCGCCTTCCGCGGTCGAGTTGGCCTGATCGCCCAGCGCGACAGACCACTGTCCCGTCGCATTGGACCGCGTGCCCAGCGCCGTGGCGAGTTCGACGGCTCTGGCGTTGCGTCCGATGGCGATCGAGCCCGTCGCAGAGGTCCCGGTGGTGTTGGCGCCGGTGCCTATGGCAACGCTGTTCTGGTTGTTGGCCGTCGCCGCACCGATCGCGGTGCTGCCGTTGCCCTTCGCCCTGGCCGAGTAGCCGAGCGCGCTGGCGTTGACGCCGGTGGCCTGTGCCAGGCTGCCGACCGCAACGGCGTTCGCTGCCTGGGAGACCGCGTAGCTTCCCAGCGCCACGGCGTCGGCCGCCCCGGGCTGGGTGTTGACGCCATAGCCGATGCCGATCGCACGGTCGCTGTAGACGCGCGCGGCATTGAACGGGTCGGACGCGCCACCCAGGGCGATCGCGTTCTGGCCCTCGGCCGCAGCGTACGCGCCGACGGCCGTCGCGCCGACGCCGGAGACGCCTCCCGCACCTGCGCCCGCACCCAATGCGGTCGTGTAGTCCTTGTTCGCCTGCGCTGCCACGCCCAAGGCGGTGGCCCCGGCCCCGGTGGCCTGGGTGAGGCGACCCCCATAGGTCACGCCCTGGTTGCCGATGGCCACCGAATCGGTGCCGCTGGCCAGGGTCTGCCCGCCGATGGCCGTGGCGTCCTGCCCCCAGGCGTTGGCCGAGTTGCCGATCGCGAGGGTGTTGCCGTTGGCGGGGTTGGACCCGGCCGCCCGGGCGTTGGCGCCGATGGCGATGCCGTCGCCACCCGTGTTCTCGACGCGGGCGTTCAGGCCCATCGCGATGTTGGCCGTGTTCAAGCCGATGCCGTTGATGCCGCTCGTGGCGCCGTTGCCCACACTGATGCTGTTGCTGCCGGTGGCGTTGGCATCCGCCCCGATGGCGATCGACTTGGTGCCCGACGCGGCCGTGCCCGTGGTGCCGAAGGCGATCGCACCCGATCCGAGCTTGGTGCCCACCCAGGTGGCCAGGGCCGCCGTGTCCGGATATCCCCCCGCGTCGCTGGGCACGCCGCTGACGGTGGCGAAGCCGCCGCTGCCGTTGGGGACGTGGCAGGTCCAGGAGGAACTCGATGTCGAGGGCCGGTCGGCGGTGGTGCACGTCGCGCCGCCCGCGTTGTCGAACTTGACGCCGCCGATCGCCGTGTCTGCGCGCGCGGGGCCGACCGCCGCCAACGCGGCCAGCAGCAGGGCCACGGCGGCTGCAGTCCCCGTCCGCTCGCTCGAGGCGCGCTTGCCCCGCGCCGAGCTTGCTTCGCTGGCCGCCACCCAGGCGCCGAGCGATTCGTTCCATATGCTGCGATAGCTCTTGTTCATGGTGGTGTGATGGGACGGTTCATGCGCCGGCTGCGCGCCCGACAACTCTTAGAAAGGTGAATAAATGTAATTAGCGCCGTGCGCGAACCGATGAAGCGCGGCGTGCGTATTCAACATTTCGTCGTATTTCTGGCGCGCCGGTGCATCGATTCCGTGCACAAGTTGGCGGTTACAAAAGTGGATGGATTGTTTACATCCGTTGCCCCACCTAGACTTTCGAGTTCACAAAGTCAGGGAGAAAAACGGTATGCGTATCGCCGCGCTCGACGATGAGCCGAGTCAGCTCGAACTGATCCGGCACACGATGGAAGGCCTCGGACACGAGTGCCACGGTTTCGCCGAAGGCAAGGCCCTGCTGAGGGCCCTTCGCCAGGAGACTTTCGACCTCCTCATCCTGGACTGGAGCCTGCCCGACATGGCCGGCCCGGCGGTGGTCCGGTCGATCCGGGAGGAACTGCTCAACCGAATCCCCATCCTCTTCGTGACGAACCGTCGCGAAGAGGCCGACATGGTCGAAGGGCTGGGCGTGGGGGCCGATGACTTCATGCCCAAGCCCATCCGCGTGGGCGAGCTCTCGGCCCGCACGCAGGCGCTGCTGCGCCGCGCCTACCCGGCCCAGCACGAGACCGAGGTGGTCTTCGGGCCGTACCACTTCTTCCCGCACTCGCGCATGCTGCACGTCAACGGCGAGCCACTCGAACTGAAGCACCGCGAGTACGAACTCGCGCTGTTCCTGTTCCAGAACATGGGGCGGCTGCTCTCGCGCGACCACCTGCGCGAAGCGGTGTGGGGCCAGGGCCCGGAAGCGCCGTCGCGCTCGCTCGACACCCACATCTCGCGGCTTCGCACCAAGCTGGACCTGCGGCCGAACAACGGCTTCCTGCTGTCCGCCATCTACGGCCTGGGCTACCGGCTCGAGGCGATCGACGGCGACGCACTGAACACCCGGCCGGACGCCCTCAGCGCCTCGCTATGAACGGCGCGCGCTTGCGCGGGCTGCTGCGGCAGGCGGCGGCCGTTTGCCTGCTGCTGGCGGCGGCCGCGGGTCCGGCGTGCGCGCAGGCCCGTGCGCCGGCGGCCCTGCCGGCCATCCATGGCGGCTACACGACGCACCAGGTGGCGGCGGGCGAAACGCTCGCCACCATCGGTGCGCAATACCTGCGCGACCCCCGCCAATGGCGCCAGCTCCAGCGGCTCAACGGCATCGTCGACCCCGAGGTACTCGCGCCGGGCAGCTCGGTGCGCATCCCGGCGCGGATGCTCAAGCCGGCGGCGGTGGGTGCGCGCGTGGAGTTCGTGCGTGGCCAGGGCGTGGTCAGTCAGGCCGGGGGCGCACAGCGGCCCCCTGCCGGTCCTGCGCCGGTCATCCCGGGCGCGAGCCTGACGGAAGGCACGCGCATCCAGGTGCCCGAGGACGGGTACCTGCGCCTGCGCCTGGCTGACGGGTCGATCGTGCGCGTGCTGGCGGGATCCGACGTCGAGCTCAAGCGCCTGCGCCGGCGTAACAACGCCTCCAGTTTCGAGTCCATCGTCGATGTGAAGAAGGGCAAGGTCGAATCCGAGGTGTCCAAGCAGCCCGCGGGCCGCGTCTTCGAGATCCATGCCCCGGGCGCGGTGGCCAGCGTGCGTGGCACGCGCTTCGACGTGTCGGTGGCCGAGGACGGCCGCGTGGGCACTGCGGTGAGCGAGGGCGAGGTCGCGTTGCGCGCCCGTGCGGCCGCGCGGCGCGCCAAGGCCCGCACCGCGCGGTTGGGGCCGGGCCAGGGCGCCGTGGTGGAAACGGACGGCCAGCTCGGCACTCGGCGTGCCCTGCCGCCCGCACCCGAACTCGGTGCGTTGGCCGACACCTACGAGGACGCCAGCATCATGCGGCTCGACCTCGGCACGGGCGCTGGCGACTACGAAGTCCGCATCGCGCGCGATCCGGCGTTCCAGGAGGTGCTGCGCAACGGCGTGGCGCACGGGGGCCGGCTGGACCTGCCCACGCTCGACGACGGCATCTATACCGTGGGCGTGCGGGCGCTCGATGCCGACGGGCTGGCCGGCGCCGAGGCGCAGCGCCGCATCCGCGTGCATGCGCGGCCGGTGCCGCCGCTGTACCAATACCCGCCACCCGGCGGACGGGTCACGGCCGACGGCGCGCAACTGGTCTGCTCCGAAGTCGCGGGCGTGGCCTGGGTGCATGTGCAGGTGGCCAGCCGTGCCGACTTCGCTGCTCCCGAGATCGACGAGCCGCGCCTGGCACGCTGTCGGCTTGGACTGGCGAGGCTGGTGCCGGGCGACTACCACTGGCGCGTGGCCTCGGTGCGCGACGACGGCACGGCGGCAGGCGACCACGGCCCCTTCGCGCCGGCGCAGCGCTTCTCCGTGGTCGCGGCGCCGCGGATCGATCAGATCGAGGTCGTCGACGCGGGCGAGAATCCCACCCTGCATTGGGCTGCGGCGCCCGGCCAGACCTTCCGGGGCCAGGTCGCCAGCGACCCGACATTCCAACGCATCGTTCTGGAGGCCGACCTGAAGCAAGCGCAATGGACGCTCAACGGATTGCCACGCGGCCTGTACTACGTGCGACTGCAGGCCTTCGACGCCGGCGGGCTGGCCGGCCCCTGGGCGCCAGCGCGGCGCGTGCAGGTGGGCGGCACGCTCCAGAGCGGCACCGGCGGCCGCGTGACCAGCAGCGACGGCGAGCCGGTGCTGCGCCCCTGAAGCGGTGTCGCAGCCGCCCGATCCGCGCCCTTCCGCACTGGCGCCCCTGAGCGCCGACGCGCCGGGCGTGCCGCGCACGTGGGCCGAGCGCTTGCGCTGGACCTGGCGTCGGCTGTGGCACCGCCGTGGTCCCTGGCTGCTGCTGTCCGTCACCCTGCTGTGCACGACCGGCGTGCTCACCTTGCTGCAGCCGTTTCCGCGTGTGGACCGCATGCTGCAGGACAACGCCCGCGCGGCGATGGGCCAGCACGCCACGGACGACGTGGTGCTCGTCACCATCGACGACGCGTCGCTCGAGGCGGTGGGACGCTGGCCGTGGCGCCGTGCGTTGCACGCCGAGGTGCTGCGCCGCATCGCCGCGCAGTCGCCCCGGTGCATCGGGCTGGATCTGTTGCTGACCGAGCAGGACGCGGCCGACCGCGAGGACGATCTCGTCCTGGCCGAGGCGATGCGCGACAGCGGCTGCGTGGTGCTGCCGATGGCGCTCCAGTCCGCCGGCGGCCAGCCGCAGAAAGAGCTGGTGCCTGTGCCGGTGCTGGCCGCGGCCGCGGCAGGCATCGGCCACGCCCACATCTCGCTCGACCAGGATGGCGTGGCACGCAGCGTCTACCTCACCGAGGGTTTCGAGGGCCGTCCCTGGCCGCACTTCGTCAAGGCGCTGTACGAGGCCGGCGAGGCCTGGGCCCATGACGGCAGCCTGCCGGCCCACCCGGTGCTGCCAGCGCCGCCGCGCCCGCAAGGGCCGTGGTTGCGCAGCGATCACGAGCTCGTCGTGTTCACCATCGGCGAACATCCCATCGCCAGCGTCTCGTACATCGACGTGCTGCGCGGCAAGGTGCCGCCCGACCTGTTCCGCGACCGCTATGTGCTCGTTGGCACCACGGCCCTGGGCATGGGCGATGCGTACGCCACCGCGGCGCCCAGCGCCACGGGGCTGATGGCCGGCATCCAGATCTTCGCCAACGTGCTTCAGGGCTTCATCGCCGAGCGTCGCGTGGTGGTGGCTTCGCCCTGGCAGGACGTGGCCTTCAACGTGCTGCCGCTCGCGGTCGCATTGCTCGGCCTGCTGTGGCTGCGGCCCGCGGGCGTGCTGCTGCTGATCGTCGCCATGCTCGGTCTGCGGCTGGGCCTGCATGTGCTGCGTCCCTGGGTGGGCGTGCAGTTCGCGCCGGCCGTGGGCTTCATGGCATTGCTGGCGGTGTATCCGCTGTGGAGTCTCCTGCGCTTGACGGCGGCGCTGCGCTTCCTGCGCACGGGCTCGGAGCAGCTGAATGCCGAGCTCGAGGGCTTTCCCGCGCCCAGGCCGCCCGACGCGAGCGGCGACTACCTCGACCGCCAGATGGCCGCGACCTCGGCCGCCGCGCTGCGCATGCGCGACCTGCACCGCTTCGTGCGCGACGGCATCAACCACCTGCCCGACGCCACGATGGTGCTGGACACGCAGGGCCGCGTGATGATCGCCAACCTCGCGGCGCTGCGGCACTGGAAGGCGGAATCGACCGGCCTGGCCGGGCGCGATGCGCACGATCTGCTGGCCGACGTCAGGCGCCGCGGCAAGGGCATGCCGATGATGCCGCCCGGGGCGCTGCACCAGAGCCTGAACCCTGTCATCGACGAGGGCGAGGACGCGCAGGGGCGCTTGCTGCTGGTGCGCTGCGTGCCCTTCTTCGACACCGCCAACGCGCACGCCGGCTGGCTCATCGCGCTGGTCGACATCACGCTCATGCGGCGGGCCCAGAGCCAGCGCGACGAGGCGCTGCGCTTCATCTCGCACGACATCCGCGAGCCCAGTGCCTCGATCCTGACCATCCTCGAGCTCGCACGTTCCCGGCCCGACCAGTTCACGCGGCGCGAGCTCTTCGCACGCATCGAGCGCCATGCGCAGACCGGCCTCGAGCTGGCCGACGGCTTCGTGGGCCTGGCACGCGCCGAGGCGCAGCCCTTCCGGCCCGAGCCGCTCGACCTGGTGGCGCTGCTGCACCAGACCGCCGACAACGCCTGGGCGGCTGCGCGCAAGCGCCAGGTCAGCGTGCTGATCGCCGCCGAGCCCGAAGAGGCCCTGTGCGTGGGCGACCGGGCCCTGATCACCCGCGCGCTCGGCAACGTGCTGAGCAACGCGCTGAAGTACTCGCTGCCGGGCTGCGATGTGCACTGCGCCGTGGTCGAGCGGCCACGGCATTGGGCGGTGAGCGTGCGCGACCAGGGTCCGGGCATCGCGCCGGAGCTACAGTCGCAGCTGTTCCAGCCTTTCCACCGGCTGCACCGCGACACCCATCCCGAGGTGCATGGCGTCGGGCTGGGCCTGCTGCTGGTGCGCACCGTGGTGCAGCGCCACGGCGGCTCGGTCGAGATCGACAGCGCCGTCGACGCGGGCAGCACCGTGACGCTGGTGCTGCCCAAACCCACCGAGGCCGAACTGGCCGCCATGACCGCCGAACCCGAATGAACATCCCGATGAACTTCGCCCCGACCTGGAAACGCCTGTGGTGGGTCGCCGGCCTGCTGTTCGTGCTCGCCGGCGCCGCGCGGGCGCAGGACGTCGACGCCACCGCCATGATCCGCGGCGGCCTGGAGGTGATCCAGATGATCGACGCCGGCAACACCGGCGAACTGTGGGACGGTGCGGCCCCGGGCGCCAAGAAGCGCGTGACGCGGCCCGACTTCATCCGCCAGGTCACGCAGGCGCGCACGCCGCTGGGCATCCCGCAGCAGCGCACCTGGGTGGCGGTGAACCGGCAGGCCGTGAACAACGAGGACCCGGACCTCGCCGGCCAGTACGTCAGCATCGAGTACGAGACGCGCTTCGCCAACCGCACCAGCGGCAATGCGCGCGAGCTGATCTCCTTCCACCTCGACCGCGACGGCACCTGGCGCTTCAGCGGGTACGTGGTGCGATGAGCGCGGCGGCCAGCGCCCCGCCGGCCGCACCGCGCTGGCGGCCCAACGTCACCGTCGCCGCCATCATCGAGCGCGAGGGCCGCTTCCTGCTGGTGGAAGAGCACACCGACCACGGCCTCAAGCTCAACACCCCGGCCGGCCACCTCGACCCCGGCGAATCGCCGGCCGAGGGCTGCGCCCGCGAGGCGCTCGAAGAGACAGCGCACCGCTTCACGCCCACGGCCCTGGTCGGCGTGTACATGGCGCGCTTCGAGCGCTCGACGCCCGGCGACGCGGGCGACACCGACATCACTTACCTGCTCTTCGCCGTCGCCGGCGAGCTGGGCGACCAGGAGCCGGGCCGCACGCTCGACGAAGGCATCGTGCGCACGCTGTGGATGACGCCCGACGAGATCCGCGCCAGCACCGCGCGCCACCGCAGCCCCTTGCTGCTGCAATGCGTGGAAGACCACCTGGCCGGGCAGCGCTACCCGCTCGACCTCTTCCACGTCGATGCGTCGGTGGGCTTACTACAGAAAAGATAGCTGCTCACGCCCGCTGGTCGGGCGCTGGCGCCTTGATTTTTATGAAGAATTGATAAGCTCAGTCTTAGCAATTCAGGCGACAGTCAGAGCGCCGACGCGATGACCCCGCCGCCCAGGCACACCTCGCCGTCGTACAGCACCGCCGACTGGCCGGGCGTCACGGCCCATTGCGGCTGCGGGAAGTCCAGGCGGAAGGCGCGGTCGCCGTCGGCCATCAGCGCGCCCGGCGCGTCGGCCTGGCGGTAACGCGTCTTGGTGCCGTAGCTGCCGGTGGCGGGCGGCGTGCCGGCCACCCAGCTCGCGTCCTGCGCCGTCAACGCGCTCGACAGCAGCCAGGGATGGTCATGGCCCTGCACCACCCACAGCGTGTTCTTCGCGATGTCCTTGCGCGCCACGAACCACGGCGCGTGCTCGCCGCCGCCGCGCTGGGCGCCCTTGTCCTTCACGCCCCCGATGCCCAGGCCCTGGCGCTGGCCCAGCGTGTAGAACGACAGGCCGTGGTGCTCACCCAGCACGCGGCCGCGCTCGTCCTTGATCGGCCCCGGCGCCTTCTGGATGTAGCGGTTGAGGAACTCGCGGAACGGCCGCTCGCCGATGAAGCAGATGCCGGTCGAGTCCTTCTTGGCCGCCACCGGCAGCCCGATCTCGGTGGCGATGCGGCGCACCTCGCTCTTGTGCAGTTCGCCCACCGGGAACAGGGCTTTCGACAGCTGCGCCTGGTTCAGGCGGTGCAGGAAATAGCTCTGGTCCTTGGCGGGGTCGAGGCCCTTGAGGAGTTCGTGCAGGCCGGTGTTCGGATTGAAACGCACCCGGGCGTAATGTCCGGTCGCGATCTTCTCGGCGCCCAGGCGCATCGCATGGTCGAGGAAGGCCTTGAACTTGATCTCGGCGTTGCACAGCACGTCGGGGTTGGGCGTGCGGCCGGCCTGGTATTCGCGCAGGAACTCGGCGAAGACGCGGTCCTTGTAGTCGGCCGCGAAGTTGACGTGCTCGATCTCGATGCCGAGCACATCCGCGACGCTGGCGGCGTCGACGAAGTCGATGTTGGACGAGCAGTACTCGCTGTCGTCGTCATCCTCCCAGTTCTTCATGAAGATGCCGACGACCTCGTGGCCCTGTTGTTGGAGCAGGTGCGCCGTGACGGCCGAATCCACGCCGCCCGACAGCCCCACCACCACGCGCTGTTTGGTCATAGGGCGCGGATTGTCGGCGCTCGTGGATGGGTCCGTCGGCCCTGCGGGAATGCACGCCGGCTCCGGGAAAGCACGCGCGCCACGGCGGCGACGCGCTTCCACAATCCGCGCCACCTCCAAAAACAGACGGACGGACGAGGAGCCCCATGACCATCACCTGTTCCCCATCACGCCGCGAAGCGCTCGCGGCACTGGCCGCCCTCGGCGCTGGCGCCATCGCGCCCGCCTTCGCCCAGGGCGCGCCCTGGCCGCAGAAGGCCGTGCGCCTGGTCGTGCCCTTCGCGCCGGGCGGATCGAGCGAGGTGGTCGCGCGTGCCGTGGCCGCCGAACTGAGCAAGCAGCTCGGCCAGAGCGTCTTCGTCGAGAACAAGCCCGGCGGCGCCGGCACCGTCGCGATGCAGGAGGTCGCGCGTTCGCCGGGCGATGGCTACAACCTCATCCTCGGCCACGTCGGCACGCTGGCGGTGAACCCCTACATGCTGCCCAACCAGCCCTACGACGTGAACCGCGACTTCGCGCCCGTCACGCTGCTGGCCAAGGTGCCCAACGTGCTGGTGGTGCACCCGGACGTGCCGGTGAAAACATTCAAGGAATTCATCGCCTACGCCAAGGCCAACCCCGGCAAGCTCAACTACTCGTCGGCCGGCAACGGGAGCGCAGGCCACCTGAGCATGGAATACCTCAAGCTCACGGCCGGCTTCTTCATGACGCACATCCCCTACCGTGGCAGCGGCCCGCAGATGACCGACCTGCTCGCCGGCCGCGTGCAGGTGGCGATGAACGGGTTGCCCAGCGTGTCGTCGTTCATCAAGGCCGGCAAGCTGCGCGCGCTGGCCGTGGGCTCGGCCCAGCGCGTGCCCGTGCTGCCCGAAGTGCCGACCATTGCCGAGAGTGGCTACAAGGGCTTCGAGACCTCGCAGTGGTATGGCCTGCTCGCGCCCTCGACCACGCCGAGCGCCATCGTCAAACGCATCCAGGAAGAGAGCGCCAGGGCCTTGAGGACCAGCGCCGTGACCGAGCGCTTCGCCCACGATTCGGCCGTGGGTGTGGGCGACACGCCCGAGCAGTTCGCCGCCTTCATCGCCGCCCAGCAAAAGGTGTGGAAGGAGATCGTGGCCAAGGCGGGGATCAAGGCGGACTGAGGCGTCGTTCCCAGGTAAAAGTGGCTGCAGCGCCCGTGGGGTGGGCGTTGGCAGCTATCAATTCAGGAGCGAATGGGGCAGGGCTTCGACAGGTTCAGCCCGAACGGATGCGCCCTATTTCAACCATCCTCGCTTGCGGAAGTACAGCATCGGCCCCACGGCACTCAGCACCATCAGGCCCAGCACATAGGGATAGCCCAGGCTCCACTCCAGCTCGGGCATGAACTTGAAGTTCATGCCGTAGATGCTGGCGATCAGCGTCGGCGGCAGCAGCGCGACGCTGGCGACCGAGAAGATCTTGATGATCTTGTTCTGGTTGATGTTGATGAAGCCGACCGTGGCGTCCATCAGGAAGTTGATCTTGTCGAACAGGAAGGCCGTGTGGCTGTCCAGCGATTCGATGTCGCGCAGGATCTGGCGCGCCTCTTCGAACTGCTCGGCGTTGAGCATCTTGCTTCGCATCATGAAGCTCACCGCGCGTCGCGTGTCCATCACGTTGCGGCGGATGCGGCCGTTCAAGTCTTCCTGGCGCGCGATGAGCCCCAGCACCTCGCCGGCGATCTCGTCGCTCACGTTGCCCTTGAGCACCTTCGCGCCGGCCTGTTCGAGTTCGTCGTAGATGCCTTCGAGCGTGTCGGCCGAATACTCCGCATCGGCGTCGAAGAGCTTGAGCAGCACCTCCTTGGCGTCCTCGATCAGCCCCGGTGCGCGGCGCGCGCGCATGCGCAGCAGGCGGAACACCGGCACGTCCTCGTCGTGGATCGAGAACAGCACGCCGCGGCTCTTGAGCTCGGCGTTGTGCTGGTTGAGGATGAAGGCCACGCGCACGTTGCGCGGCTCGTCGGCGTCGGCGATCAGGAAGTCGCTGCGCACGTGCAGGTCGCCGTTGTCCTCTTCGTAGAAGCGGGCCGACTCCTCGATGTCGTCGTCGGTCACGTCCTCGGGGATCGAGAGGCCGTAGTACTGCTTGACCCAGCGTTTTTCCTCGGGCGAAGGTGATTCGAGGTCGACCCAGATGGGCTGGAACTTCGACAGTTCCTCCAGCGCCTCGATCTCTTCCTGGACGAGGCGGCCGTTGGCGAGCGTGAAGATGTTGAGCATGTCAGGCCTCTGCCGGGGCGCCCGCAGGCAGACCTGCATCCCCATGGGGGACAGCGATACACAAAGTGATGAGCGTGGGGGTCAACTCCGGCTCCTTGACGTGGACGGTGGGCGAAAGGCGAGGGAGGGGGCGCTTTCAAGCTCCTTGCCGGCCGCGGGCCTTGCCATCCAGCTGGCGCAAGCCCGGTCAGTCAGGAGTTGAAAGCTGCCAAGACGGGTCGGGTTCCAAGTGAACGCTCCGGTGGTTGCAGCGGGCCGAATTATGGCACTGCAGCATCACCCGAACCCGCGTCATCTGGATGGATATCCAGTACATTTCGTGCCCATGTCCGCCCTCGCGTCCGATGTCCTCGCGCCCGCTGCCGGTACGCCAGCCGAGCGCCTCGCGCAGGCCCTGGGCACGCTCAACGAGGCACAGCGCGCCGCGGTCGACCACGGCATCGGATCGAACGCCGGCGACAACGGCCCGCTGCTGGTGATCGCGGGCGCCGGCTCGGGCAAGACCAGCACGCTCGCGCACCGCGTGGCGCACCTCATCGCGCAGGGGGCCGACCCGCAGCGCATCCTCCTGCTGACCTTCTCGCGCCGTGCGGCGCAGGAGATGTCGCGCCGCGCCGGCCAGGTGGCTGCGCGCGTGCTGGGGCTGCGCGCCGAGGCTGCGCCCGCGCTGCCCTGGGCCGGCACCTTCCACGGCATCGGCGCGCGGCTGCTGCGCGAGTACGCGCCGCAGATCGGGCTGGATCCCGACTTCACCATCCACGACCGTGGCGACGCCGAGGACCTGATGGGCCTGGTGCGCAACGACCTGGGCTACTCGCGCACCGAGAAGCGCTTCCCGATAAAGGGCACCTGCCTGTCGGTCTACTCGCGCACCGTGAACACGCGGCTGCCGCTGGCGACGGTGCTGGCGCAGGCCTTCCCCTGGTGTGCCGACTGGGCCGAGCAGCTGCCACGCCTCTTCGGCGCGTATGTCGAGGCCAAGCAGCAGCAGAACGTGCTCGACTACGACGACCTGCTGCTGGCCTGGTCCGAGATGATGGGCGAGCCGTCGATCGCTGCCCACGTGGGCGCACGCTTCGACCACGTGCTGGTCGACGAGTACCAGGACACCAACCGCCTGCAGGCCGAGATCCTGCTGCGCCTGAAGCCCGACGGCGCGGGCGTCACGGCCGTGGGCGACGACGCGCAGTCGATCTATTCGTTCCGCGGGGCCACGGTGCGCAACATCCTCGACTTCCCGGCGCAGTTCGCGCAACCCGCTCGCGTGGTCACGCTGGAGCGCAACTACCGGTCGACGCAGCCCATCCTCGATGCCTCCAACGCCGTGATGGCGCACGCCGCCGAGCGCTACGCCAAGCGCCTGTGGACCGACAAGCCCTCGGCCGGTGCGCCGCAGATCGTGCTGGTGCCCGACGAGGCGCAGCAGGCCGTGTGGGTGGCCGACAGCGTGCTGTCGCGGCGCGAGAACGGCCTCGCGCTCAAGCAGCAGGCGGTGCTGTTCCGCACCTCCAGCCACAGCGCCGCGCTCGAGCTGGAGCTCGCGCGGCGCAACATTCCCTTCGTCAAGTACGGCGGGCTCAAGTTCCTCGAGGCCACGCATGTGAAGGACCTGCTCGCGCTGCTGCGCTTCGTGCAGAACCCGCGCAGCCGCCTCGCGGGCTTCCGGGTGGTGCAGCTCATTCCGGGCATCGGGCCGGCGACGGCGTCGCGGCTGCTCGATGCGATGGACGGGGCCGCCGACCCGGCGGTCGCATTGCAGGCCTTCGTGCCGCCCGTTGCGGCACGCGAGGAATGGGCGCGTTTCGCCGAAGCCTGGCGTGCGCTGCGTGCAGGCCAGGCCGGCTGGCCCGCCGAGATGGAGCTGGCCATGGCGTGGTATCTCCCGCATCTCGAGCGGCTGCACGACGATGCGCTGGTGCGCCGCGGCGACATCGAGCAGCTCGCGCAGCTGGCCGCGGGCTACGCCTCGCGCGAGCGATTCATCACCGAGCTCACGCTCGACCCGCCCGAGTCCACGAGCGACCGGCCCGGCCCGCCGCTGCTCGACGAGGACTACCTCATTCTTTCGACCATCCACTCCGCCAAGGGCCAGGAGTGGAACGCGGTGCACGTGCTCAACGTGGTGGACGGCTGCCTGCCGGCCGACGTGGCACAGGGCACGCACGAGCTGGAAGAGGAGCGGCGCCTGCTGTATGTCGCGATGACGCGGGCCAGGGACCACCTGCACCTGCTGGTGCCGCAGCGCTTCTACGTCACGCAGCAGAGCGCGCGCGGCGATCGCCACATGTACGCGGGGCGCACGCGCTTCCTGCCCGAGGCAGACCTGCATGCCTTCGAGCGCGTGACCTGGCCGCCGCCACCGCCTCAACCGGTCTTCGTGCCGCCGCCAGCCGCCGTGATGGACCTGCGCGCGCGGCTTCGCGCCAATTGGCGCTGACGTCAGTCATTGGGCCTCATGCGCCTGCGAAAGCCGGTGCCGTCAGCGCTCGCTGCTATAGATCTGGAAGCAATCGCCGCCTGCTTTGACCCTGGGCAATTGCGGGGATTGCAATTCGATGACACCCCGGGCATAGTGAATCGACCGTCTCCTACAAAACAACGACAAGCACTCCCCAACGTTTCCTTTTCCCCGCCGGCCAGCGCCATCCGGCGCGTGCCGTTTTCCAACCGTCAATTTCCAGGAGGTCATTCATGAATTTGACGATCAGCGGTCATCACCTCGACGTCACCCCCGCGCTTCGCAGCTATGTCACCAGCAAGCTCGACCGGATCACGCGTCATTTCGACCAGGTGGTCGATGTGCGGGTGATCCTCACGGTGGAAAAGCAGAAGGAGAAGGAGCGCCGGCAACGCGCCGAGTGCAACATCCACGTCAAGGGCAATGACATGTTCGCCGAGTGCAGCCACGCTGATCTGTACGCCGCGGTGGACGAGCTGGTCGACAAGCTCGACCGCCAGGTGGTGCGCCACAAGGACCGCCTGCAGGACCACCACCACGCCGCGCCCAAGCGCGTGATGTGAGGGCCGCCAAGCCCCGGCGCTGAGCACTTTCTTTGTAGAATTTCGTTTCGAGCGCGCGGGGACCCCCGGGCAAATCCTCTTGCAAGCCGCCTTCGGGCGGCTTTGACATTTCTGGTACACACAAGGCGGGAGGTGCATAATCGCGCCCCGATCCCACCATGAACCGTCTCGCGTCCATCCTGCCGCCCGCTCAAGTTCTCGTGAGCGTCGACGCTACCAGCAAGAAGCGGGCCTTCGAAGAGGCCGGTCTGCTGTTCGAGAACCTCCATGGCCTGGGCCGTGCCCTGATCACCGACAGCCTGTTCGCCCGCGAGCGGCTCGGTTCCACCGGGCTGGGGCATGGCGTGGCCATCCCGCACGGCCGGATCAAGGGGCTGAAGGCGCCCATGGCGGCCGTGTTCCAGCTGGCCAACCCGATCGGCTTCGACGCCCCGGACGAGCAGCCGGTCATGCTGCTCATCTTCCTGCTGGTGCCCGAGGCGGCCACGCAGAAGCACCTGGAAATCCTCTCCGAGATCGCCGAAATGCTCAGCGATGCAGGGCTGCGGGAAAAGATCAAGACCAGCAGCGACGCCACGGAACTGCATGCGCTGATCGCCGGCTGGCGTTCCACGCAGGTCGCCTGACGGTCCCTCGCGCCCGGCTGCGCGGGGTGCTGATCGTCCTCGTCACAATGCACCCATGAAACCGACGGTCATCAGTGCGGACGCGATGTTCGAGGAATTCCGCGGCGCCTTGCGCTGGGAATGGCTCGCGGGCCTGGGCGCCTCGGAGCGCCAGTTCGACCCCGACGTCATCAGCCGCGCCCAGTCGGCGGCCGACCTGGTCGGCTACCTGAATTACATCCACCCGTACCGCGTGCAGATCATGGGCGCACGCGAGATCGCCTACCTCACGCGCGGCACGGCCGAGGACTGCGCCCGCCGCATCGCCCGCATCGTGACGCTGGAGCCGCCCATGCTGGTGCTGGCCGACGGCCAGGCCGCGCCGGACGAGCTGCTGTCGATCTGCGAGCGCGCCCAGCTGCCACTTTTCGCCACGCGCGAGTCCTCGGCCTTCGTGATCGACGTGCTGCGTGCCTACCTGTCCAAGCACTTCGCCGAGCGCACCTCGATGCACGGCGTGTTCATGGACATCCTGGGCATGGGCGTGATGATCACGGGCGAGTCGGGGCTGGGCAAGAGCGAGCTGGGGCTGGAGCTGATCTCGCGCGGCAACGGCCTGGTGGCCGACGACGCGGTGGACCTGTACCGCATCAACCAGGCCACCATCGTGGGCCGCTGCCCGGACCTGCTGCAGAACCTGCTGGAAGTGCGCGGCATCGGTCTGCTGGACATCAAGGCCATCTTCGGCGAGACGGCCGTGCGCCGGAAGATGCGCCTGAACCTGATCGTTCACCTGGTGCGGCGCGACTCCTTCGAGCGCGACTACGAGCGCCTGCCGGCCGAGCCGCTGACGCAAGACGTGCTGGGCGTGCCGGTGCGCAAGGCGGTGATCCAGGTGGTGGCCGGCCGCAACATCGCCGTGCTGGTGGAGGCGGCGGTGCGCAATTCGATCCTGCAACTGCGGGGCATCGACACCTACGCCGACTTCGTCGCGCGGCACCACAAGGCCATGGAGCAGGGCGACTGAGCGTCGCGGCGACAGCGGACGCTCAGTGCTGCTTGGCCTGGCAGTCGGCGCACACGCCGTACAGCGACATGGCGTGGTCCTGCAGATGCCAGCCCTTGTCCTTGGCGATCAGCTGCTGGCGGCGCTCGATCTCGGCGTCGTAGAACTCCTCGACCTTGCCGCAGGACGTGCACACCAGGTGGTCGTGGTGCGTGCCTTCGTTGAGCTCGTACACCGCCTTGCCGCTCTCGAAGTGGCTGCGCGACAGGATGCCCGCCTGCTCGAACTGAGTGAGCACGCGGTACACGGTGGCCAGGCCGATGTCGGAGTGTTCGTTGAGCAGCACCCGGAACACGTCTTCGGCCGTCATGTGCCGCAGCCCACCGGCCTGGAAGATTTCCAGGATCTTGAGGCGGGGGAGGGTGGCCTTCAGGCCGGTGCTCTTGAGGTTGTCGATGTTGCCCATGGTCGATGTGTGCGCAGCCTGGCAGCAGGACCGCGGCGAAGGCCCGGCAAGGGCCTGCCGCTACAATCTTCGGATCATATCGCTACGCCTTTTTCCCATGCTTGGTTCAACCCAACGCCAGCCGCTGCTGCTGGCTGCCGCCCTGCTCGCAGGCATCGGCGTGGCCGGGTGCAGCAGCACCAGCGATCGCATGCGCAACGCGCTGTACGCCGTCACCCCCTACAAGGTCGAGGTCGTGCAGGGCAACGTGGTCACCAAGGAACAGGTCGAGGCGCTCAAGCCCGGCATGACGCGCCAGCAGGTGCGCGACATCCTCGGCACCTCGCTGCTGACCGACGTGTTCCATTCCAACCGCTGGGACTACGTCTTCACCATCAAGCGCCAGGGTGTCGATCCCCAGCAGCGCCGCCTGACGCTGATGTTCAACGGCGACACGCTGGCCAGCTTCGAGGGCGATCCCATGCCCAGCGAGCAGGAGTTCGTCTCCACCATCGACACCCGCAAGAAGTCCGGCAAGGTGCCCGTGCTCGAGGCCACCGAAGACCAGCTCAAGAAGTTCGATGCGCCGGCCGACGCGAAATCGACCGAGGCCTCGGCGCGCTCGCTGACGCCGCTGCCGCCGACCTACCCGCCGCTCGAGTCGTCGCCGCGCTGAGCGGCGTCCCTCGCGCCCCGGGGGCGCCACCGGCCGCTGCGGGCGGCGTCCTCCTCCTCCCGATCCGACGCCTCCAGGCCTGCCGCGCGTGACCTCCCCGACCACCTCTTCGTCTTCTTCCTCGCGCCGCGTCGCGATCGCCGGCGCTTCCGGGCGCATGGGCCGCATGCTCGTCGAAGCCGTGCGCCAGGCCGACGACCTGCAACTGGCCGGCGCGCTCGACATTCCCGGCAGCCCGGCGCTGGGCAGCGATGCGGCCGCCTTCCTCGGCCAGCCGGCGGGCGTGCCGATCACCGACGACCTGCGCGCGGGCCTTGCGAATGCGCAGGTACTGATCGACTTCACCCGCCCGGAAGGCACGCTGGCGCACCTGGCGGTGTGCCGCGAACTCGGCGTGCAGGCCGTGATCGGCACCACCGGTTTTTCCGATGCGCAGAAGGCCGAGGTCGCGGCCTTCGCCAAGGACATCGCCATCGTCATGGCGCCCAACATGAGCGTGGGCGTCAACGTCACCTTCAAGCTGCTGGAGATGGCGGCCAAGGCCCTGTCGACCGGCTACGACATCGAGGTCATCGAGGCGCACCACCGCCACAAGGTCGATGCGCCTTCGGGCACCGCACTCAAGATGGGCGAGGTCATTGCCGAGGCGCTGGGCCGCGACCTCAAGGACTGCGCCGTCTACGCCCGCGAGGGTGTGACGGGCGAGCGCGACCCGTCCACCATCGGCTTCGCCACCATCCGCGGCGGAGACATCGTGGGCGACCACACCGTGCTCTTTGCCGGCATCGGCGAGCGCATCGAGATCTCGCACAAGTCGTCCAACCGTGCCGGCTATGCGCAAGGCAGCCTGCGCGCCGCGCGTTTCCTGGCCACGAAGAAGACCGGCCTGTTCGACATGTTCGACGTGCTGGGCCTGCGCTGAGCACCTCGTCGCGCCAGCCATGTCCGCCCTCGAACTCCTGACCCAGGGCGACGCCGTCAGCCGCGCCGTGGCGGCGCTGCTGCTGGCGATGTCGGTCGCGAGCTGGGTCGTGATCCTCTGGAAGGCCTGGCTGCTGCGCGGTGGCACGCGCGACGTGCTGCGCAGCATCGCCGCCTTCTGGCAATCGCCGGGCCTGGACGAGGCCGCGCAGCGCCTGCAGGGCTTCGACCGTGCGGCGCTGGTCCGACCCGCCGTGCTCGCCTTGCAGCAGGTGGCGCAGGACGCACAAGCCCGCCGCGGCGACCTGGCCGCGCAAGGCGGCCTGGCCCAGCGTCTGACCCGCGCGCTGCGCGATGCACTGCACGGTGCGCTGCGACGGCTGCAGGCGGGCCAGATCCTGCTCGCCACGGTGGGTGCCACGGCCCCCTTCGTCGGCCTGCTGGGCACCGTGTGGGGCATCCACCGCGCGCTGGCCACCATCGCGGTGCAGACCGGCGGGTTCACCATCGACAAGGTGGCGGGCCCGGTGGGCGAGGCGCTGGTGATGACGGCCTTCGGGCTCGCGGTGGCCATTCCGGCCGTGCTGGCCTACAACGTGTTCGGCCGTGTCGTCGGCCGCATCGAGGCCGAGCTGGAAGGCTTTGCGCACGACCTGCTCGCCACCTTCGCGCCCGAGGTGCCGGCCGTGCCGCCGGCACGCCCGATGCCGGTCGTCACCGCCTGAGGCGAGGCACCCGATGGCGTTCGGCCGCAGTTCCCTCGGCAGCGCCCCCGGTGCCGGTGGCCGCGCGCTGGGCGGCGGCGGCCAGCGCCCGCTGTCGGACATCAATGTCACGCCGCTGGTGGACGTGATGCTGGTGCTGCTGGTGATCTTCATCATCACCGCGCCGCTCATGGCCAGCAGCATCAAGCTCGACCTGCCGCGCACCGACGCCGGCCAGCCCAACGACACGCCGCGCTTCGTCACGCTCGCGGTCGACGCGGGCGGCAATGTCTTCCTCGACGAGCAGCGCATCGCCAGCAACGAGGACCTCGCCGCCAGGCTCAAGGCCGCCGCCGAGCGCAGCCGCGACACCGAGGTCCAACTGCGCGCCGACCACACCGTGCCCTATGGCAAGGTGGTCGAACTCATGGGCATTGCGAACCAGGCGGGGCTCGGCCGCATCGGCTTCGTGACCGAGGCAGCGTCGGGCGTGCAGCCGGGAAGCGGGCAGCCGAACGCAGAGGGCGCGGAGGTTCCGCAGAGGGCGCAGAAGTAGAAAAGGAGCCAACCCGGCAGGGCCTGGGCGCTCCTTTTTTGATAGCTGCTGGCGCCCGTCCCATGGGCGCTGAGGCCACTTTTCCTTTGAATTTTCCGCGTCTTCTGCGAATCCTCTGCGCCCTCTGCGTTCGGCTGTCCGAATTCTCCCGTCAGCCCAGCACCACCGGCTTCGTGTGCCAGATGTCGTGCGCGTACTCGGCGATGGTGCGATCGGACGAGAAGGCGCCCATGCCGGCGACGTTGAGGATGGCCTTGCGGGTCCAGGCGTCGGGGTCGCGGTACAGCGCATCCACCTGGCCCTGCGTTTCGACGTAGCTCGCGTAGTCCGCGAGCAGCAGATAGTGGTCGCCCCAGTTCACCAGCGCGTCGAAGATGCCCTGGTAGCGGTTGGGCTCGCCGGGTGAGAAGACACCGGACTGGATCGCGTCGAGCACGCGCTTGAGCTCGGGGTTGCCCTCGTACCAGTCGCGCGGCTGGTAGCCGCTGGCGCGGATGTCGGCCACCTGCGGCGTGGTGTTGCCGAAGATGAAGATGTTGTCCTCGCCCACGTTCTCGCGCATCTCGACGTTCGCGCCGTCCAGCGTGCCGATGGTCAGCGCGCCGTTGAGCGCGAACTTCATGTTCCCGGTGCCCGAGGCCTCGGTGCCGGCGGTGGAGATCTGCTCCGACAGGTCGGCCGCCGGCATGATGATTTCGGCCAGGCTGACCGAGTAGTTGGGCAGGAACACCACCTTGAGCAGCTTGCCCACGCGCTCGTCGGCGTTGATCACTGCGCCGACGTCGTTGATGAGCCGGATCACCTGCTTGGCCATGGCATAGGCCGAGGCAGCCTTGCCCGCGAACACCACCACGCGCGGCACGTGGTTGCCATTCGGATCGTCGAGGATGCGCTGGTAGCGCGCGATGACGTGCAGCACGTTGAGCAGCTGCCGCTTGTACTCGTGGATACGCTTGACCTGCACGTCGAACATCGCGTCGGTGTCCAGCAGCAGGCCGTCCATGTGCTGCTCCACCCAGTTGGCCAGGCGCAGCTTGTTCTCGCGCTTGGCATGGCGGAAGGCGCGCACGAAGTTCGCCTGGTCGGCCATCGGGCGCAGGGCCTCCAGCTGCGACAGGTCGCGCCGCCAGCCGCGGCCGATGCGCTTGTCCAGCAGCGCCGCCAGCGGCGGGTTGGCCTGCGCCAGCCAGCGGCGCGGCGTCACGCCATTGGTCTTGTTGTTGAAGCGCTCGGGAAAGAGCCTGGCGAAGTCCGCGAAGATGGACTGCTTCATCAGCTCCGAGTGCAGCGCCGACACGCCGTTGACCGAATGGCTCGCCAGCACGGCCACGTAGGCCATGCGCACGCGCCGCTCGCCCGACTCGTCGACCAGCGACAGCCGCCGCATCAGCTCGTTGTCGTGGCCCACCTGGGTGGTCACCTCGGCCAGGAAGCGCGAGTTGATGTCGAAGATGATCTGCAGGTGCCGCGGCAGCACGCGCCCGAGCATCTCCACCGGCCAGGTCTCCAGCGCCTCGTGCATCAGCGTGTGGTTGGTGTAGCTGAAGACCTTCTGCGTCTGCGCCCAGGCTTCGTCCCAGGGCAGGCCGTTCTCGTCGAGCAGCAGGCGCATCAGCTCCGGCACCGCGAGCACCGGGTGCGTGTCGTTCAGGTGGATGCTGACCTTCTCGTGCAGCTGGCTGAAGCCCGTGTGGTTGCGCAGGTAGCGGCGCACCAGGTCCTGCACGCTGGCGCTGCAGAAGAAGTACTCCTGGTGCAGGCGCAGTTCCTTGCCCGAGAGGGTGGAGTCGTCGGGGTAGAGCACGCGCGACACGTTCTCGGAGTGGTTCTTGCTCTCCACCGCCGCCATGTAGTTGCCCTTGTTGAAGGCACTGAGGTCGATCTCCTCGGTGGCGCGGGCCGACCACAGGCGCAGCGTGTTGGTGGCCTGCGTGCCGTAGCCCGGGATGATGGTGTCGTAGGCGATGGCCAGCACGTCGTGCGTGTCGACCCACTTGGCCGCTCCGTAGGCCTGCCGGCCTTCGACGTGGCCGCCGAAGCGCACGCGGTAGCGCACCTCGGGCCGCTGGAATTCCCAGGGGTTGCCGCGCGTGAGCCAGTAGTCGGGCGTCTCGACCTGCTGGCCGTCGATGATGCGCTGGCGGAACATGCCGTACTCGTAGCGGATGCCGTAGCCCATGCCCGGCACGCCCAGCGTCGCCATCGAATCGAGGAAACAGGCTGCCAGCCGCCCGAGGCCACCGTTGCCCAGCGCCGCGTCGGGCTCGCGCTCGGCCAGCGCGCTCATGTCGATGTCGAAGTCGTCCAGCGCGGCCTTCACGGTGTCGTACAGGTCCACCGCCAGCAGCGCGTTGGTGAAGGTGCGGCCGATCAGGAACTCCATCGACAGGTAGTACACGCGCTTGATGTCCTGCGCGTAGTTGGCACGCGTGGTGGTCATCCAGCGCTCCACGAGCTGGTCTCGCACGGCGAGCGCGGTGGCATGCAGCCAGTCGTCCTGGCTGGCGGCCACCGGGTCCTTGCCGACGGCGTACATGAGCTTGTTGGCAACGGCGCGCTTGAAGGCGGCGACGTCGCGGTCGGGATGGTCGTATTCGAACTGGGAAATGGTCATGGCAAAAGCCTGAAGGTCGTGGGTTTCAGGAAAGCGAAAGGCGTCGCCCGGTGCTCAGTGCCCGAGCGCGCGCCGGTAGACGTCGATGTACTGCGCGGCGGCCGTGCCCCAGTCGAAGGGCTGGCGCATGCCCGTTGCGCGCACCCGGCGCCAGTCGGCCGGCCGGTCGTAAAGGGCGAAGGCGCGTCGCACGGCGCGCGCATAGGCGGCGGTGTCGAAGCCGTCGAAGGCGAAGCCGTTGGCGGTGCCGGCGGCCATGTCCTCGAGCGTGCAGTCGACCACCGTGTCGGCCAGGCCGCCGACGCGGTGCACCAGCGGCAGCGCGCCGTACTTGAGGCCGTACATCTGCGTCAGGCCGCAGGGCTCGAACATCGAGGGCACGAGCGTCACGTCGCCGGCCGCGAACAGCCGGTGTGCCAGTGCTTCGTCGTAGCCGATGGTGGCGCTCACCTGAGCGGGGGCCGCGGCCGCGCGGGCGCGGAAGGCGTCCTGCAGCCAGGCGTCGCCGCTGCCCAGCAGCGCGAGCTGGCCACCCTGCGCGAGCAGTGCGTCCAGGCCTTCGAGCACCAGGTGCAGCCCCTTCTGCTCGGTCAGCCGGCTCACCAGCACGAACAGTGGCACCCTGGCATCGACGGCGAGGCCCAGCGCATGCTGCACCTCGGCCTTGCTGCGCGCCTTGCCGGCCATGCGGCGGCCTTCGGGCATGCTGAAGGGTTGGGGGATGAGCGTGTCGGTGGCCGGGTTCCAGACCGCGTCGTCCACGGCGTTGAGGATGCCATGCAGCACGCCAGTGCGCGCGCGCAGCAGGCCGTCCAGGCCGTGGCCCTGCGCGGGGGTCTGCACCTCGCGCGCATAGCTCGGGCTCACCGTCGTGAGTTGGTCGGCATAGTGCAGGCCGGCCTTCATGAACGACACCTGCCCGTGGTATTCGAGCCCGTCGATGCGAAAGGCTTCGGCAGGCAGGCCCAGGTCGGCGAAGGCCCAGGCACCGAACAGGCCCTGGTAGGCCAGGTTGTGGATGGTGAAGACGCTGCGCGCGCGCGCCCCGCCCGGCGCGAAGGCGAGGTAGGCCGGCGCCAGCGCGGCATGCCAGTCGTGCGCATGCACCAGTTCGGGGTGCCAGTGGCCGTCCAGCCCCTGTGCGAGCTGCGCCGCGGCCCAGCCCAGCAGGGCGAAGCGCCGGTGGTTGTCGCCGTAGGGCTGGCGGTTCGCGTCCTCGTAGGGGTTGCCGGGGCGGTCGTACAGCGCCGGCGCGTCGATCAGGTAGGTGCCGATGCGCTGGCGCGCGTCGAGCTCGATGTGCCCGTACACGAGGCGCGCCGTCTCGCCCCAGGGGGTGCGGAACTCGGCCACCGGGGCGGCGTGGTGCACGCCCGCGCGCAGGGCCGGGAAGCCGGGCAGCAGCACGCGGACGTCTTCGCCGGCAGCGGCCAGCGCCAGCGGCAAGGCACCGGCCACGTCGGCCAGGCCGCCGGTCTTCAGCAGCGGGAACAGCTCGGCGCTGACTTGGAGGATGCGCATCAGTCCGTGTTGTCCTCCAGGGCGGCGATCTGCGGCGGGGCGGCCGGCGCCTT
>JAFEEH010000028.1 GCA_018241185.1 Pseudomonadota bacterium | reverse complement strand
GGGCGACAGCTCGGCCAGCACGCGCGCCACGTCGGCCTGCACCAGCGCCAGTGCTTCGGCGGGGTGAGGCAGCAGCTGGGCGTGCACCACGCGGGGGAGGATGCGGCCCCCCAGGTCGATCAGCACCGTCTCGATGCTGGTGCGGTCCAGCCGCACGCCCACGCCGTAGGCGCCTTGCGGATTGATGCGGTACAGGCCGGCCGGCTGGCCGCGCTGGCCCTCGTGGCGGCGGCCGGCGCCTTCGATCAGGCCCGACTCCTCCAGCGCCTGGACGATGCTGCCGGCCGCGGTGTTGGTCAGCTGTGCCCAGCGCGCCAGGTCGGCCTTGGACGCCTCGCCCGCACGGCGCAGCCGCTGCAGCAGCGAGCGCTCGTTGTACTGGCGAAGGTTGACCGAGTTGGTGCCGCGGCCCGGACCGGTGGATGGCAAGGTGGTCTCCGAATGGGCGGCTAAGCCGCCTATTAATTAATTCAAGTTGAATAAAGTTTAGGGGGTCGACCGATACGCTCAATCAGGGGTTTTCCCGGGGCTCATGGGAATGGCCTCCTTGGCAGTGGCCGGTCGCCCAGCGGGCGTGGCCGCAGGGCACCTGTGCGGCAAGCGAAGTGGTGGCTACCATGCGCCGCAGGAGACAACACGACCCGGGCGCGACCCCGCAGCACGGGCCCAAGGGTGCAGCCATGGCAACAAGCGGACTTTCGATGCTCGACCCCCTGAACCTGTGGCGCGACGCGCTCGGCCAGTGGGAGAACCGCACCAACCAGGTGGCCAACCAGGAGATGAAGTCCGAGGACTTCGCGCGTGCCACCAATGCGCTGCTGGGCATGTCGCTGGGCCTGCAGCAGGCGCTGGGCAAGGCCAACACCGCGCTGCTGAAGGAACTGAACCTGCCCAGCCGCGGCGAGTTGCTCGAACTGGGAGAGCGCCTGCAGCGCATCGAGGACCAGCTCGGCCAGATCGCACGCCTGCTCGGCGCGCAGCATCCGGCGGCCAGCCCGGCGCCGTCCGCCATGCCGCCCCGCACGCGGCGGCCGGCGCCGCCGTCCGCGGCGGCGCCGCCGGCAGCCCCTCTGGAAGCCGCTGCACCACCTGCCCCCGCGCGCCGCCGACCTGCCGCCAAGAAGCCGGCCGCTACCCGCCGCCCGGCCACGCGCAAGGGGCGCTGAGCATGGCCACCGAGACGAAGACCCGGGCAGAGAAGCCCGCTGCGCCCGACCTCGACTGGGTCGCCCGCGTGCGCGACGAGATCGACCACGCGGTGCAACGCAGCATCAAGGGCGTGAACTACCTCGGTGCCGGCGCCGCCACCGTGGGCACCACGCCCAAGGAACTGGTTCACAGCGAAGGCACGCTCAGCCTCTACCACTACCGGCCCATGGCCGACGAGATCTACCGCGTGCCGCTGCTGCTGGTGATGGCCACCACCAACCGCGCCTACATCTTCGACCTCGCACCCGGGCAGAGCCTGGTCGAGCACCTGCTGCAGCGTGGCTACGACGTCTACGTGATGGACTGGAACCCGCCGCGCGCCGACGAGGCCGGCCTGCGGCTGGAGGACTACACGCAGCGCTTCATCCCCGAGTGCGTGCGGCGGGTGCAGGAGCGATCGGGCGAGCAGGACGTGAACATCGTCGGCTACTGCTTCGGCGGCGTGCTGTCGCTCATCTACGCCGCGCTGCATGCCGATGGGCCGCTGGCCAACCTGGTGTGCTTCACCACGCCCGTCGACTTCAGCCAGATGACGCTGTTCCAGGCCTGGTCGGACCGCAAGCACTTCGACGTCGACCGCATCGTCGACGCCAACGGCATCGTGCCGGCGCAGGTCATCACGGGCGGCTTCGACGCGCTGCGCCCCACCGGCCGCGTGACCGGTGCGCTGCGCCTGTGGGACAACATGTGGAACGACGAGTACGTCAGGCAATACCGCATGATGGACCGCTGGGGCACGGAGACGCTGCCGCTGGCCGGCGCCTACTTCAAGCAGACCACCGAGCTGCTGATGTGGGAGAACGCGCTCCACAAGGGCACGCTGAAGATCGGCGGCAGGACCGTCGACCTCGGCCGCATCCGTGTGCCGCTGCTGTCGGTGGTGGCCGAGCACGACCACATCGTGCCCTACGCCGCCGCCCATCCGCTGATGGACAAGGTCGGCTCCACCGACAAGGAAGAAGTCATGCTCAAGGGCGGGCATGTCAGCCTGGTGGCCGGGCCCAATGCCGTCAAGCGCATGTGGCCCAAGCTCGACCAATGGCTCGGAGAACGATCGGTATGAATGCACCCCACGACCCTTTGCGCCACTACCCGCGGTCGCTGACCCTCGACGGCAAGGCCGTGGCAATCGACGAACTGCGCGCCGGCGACGAGGCGGCGCTGCTCGCCTTCGCGCAGGCGCTGCCAGCGCACGACCTGCTCTTCACCTACCGCGACATCAGCCAGCCGCGCGTGATCAAGGCATGGCTGCGCGAGGCGGTGGAGCGCCGGCGCATGCCCAGCCTAGTGGCACGGCTCGACGGGCGGATCGTCGGCTGCACCGCGCTGATCCACGACGACCTGTCGTGGTCGCCGCACGTAGGCGAGTTGCGCGTGGTGGTCGGGCCGGCGGCGCGCGGCCTGGGTCTGGGTCGCCTGTTGATCCAGGACTGCTTCGCGCAGGCCCTCGCGCTGGGCCTGGAGAAGCTCACGGCGCAGATGACCACCGACCAGACCAGCGCCATCGCCATGTTCGAGAGCCTGGGCTTTCGCCCCGAGGCGCTGCTGGCGGGCCATGTGCGCGGCCGCGACGGCAGCACGCACGACGTGGTGGTGCTGAGCCACCACGTGGCCGAGGTCGCGGCGCGCTTGCAGGCCTACGGCGTCGGCGAAACCTAGGAAAGCGGACAGCCGAACGCGGAGAGCGCAAAGATTGCGCAAAGGGCGCAGAACAACAGCCAGAAGAATTCGGTTTTGCTTCTGCGTTCTATGCGAGACCTCTGCGCCCTCTGCGTTCGGCTGCCCGATCCCGTATTCGATACCAAGACAAAGGAGACAACCGCATGGATCTGGGCGCAATGCTCAAGGGCAAGGGCGTGCTCATCACGGGCGCATCGAGCGGGCTGGGCGCGCACTTCGCGCGGCTTGCGGCACGCAACGGCGCGCGCGTCGTGATCGCGGCGCGGCGCAAGGCGAAGCTCGAGGCCCTGGCCACCGAGCTGAAGACACTCGGCGCCGGGCGCGTGCTGGTGCTCGAGATGGACGTGGGCGACGACGCCGCCATCCGCGCCGGCTTCGAGGCCATCGATGCCGACGGCGGCCCGGTCGACGTGGTGGTCAACAACGCCGGCGTGGGCGGCGACGGGCCGGCCATCGACATGAGCCCGGCGGACTTCGACAGCACCATCCAGATCAACCTGCGTGGCGTGTGGCTCACCGCCACCGAGGCCGCCCGGCGCTGGCGCAACGCCAAGCGCGGCGGTGCCATCATCAACATCGCCTCCATCCTGGGCGAGCGCGTCATGCACCACGTGGTGCCGTATTCGGCCACCAAGGCCGCGGTGATCCAGATGACCAAGGGCCTGGCGCTCGAATGGGCACGCTACGGCATCCGCGTGAACGCCATCGCGCCGGGCTACATCCTCACCGACATCAACGATGCCTACTTCGCCACCGAGGCGGGGCAGGCCATGATCAAGCGCGTGCCCATGCGCCGGCTGGGTAAAGCCGAGGAGCTCGACGGCGCCTGGCTGCTGCTGGCCACCGAGGCCTCGTCGTGGATGACCGGTGCGGTCATCGCGGTCGACGGCGGGCACCTGGTGTCCTCGCTGTGAGCGCCGTGCGCATGCTGCCTGCCGGCCCGGGACTGCCGCGCACGCTGCGCGCGTCGAAGCCCGACCCCGAGGCGCAGGTGCTGCTGCGCAGCCTGAACCTGGTCGCACGCCGCTCGGCGGGCCAGGTGCCCAGCGTGGCCGCGATGCGCCGGCGCTGGCACCTGATGTCGACGCTGATGGCGCGGCGCGTGCCGCTGGCGCGGGTGGACAACCATCGCATTCCCGGCCCGGGCGGCACGCTGGCGCTGCGTCTGTTCCGTCCGGCGGCGGCAGAGGCCGGCGCGGCTCGGCCGCTCTTCCTGTGGCTGCACGGCGGCGGCTTCACGGTCGGCAACCTGGCCACCGCCGATGCGATCTGCCGCCACATCGCCGAACGCAGCGGAGCCGTCGTCGCGACGGTGCGCTACCGGCTCGCGCCCGAGCACGACCTGCATGCCGGCCGCGACGACGCACTGGCCGCGCTCGACTGGCTGCGTGCGCATGCCGCGCGGCTGGGCATCGACGCCGAGCGCTTCGCGCTGGGCGGTGACTCGGCCGGCGGCAACATCGCGGCCGCGCTGGCCCAGCGCGTTGCCGATCGCGGTGATGCGGCGCCGCCGCGGCTGCAGGTGCTGGTCTATCCGGCCACCAACCTGCGCGATGCGTACCCCTCTCGCGCGCAGAACGCAGAGGGCTTCCTGCTCACCGAAGACTCCATCCGCTGGTTCGACGCGCAGGTCGCCACGCATGCGCACGACCTGGACGACCCGCGCCTGTCGCCGGCGCTGGCGCCGAGCCTGGCCGGGCTGCCGCCCGCGCTGGTGCTGACCGCCGGCTTCGATCCGATCCGCGACGACGGCCTGGCCTATGCCGCGCGGCTGCGTGCCGACGGCGTACCCGTGCAGCTGCTGCACTACGCCGGCCAGTTCCACGGCTTTCTCAACTTCGACGCCGTGCTGCGCGCCGCGCGCGATGCGCTCGACCGCATCGGCGACGCGCTCGCGGCGGCCTTCCAGGGCGGCGTGGCGGCGCAGCCCGACTGCACGCTCGAGCTGGGCGCCACGGCGCGGGCGCCTGCGCTGCTGGGCCCGTGGGTGCCGCACTGGGTGACCGGCGGGCTGATGGCCGGCGAGTGGCTGGAGCGCTCGCGCAACCGCGTGCTGGGTGCCTTCGTCCCCACGGGCTTTGACGGCTGGTTCGCGCTCGCGAAGCCCTGGGCGCAGCCGGCCACGCAACTGCGCGCGCAGATCGCCGCGGTCTATGCGCCGCTCGAGGTGCGCCGTACCTTCGTTCGCTGAACCTTCAAGCCAAAATCGGCCCGTAGCGCCCGTGGGGTGGGCGCGAGCAGCTATCAATTTCGTAGCAACCAAGAAAAAAGGCGCCTCCGACCCGTGGGCCGGACGCGCCTTGCAAAGCGCCCCGCGCGCGGCCGCCGGGCGATGTGTGACAGCCTTGCTCTTCAGTCCAGCGTGATGCCGCCCATGTCTTTCACCACCTTGCCCCAGCGCTCGGTGTCGGCGCGCACCAGCTCGTCGAACTTCGCGCCGGCCAGGCCCGTCGCCTCGTAGCCCAGCTCGGCCATGCTGGCCTTCAGGTCGGCTTGCTGCAGCACCTTGCTCAGCGTGGTCGCCAGCTTGTCGACCGCCTCCTTGGGGGCCTTCGCCGGCGCGAAGATGCCGAGCCAGCCCGTCATCCCCGCCATTGACGGAAAGCCTGCCTCGCCGAAGGTGGGCACGTCGGGCAACGCGGGGTTGCGTTTGGCGCCGGTCTGCGCGAGGGCGCGCACCTTGCCGCCCTTGATGAGGCCGGCCGAGGAGCCCAGGTCGGCGATCACCGCGGTGATCTGCCCGGCCATGAGGTCGGTCAGCGCCGGTGCCGCGCCCTTGAAGGGCACGTGCAGCAGTTCGATCTTCGCGTCCTTGGCATAGGCCACGCCCATCAGGTGGCCGGTGGTCGCGTTGCCGTAGGAGCCGAAGCTCGCGCTGCCGGGCTTGGCTTTCGCGGCGGCGTTGAAGTCGGCGAGGCTCCTGGCCGGATTGGCGGCGTTGACCAGCAGCAGCAGCGGCGTGTTGCCCGCCTGCGCGACCGGCTGGAAGTCCTTGGCGGGGTTGTAGGGCAGCTTCTTGTAGACGTGCGGGTTGATGTTCATCGACGAGCCCGCGGTGAAGAGGATCGTGTAGCCGTCGGGCGTGGCCTTGGCCACCGCGTCGAGCCCGATGATGGCGCCCGCGCCCGGCTTGTTGTCGATGACCACCTGCTGGCCGAGCGCATCGCCAAGCTTGCGGCCCACCTGGCGCGCGATGGCATCGACGCCACCGCCCGCGGCATAGGGCACGACCATGCGGATCGGTCGGTCGGGGTAGCCGGCGGCCTGGGCGGCGCCGAAGGCGAGCAGGCCGGTAGCGCCGAGTGCGCCGGCGGCAATGAAGGTGGAACGCTTCACGGGGATGTCTCCTGGGTCGATGGCCGCCTGGGGCGGCACGGGGGCGAGCAGCCATTGTTCAGGCGGGGCTCTCGCCGACCAAGACGACGCGCGGTCACAAACCGGTGCCCACCGGCCAGCGGCCCCCGGGAAAACGCGGGGCTGCGGCCACTACCTGCGGAAGTCGCTCGGGCTGCGCTGCGTCCAGCGCCGGAAGGCGTGGCGGAAGTTGGCTGCATCGCTGAAGCCCAGCGTGCCCGCGATGTCGTCGATGCTCATGCGCGTGTTGCGCAGGTATTCCTTGGCCAGGTGGCTGCGCACGTCGTCCAGGATCTCCTTGTACGAAGTGCCCTGCTGCGTGAGGTGACGGCGCAGCGTGCGCGAGCTGGTGTTGAGCTTGTGCGCCAGCGCTTCCATGTCGTCGAACTGGCCCGGCGTTTCCATCAGGAGGTTGTAGACGCGACGCGTCACGCCGCTGGCGGTCTTGGCCTCGACCAGCAGGCGCTCGCACACCTCGGCTGCCATCGCCACCGTGATCGGGTTGCGGTACGCCGCGGGACGGTCGAGCTCTGCGGCCGGGTACCCCAGCTCGTTGCAGGGCTGATCGAAGTCGCCATCGACGCCGAAGTGGCGGCGGTACAGCGCATGGTGTGCCGGGCGCGGGTAGCGCATGCGCAGGCGGCTGAGCGCGAACTCGGGCCCGAGCATGTCGCGCGCCAGTGTCTGGTGGATGCCGAACTGGAACTCGACCAGGAAGCGGTACAGCGGATCGTCCACGTCCAGGCCCGACACCTCGTCGAAGCGCCACACGCCTTCGCTGCGGCCGGCCTCGGCTTCCTCGCGGAACTGGAGCGATACGGTCGGCGTGGCCAGGCGGTGGAAGCGCGTCGCCATCTGCGTCACCTCGCGCAGCGTGCCGCAGCACAGCAGCGCGTAGCCGTACATGCCGTAGCTCGACACCCGCATGCGTGCGCCGGCGCGGAAGGGCAGTTCGGGGTCGGCCGTGGCGGCCATGCCGTTGCGGCACACGGTGAGGAACTGGCGGATCGAGGTGCGCAGCGTGGTGCTATGCAGCTCGCCGGCCTGCAGCCCCGTGCGGGCGAGTGCTGCGTCGGCGCCCACCCCCGATTCGGCCAGCGTCTCGACCAGCGTGGCGATCTTGTAGGGGGGATAGACGCGCTCGTCGGCCAGCGGGAGCGGCGACGCGCTGCGGGTCACGGAATCGGGAACACCCTGCATGGTTCGTGTGGCGCGGTCCTAGGCGTGGCGGCGGGAAAGGTGCAGCGGGCAGGGCGCTGCGGCGCAGGCGGCTGTCCGGAACTCACCCCATCTTAGCCGCCGAAAACCTGTCGTTTGCCCCGCCGTCACTCGCAGAATCCCGCATACGACCGGAGACAACAGGGCACCGCCGCACCATGAAGATCGAAGAACTGTTCAAGCAGGTCAGCACGCCGCTGGGGGCGCCGGCCTTTCCGCGCGGACCGTACCGCTTCCACAACCGCGAATACCTCAACATCACCTACCGCACCGACCCCGAGGCGCTGCGCAAGGTGGTGCCCGAGCCGCTGGAGATCGACGACCCGCTGGTGCGTTTCGAGGTCATGCGCATGCCCGACACCACGGGCCTGGGCAACTACACCGAATGCGGGCAGGCCGTCGTCGTGCGGTTGGGCCAGGAGAAGGGCGAGTACCTGCACGCGATGTACGTGGACAACCACCCGGCCATCGCCAGCGGACGTGAGGTGAGCGCCTTCCCCAAGAAGCTCGGCGCGCCGAAACTCTACGTCGACTCCGACACGCTGGTCGGCTCGCTCGACTACGGCAGCCTGCGCGTCGCACAGGCCACCATGGGCTACAAGCACCAGCCGCTGGCCGTGGAGGACGCGAGGGCCGAGATCTGCGTGCCCACCTTCATGCTCAAGCTCATGCGCGGCTACGACCGGCAGATGCGCATCTGCGAACTCGTGCGCACGCAGATCCAGGACATCGACATCCGCTTCGCCTTCAAAGGCCCGGCGCGGCTGCAGCTCTTCGAGCACGTGCTGGCGCCGATGGCTGACTTGCCCGTGCGCGAGATCGTGGCAGCGAGCCATATCCTGGCCGACCTCTCGTTGACGCCGCCGACCGTGGTGCACGACTACCTGGCGAACCGACCATGAGCGAAGACCACAACAACGTGCTGCAGCGCTACCGCACGGTGGCGGTCGTGGGGGCCGGTGTCATCGGCGCCTCGTGGGTGGCGGTGTTCCTCGCACACGGCCTCACGGTGGTGGTGAGTGATCCGCGTGCAGAAGTCGAGGCCGAGGTGCGTGACTATGTGGCGCGTGCCATGCCCACGTTGGCGCAACTGGGTGCCCCCCTGGCCATGGCCGACTTCGGCGGGCGCCTGCGCTTCGAACCGGACCTGGAGCGCGCCGTCGCCGGTGTCGACCTGGTGCAGGAGAACGGCCCCGAGCGCATGGACTTCAAGCGCGGCCTGTGGCGGCGCATCGAAGAGGCCGCGCCCGCCAAGGCGCTGTTCCTCTCGTCCAGCTCTGCCCTTCCCGCCACCGAGCAGGCGCGCGAGATGAGCACGCCGCAGCGCTTGCTGATCGGCCACCCCTTCAACCCGCCGCACATCATCCCGCTGGTCGAGGTGGTGCCTGGCGAAGACACGTCCGCCACGGCGGTGAAGGAGGCCGTGGCCTTCTACCGTGCCGTGGGCAAGGTGCCCAAGGTGCTGCGCAAGGAGGTTAGCGGCTTCGTCGCCAACCGGCTGCAGTCGGCCATCTTCCGCGAGTGCGTGGCGCTGGTGTCGGCGGGGGTCGTCAGCATCGACGAACTCGACGACATCGTGACGAACTCCGTGGGCCTGCGCTGGGCGGTCGACGGGCCTTTCGCGTCCTTCCACCTGGGCGGCGGCGACGGCGGGCTGCGCAGCTTCGTGCAGCAGTTCGGTCCCGGCATGGAGAAGCGCTGGGCGTCGATGCAGCGCGAAGTGCGCTTCGACGAGGCGACGACGAAGCTGTTGTTCGAGCAGGCCGACGCCTCGTACGGCCGACACACGCGCGCCGAGCTCGAAAGCGCCCGCGATGCCCGGCAGATCGCGATCCTGCAGGCGCTGGCTCAGGGCAGGGGCTGATGGGCACGGCCGTGCGCGCTGCCAGCCCCTGCAGTCCAAAAGTCGGTCGGGCTGAGTGCCCCATCCTTTCGAGCTGAATCCCCCAACCGTTCGGGCTGAGTGCCCCATCCGTTCGGGCTGAGCCTGTCGAAGCCCTGCGCATGGCTTCGACAGGCTCAGCCTGAACGGTCTCTTGAATGGAAAGAGCTGCCGTATGACTTCCGCCCACCCCACCACCGACGCCATCCTCCGCGCCCTCGCATCCCCGGCCTCGCACGCCGACGGCTTCGACCCGCACACCCACCTGCGCAGCGTGCTGCACGGCGTGGATCTGGCCCCCGAAGACAGCGGCGGCCGCATCGAGTTCCTGGGCCGCGACCCGATCCTGCCCAGCGTGTTCCGCATCGCCTCGGCGGCGGGCATCGGCCTGGCGGCCAAGTCGGTGGCCATGGCGGCGTTGTGGCAGGCACGCGGCGGTGCCGGGCAGGACATCGCCGTCGACCTGCACCGCGCGCCGCACCGCTTGTGCCCCTTCTACGACCGCAAGTGGGAGCGGCTCAACGGCCACCCGCCACGCAACACGGCCGACCCGGACTCGCCCTTCACCCTCAAGTTCTACGAGGCGGGCGACGGCCGCTGGGTGATGCCGCTCAACCTGTACCCGCGGCTCAAGTCCTCGGCGCTGCGCCTGCTGGGCTGCGCCGACAGCGAGCAGGCCGTCGCGCAGGCCATTCGCGGGTGGAAGGCCGCCGAACTGGAAGAAGAATGTGCGCGCGCTGGCGTCGTCATGCCCATGCTGCGCTCGGTGGATGAGTTCATGGCCGAGGCGGCCTACACCGAGGCACTGCGCGACCTGCCGCTGATCGAGATCGAGCGCATCGGCGACGCGCCGCCGCAGCCCTTCATGCCCAACCCGGCGCTGCCCCTGAGCGGAATTCGCGCGCTCGGCATGGCGCGCGTGATCGCCGGCGCCGGCACCGGCCGCGCGCTGGCGCTGCACGGTGCCGACGTGCTCAACATCTGGCGCCCGAGCGACTTCGAGAGCGATCTGCTCTACGCCACCGCGAATGTCGGCGTGCGTTCCGCACTGCTCGACATGGCCGGCGCCGAAGGCCATGCCCGCATGCAGCAGCTGCTGGCTGGCGCCGACGTCTTCTATGCCAACCGGCGCCACGGCTTCCTGGACCGCCACGGCCTCTCGCCCGAGCAGGCCGCGGCGGCGCGGCCCGGCATCGTGCACGCCACCATCAGCCTGCACGGCCAGACCGGCCCCTGGGCCGACCGCCCCGGCTTCGACCAGACGGCCGGCTGCGTCACCGGCGTGATGACCCTCGAAGGCACGCCGCAGGCCCCGAGGTTGCCGAGCATCATGGTCGTCAACGACTACCTGGGCGCCTGGCTGCTCACCACCGGCATCGTCGCTGCGCTGATGCGCCGCGCGAAGGAGGGCGGCAGCTGGCGCGTGCACGTCTCGCTCACCCGGCTGTCGCTGTGGCTGTACACGTTGGGGCTGTTCGACAAACCGTATGCGCACGCCACCGCCAACAGCAGCCCCGCGCATGCGTACCTCGACCCCGAGGTGTTCCAGGCCGAGACGGGCCTGGGCGCCTACCAGGGCGTGACCGAGCAGGTGCGCATGTCGCGCACGCCGGGGCGCTACGACCCGGTGCTGGTGCCGCGCGCGTCGGGGCGGGCGGAGTGGCGCGACCCGCTCGGCTGAGTTGCAAGCCAAAAGTGCCTGAAACGTCCGTGGGGTGGGCGTGAGCAGCTATCGAAACGATAGCGCTGCACGCACGGCAGCTGCGTTCGGTTTCATGCGGATCAGGCGGTCCGCCTGGCGCCAGCCTGGAACAGGACGCGCCGATGCTCGACCGCCGGGACGGCCCCCCGATCAACCCTTGGCGAGCGACCAGCCGGCGTGCTGGTTCGTTCGGTCGTTCTCGTAATCCCACCGCGTGCCGCAGGCGTCGCAGACGTAGCGGGTGATGGTCACCGTGTGGCCGCCGCTCTGGCCGTCACTGCGCTCGACTTTGCGGCTGGCGCTCTGGACAAGTTCGGCGTGGCCCGGCGCACGACGCCAGTTGCGCTGGATAGCGGCGCAGGAGGCACACAGAGCGGGCGGGGTGGAGTCGACGGGGGGAGATGGCGCGGGGGGCATGCAGTTTCGGGTTCGAGGGCGGGCGGGTTCGGGGCATGCTAACAATGCGGAGAACCGTGTGACCGGCATCGGCGGGGTGTGGCGTTTGGGAGGGGCTCGACCGTGGACGGGCGCGTGACGGGTGGAGGTGGGGGCTGCTAAAGACTGGGTGCTGCCCGTCGAATCGCGCCTCCCGAGCGGCGGCTTTCGCGAAAGCGGGCCGTCAGGGCTAGTCAGCCGTGCAGTTAGGGAACGTCTGAACAAGTCCACCGATCGTGCTCTTGGCCGTTGATCGTGGAGATGAGGACACACACGATCAGCCAGATGAGCTTTTCGGACGCGGAGTACGCAGGCAAGAGGAAGAAGACCCGGCGAGAGGTCTTCCTCGAGGAGATGGAACTGGTTGTGCCGAGGAAGGTACTGCTCAAGATCATCGAGCCGCACTATCCGGTGGCCGGTCG
>JAFEEH010000027.1 GCA_018241185.1 Pseudomonadota bacterium | reverse complement strand
AGTCCCACCGCGTCGGCGATGTGCTGCTGCTGGAACGGAAAGAAAGGCACGCGCCCATCGGCCGCCAGACCCACCCGCTCCGCACGCCGGTACAGGTGCAGCAGCACCATGGCCACCCGCTCGGCCGCGGCGCGGCGCCCGGCCGTCACGAGGTTGTCGTCGACGGCCTTCTCTTCATTCGCAGCCAGCCAGGTGATCGCATAGCCCAGCTTGGGCTGGCGATTGAAGAAGTCCCACAACCGGTCGCGAGGGAACACGCACAGCGTGCAATCCGTCGCCGCCTCCACGCCGTAGGTGGTGCCTTCGGCGAACTCGTCCTGCAGGCCCATGAAGTCGCCCGGCAGCAGGAAGTTCAGGATCTGCCGGCGGCCGTCGCTCAGCGTCTTGAAGCGGAACGCCCAGCCGCTGTAGAGCGTGTAGAGGTTCGGACTGCGCCGGTGCTCCTCGATGATGAGGCGACCCGCGGCGACCTCGCGCGACCCGGTGCGAAACACCGCGATCGCATCGCGCTCCGCGTCGTTCAGGGGCAGGAAGGCGTCGCGCTCATGCAGATCGCAGGTCGCGCAAGCGCCGTCGCAGCCGGCGGGGGTCTGGGAGGATGAACCTTGCATACCCCGCGAACTCTAGCGACATGTTGAGTGTCATTTGACATTTCTTCGTAGGCCGCGCACGCCTACAGTCGCCGGCGACATGCCCGACCGCAGCCCGACGCCGACCGCCCCCTTGCCCCTCTACGAATTCCTGTACTGGAGTCAGCTCGCGGACAGCCAGTCGCCCACGGCCATCGGACAGATCCTGGCCCGCGCACGACCCTTCAATGCCTCCAACGGCATCACCGGGCTGCTGGTGTTCGACGGGCAGCGCTTCTGCCAGCACCTCGAAGGGCCGACCGTGGCGGTCGAAGCGCTGATGGGCCGCATCGCGGCCGACGAACGGCACAGCGAATTGCGCATTGCCTACGAGGGCCCACTGGCCGAGCGGCGCTATCGCCGCTTTGACATGGGCTATGCGCAGGCCGAGGATCCGATGCAGATGGAGCACCTGGCCATGCTGCGCGGCGACGATGCCTTGCAGAAGTTCCTGGCGCTGCGACCGAGCTTCGACATCCAGTCCTGACCGGGCCTGGCGCACCCGACCGGCCAGGGGCCGGCCGGCGGCCCGACTCAGGCCTCGACGTCCCAGCTGTAGGTGGCGCCGTAGCCGTCCCACGGCTCCATCACGATGCGCTGCCCGGCCTGGACCGTCAGCGTCTCGCCCGGGCCCAGGACCAGGTCCTCGCTGCCCCTGTGCGCGGTGGCATCGCGGGTGACCCACAGCCGGCCCTGCCGGATGCGCAGCACGCTGGCGCGCGCAGCCTTCAGCGTGGTGGCCTGGCCCGCGGCCAGTTGCCAGGCACCGCGGCGGACCGCCGGCGGCACGGCCGCTGCCCGGCCGGGCAGCGCGAGGGAGGAAACCGAAGAGGGGGTGCAGACAGCGGACATGGCAGACTCCTGAAGCGTTCGATACGAATACGCAACGGCGCGATTCGGGAATGAATGATCTGCGCCGCGTGCCTTGCGGTCCAATGAAAACGCGGGCCTCGACTGATTCCGGTTTCGCATCAATGGCGCTACCCTCGGCGGCATGCAGCATTCCCAGACCCACCTGCGCACCCGGCCGATCGGCGCCGGCTACCTGCGCGCCTTCGAGGCCGTGGCGAGGCACCTGAACTTCCGCGCAGCGGCCGAGGAGATGGCGCTCACCCAGTCGGCCGTCAGCCGGCAGATCCAGTCGCTGGAGGACGAAGTGGGCGTGCCCCTGTTCCTGCGCCACACGCGCGCGGTGGAACTCACCAGCGCCGGCGCGCAATTGCTGCTGTCGGTGCAGCAGGCGCTGCCGCGCATCGACGGCGCGGTGCGGCAGATCCGCCAGAGCGCGGGCCGCAAGACGGTGGCGCTCACGACCTTCGCGTCCTTCGCATCGATGTGGCTCATCCCGCGGCTGGAGGCCTTCCAGCGCGACAACCCCGACATCGACATCCGCATCGACGCCAGCGACTCGGCCGTCGACCTGGACGTGGCCGACGTCGACCTGGCGCTGCGCTACGGCCCGCCGGAAAGCATGCCGCCGGGGTCGGTGCGGCTCTTCGGCGAGCACCTCACGCCCGTGGCCAGCCCCTGGCTGCTCAAGAGCAACCCGCCGATCCGCAAGCCCGAGGACATCGCGCGCTTCACGCTGATCGAAGCCGGCGATGCGCACCGCACCCACCTGGAGTGGCTCACCTGGCGGCGCTGGTTCGAGGTGAACGGCCTGACCAAGTCGCAGCCGCGGCGCTGGCTGTACTTCAACTACGCCTACCAGATGGTGCAGGCGGCGCTGACCGGCCAGGGCGTGGTGCTGGCGCGCAGCGCCCTGGTGGCCGAGAGCCTGGCCAGCGGCGACCTGGTCGAGGTGCTGCCGCGCCAGCGCATGGAATCACCCATGGCGTACTGGCTGCTCGTGTCGCCGCGCAGTGCGGGCCGGCCGGAGATCCAGGCCTTCGGGGCATGGCTGCAGGCGCAGGCGGAGACGACGCGGGAGGCGATCGGGGATGGGCCGGATCCGGATACTTTGGATGACTTGAGCTGAGATTGGGTTGGATTGGACCTTGCGTTCTGCATAAGGCAGGGGCCGGGATTTCGCCCCGGCGGGCGACCTACTTTTCTTTGTCTCGCCAAAGAAAAGTAGGCAAAAGAAAGGCGACCCCACTGTCT
>JAFEEH010000026.1 GCA_018241185.1 Pseudomonadota bacterium | reverse complement strand
GGTGCCGCCGCCATCCGACACGCCCGGTGCGGGGCTGTTCTCCTCTCTCTTTTCGTCCAAGAAGTCTTCTCCATGAACGACATACGTCGCACGATCCTCTGGGTGATCTTCGGTTTCTCGCTGGTGATGCTGTGGGACCAGTGGCAGGTCCACAACGGCCGCAAGCCCACCTTCCTGCCGTCCCGAACTGTTGCCGAAGCGCCTGCCCAGCCGGGCGGCACCACGCCGGCCAGCGCGACGCCCGCGCCCGCGGCCACACAGGCCGGGGCCGCCACGGCGCCCACCGGCGGCGCGGCACCCGCCGTGGCCGAGAAGGTCAGCGTCGAGACCGACGTCTACAAGGCCACCATCGACGGCCAGGGCGCGACCGTCACCCGCCTCGAGCTGACCCAGTACGTCGAGGAGATGAACAAGACCGGCCTCATCCCCTTCGCGCGCAAGCTCATGGGCATGCCGCCGATCCCGGTGGTCGACACCGACGTGGTGCTGATGGACGACGGCTCGCCGGCCACGCGCTACCTCGCACAGTCGGGCCTGCTCAACCCGGCGGGCGGCGATAAGTTCCCGACCCACCTCACGCTGATGGCGGCCAAGCCTGGTCCGTACCGCATGGCTGACGGCCAGGACACGCTGGAGGTGGCCTTCGAGTCACAGCCCATGGGTGGACTCAAGTACGTCAAGACCTATGTCTTCAAGCGCGGCGACTACGTGATCCGCGTGCGCCACCAGGTGGTGAACGTGGGCGACCAGCCGCGCGACCCGCAGCTGTACCTCCAGCTGCAACGCCACGGCACCGAGCCCAAGGGCACGATGTTCGGCACCAGCACCTTCACCGGGCCGGCCGTCTATACCGACGAGAAGAAGTTCCACAAGGTCAGCTTCGCCGACATCGCCAAGGGCAAGGCCGAGCTGCCTGCCGCCTCCAACAGCGGCTGGGTCGCGATGGTGCAGCACTACTTCGCGTCGGCCTGGCTGCTCGACGCGCCCGACAGCGCCAAGCTCAAGCGCGAGTTCCGCGCCGCCGATCTGGGGCAGAACCAGTTCGCGATCTCGATGGTCGTGAACCTGCCGACCGTGGCGCCCGGTGCCACGCAGACCGTGGACAGCGCGCTGTTCGCCGGCCCCGAGGAAGAAAAGAAGCTCGAGGCGCTGGCCCCTGGCCTGGAGCTGGTGAAGGACTACGGCATCTTCGCGATCATCTCCAAGCCGCTGTACTGGCTGCTCGACCAGTTGCACAAGCTGCTGGGCAACTGGGGCTGGGCGATCGTGGCGCTGGTGGTGCTGCTCAAGGCGGCCTTCTACTGGCTCAACGCCAAGGCGTACGCCAGCATGGCCAAGATGAAGGCCATCAATCCCAAGATCATGGAGATGCGCGAGCGGCTCAAGGACAAGCCGCAGGAGATGCAGCAGGAGATGATGCGCATCTACCGCGAGGAGAAGGTCAACCCGATGGGCGGCTGCTTCCCCATCGTGATCCAGATCCCGGTCTTCATCGCGTTGTACTGGGTGCTGCTGTCCTCGGTCGAGATGCGCCACGCACCGTGGATTCTCTGGATCCGCGACCTCTCGGCACCCGATCCGTGGTTCATCCTGCCGCTGGTCATGACCGGCACCTCGCTGCTGCAGACCTGGCTCAATCCCACGCCGCCGGACCCGATGCAGGCCAAGCTGATGTGGATCATGCCGCTGGCCTTCAGCGTGATGTTCTTCTTCTTCCCGGCCGGCCTGGTGCTGTACTGGATCACGAACAACATCCTGTCGATCACTCAGCAGTGGATCATCAACAAGCGGCTCGGAGTGCTGGGCAAATAGAGCTGCCGGCGGCTTGCGCTTGAGGGTCAAATCGGCCTCCTGCGCCCGCCCAGCAAGCGCGAACAGCTATCGAATCAATAGCATTTCGCAACGCTTCTCCTTCATGGCCGCCTTCGGGCGGCCTTTTTCTTTGGGCCCGCGCCGCCGCGGCCTTTGCTGAAAGAATCGACGCCATGCTCGCGCAGCTGCAAGACCCCATCGCCGCCGTCGCCACTGCCCCCGGGCGCGGCGCGGTGGGCATCGTGCGCGTGTCGGGGCGCGGGCTGGCGCCGCTGGCCGAGGCGCTGTGCGGCCGCGCCCTGCGCCCGCGCGAAGCCACCTACCTGCCGTTTCGCGACGCGGCCGGCGCCGCCATCGACCAGGGGCTCGCGCTGTGGTTCCCGGCGCCGCACTCCTTCACCGGCGAGGACGTGCTGGAGCTCCAGGCCCACGGCGGCCCGGTGGTGCTGCAACTTCTTCTGGCCCGTTGCCTCGAGGCGGCTGCGGAACCCGACCTCGCCACGGGCCGCCCGCGGCTGCCGGCCCTTCGCGTCGCGCAGCCCGGCGAGTTCAGCCAGCGCGCCTTCCACAACGGCAAGATCGACCTCGCGCAAGCCGAGGCCATCGCCGACCTGATCGACGCCAGCACCGAGGCCGCGGCGCGCAGCGCGGGCCGTTCGCTCAGCGGCGCCTTCTCGCGCGAGATCCACGCCCTGCGCGACGCGCTCATCCACCTGCGCATGCTGGTCGAGGCGACGCTGGACTTTCCCGAGGAGGACATCGACTTCCTCGCGCAGGCCGACGCACGCGGCCAGCTCGTCGCGCTGCAGCGGCAGCTGCAGGCGGTGCAGCAGCGCGCGCGCCAGGGCGCCCTGCTGCGCGAAGGCATCAAGGTCGTCATTGCCGGGCAGCCCAACGCCGGCAAGAGCTCGTTGCTCAATGCGCTCGCCGGCGCCGAGCTGGCGATCGTCAGCGCCATCGCCGGCACCACGCGCGACGTCGTCGCACAGACCATCCAGATCCAGGGCGTGCCGCTGCACATCGTCGACACCGCCGGCCTGCGCGAGAGCGGCGACGAGGTCGAGCGCATCGGCATCGCCCGCGCCTGGGGCCAGATCGAGGAGGCCGACGCCCTGCTGCTGCTGCATGACCTGACGCGGGCCCAGGAGCCCGAGTACCGGGCGGCCGATGCGGCCATCCGCGACAGCCTGTCGGCGCGGCTGCCGCCGGGCGTGCCGGTGGTGGAGGTGTGGAACAAGGCCGACGCCGTGGCAGGCGTGGAAGCTGGCGAGGGCCTTCGGCTGTCGGCCCGCACCGGTGACGGCATCGAGGCGCTGCGCCAGCGCCTGCTCGAGATCGCCGGCTGGCAGGCGATGCCCGAAGGGCTGTACCTCGCGCGGGCCCGTCATGTGCAGGCGCTCGGCCAGGTCGAGGAGCACCTCGCCCTCGCCATGGCGCATCTGGACGATGCACCCCCGCCGCTGGATCTGCTGGCCGAAGAGCTGCGCCTGGCCCAGAACGCGCTGAATGCGATCACCGGGGAGTTCGGTGCCGACGAACTGCTCGGTGTGATTTTTTCCCGATTTTGTATTGGAAAGTAGCGCGATTGCCCGAACAATGGCCCGGCTGTCCGGCGCCGCCGGGCCTTCGCGCGTTCCGAGCGACAACGAGACCTCCACACCATGCCCGCCACCATCCAGGACCTCTGCCAGGCGATCGCCCAGAACACCAGCGACGACGCCTTCGCGCCGGCCCTGCAGACCGCGCAGTGGGAGGTGCTGGGTTCCTACCTCCAGCCCTTCGAGCTCGCGGCGGGGCAGACACTCATCGACGAGAACGCCCACGACCGCACGCTGTTCTTCATCGAATCGGGCTCCGTCAGCGTCCACACGCTCAGCAGCAAGGGCGAGGTGCAGATCGCGATGCTCAACGCCGGTTCGGCCGTCGGTGAAGGCGCCTTTTTCTCGCGCCAGCCGCGCTCGGCCAGCGTGACGGCCGCTGCGGCCTGCCGCCTGTGGCGGCTCACGCCGCTGCGCTTCAGCGAGATGGCCAACCGACAGCCGAGCATCGCGCTCGAACTCACGCTGGCCCTGGGCCTGGTGATGGCGCGCCGCCTGCGCAGCAAGTCGCGGCGGGTGGCGGTCACCTAAGCATCTCCCAAAGCCGCATCGCGGCTTCCCGTCCCTGGCGCCGTCGACCACTTCGTGTAACAGCCACCATCGAACGGGCGACAAGCCCGATCGGCCCGGCTACCATGTTACAAAGAGTAGTCGGAGGGCCGAAATGCCTGTGGTATGCGCCGCGTGCGGCACCGAAAACCGAGAAGCCGCCAAGTTCTGCCGAGGATGTGGGGCCCGTCTGGCCGGCTCTGCGCCGGCCGCTGAGGCGGACGAGGCGGCCTGGCCGATGACCCAGCCGGCGGACCTGCCTGGCCCCCCGGCCGATGAGCGCACGGTCATCCTCGGGGCGCCTGGCGCCACACCGCGCGCTGCAGCGCCACTGCCACCGTCGCCTCCCACCGCGCCGCCGCCGTCCGCGCCGGCCCGCGCGTCAGCGCCGACGAACCCCATGCCGACGCCCGCATCGCCTTCCAAGGGCCCGTGGATCGCCGTCGGCGCGGTCGCGCTGCTGTTGGTGGCGGGTGCGGGTGCGTTCTGGGCCTTCCGGGGCGCGGGTGAAGCGGCTGCGCCGGTGCCTGCGGCCGTGCCTGCCCCTGCACCGGTTCCCGCCCCGCTGACGCCTCCTGCCCCGGCGCCCGAACCGCCGCCGCCGGCCCCCGCGCCGGAACCGGCGCCGCCACCACCGCCCGAGCCCGCGCCTGTGCCGCCACCGGCGCCCGCAGCCGCACCCGCGGCAATTGCGCCACCGGCCAAGCCCCGCCCGAAAAAGGAAGCGCCCGCACCCGTGGCGCCCAAGCCACCGGTGGAGGTGCCGGTCGCCGCACCGGTCGCGCCGCCGCCACCTCCACCGCCGCCGCCGACGCCCGAGGCCGTCTGCGCGGGCCGCAACTTCATCGCCCGGGCGCAGTGCCTGGCCGCCGAATGCGCCAAGCCGGCCCAGCGCTCCCATCCGCAGTGCGAGGCCGTGCGCCAGCAGCAGCGGCTGGAGGAAGAGAAGCGCAATCCGACGCTGGCGAATTGACGCCCTCCCGCGCAATCCCTCCCCTTCCATCCGAAAGCCCACCATCGTGCGATGTGCCGCCTGCTCCACCGAAGTCCCGGAGGCCGCGCGCTTCTGCGATGCCTGTGGTGCGGCCGTGTACCAGCAAGCGCCGGCGGCCCCGCCGCCTCCGTTGCTCGACGCCGAAGGTGCTGCGTCTGCACCACGCCGGCGCCTCTGGCTGTGGCTGGGCGTTCCGTTGGCGGGCGTGGCCGTGGCGGGCACGGCGGCGAGCCTGATGACCGCCTCGCCGCCGAGCGTGAGTGCGGCTCAGCTGGAAGACGCGCTTCGTGCCACCACTGCGCAGGGCGACGGGCCGGCCCGCGACCCGATCTGTGTCGCCAACGGCCTCGCCTACGACAGCCAGCCGGTCAACGTGCAGCTGGGCAACGCCGGCACCTTGGCCTGGATGGACGCGCTGGTCGCGGCAGGCCTGTATGGGCCGGGGGAAGAGGCCCAGTCCGGCGGCTTCCTGTCGCAGCCCATCCGCACCTATGCGCCACAGCCCGTGCTGGCCGACTGGGGCGGCGCGCGTCGCCTGTGCGTGGCCAAGGCGGTGAAGCTCGAGACGGTGCGGCAGATCGGCACGGTCCAGTCCATGCGCTTTCGCGGCCAGGCCTATCCGGGCGTGGCGGCCGAGGTGGTGTGGACGCTGGACGGGCCGGCACCGTGGCTGGCGACGCCGGAGGTCGCAGCCGCCTTCAATGCCGAGTTGCCGAGCTGGCGCGGCGCTCGCTGGGAAATCACGCCCGAGGGGTGGCGGCTGGTGCAGCGCCGGAACTTCTTCCTCAGCGGCACGCAGTGGCTGACCAGCGAATCGCTGGAGCGCGTGGCGGGCGTGGTCCCGCGCTCCACCTTCCCGCCATGAACTTGATTTGCTATTGAATCGATAGCTGCTCGCGCCCGTCCCGCGGGCGCTGCAGGCCGAAATGGCTTGAAGTTGCCGCCGCCTTCGCTCAGCCGCGCTGCAGCTTGTCGATCGCCACCGCCAGCGCGCCGGGCTTGCCCGAGAGCACCAGCGTGTCGCCGTCCGCCAGCACCGTGTCCTCGTCGGGCTCGCCGGCCTGGCCGCCCTGGCGCCGCAGCGCGGCCACCCGCACACCCACCGCATGCAGGGCCAGCTGCGCCAGCGGCCGGCCGATGGCCCGGGCGCCGGCCGTCAGCGTGAAGCTGTCGAGCCGCTCGTGATCGAGCTCGTCCGCCGTGTCGTCGTCGGCACCGTGGAAGTAGCCTCGCAGCAGGTTGTATCGCGCGTCGCGCTGGTCCTGCACCACGCGGATCACGCGCCGCATCGGCACGCCCACCAGCGCCAGTGCATGGCTGGCCAGCATGAGCGAGCCCTCGATCGCCTCGGGCACCACCTCGGTCGCGCCGGCCGCCTGCAGCTTCTCCAGGTCGTGGTCGTCCTGCGTGCGCACGATCACCGGCACCTGCGGCGCGTGGGCGCGGATGTTGGCCAGCACCTTGAGCGCACCCGGCAGGTCGAGGTAGGTGATCACCACGGCGCTGGCGCGCGCCAGGCCGGCGGCCATCAGCGCCTGCAGCCGCGCCGCATCGCCGAAGACCACCGAGTCGCCGGCGGCGGCGGCCTGGCGGACGCGGTCGGGGTCGAGGTCCAGCGCCATGTAGGGAATGCCCTCGCGCTCCAGCATGCGCGCCAGGTTCTGGCCGCAGCGGCCGTAGCCGCAGATGATCACGTGCTCGGCCGTGTTGATGGTCTTGCGCGCGATGCTGGTCATCTGCAGGGACTGCTGCATCCAGTCGCTGGCCACCAGCTTGCGCACGATGGCGTTGCTGTACATCACGATGAAGGGCGTCGCCAGCATCGACAGGATCATGGAGGCCAGCACCGGGTTGGCGAGCCAGGGCGGCAGCAGGCTGCGATCCTGCGCCAGCGTGAGCAGCACGAAGCCGAACTCGCCGGCCTGCGCCAGGTACAACCCCGTGCGCAGCGACACGCCCGAGGTGGCGCCCAGCCCGCGCGCCAGGGCCGTCACCAGCGCCAGCTTGAAGCCCAGCGGCAGCACCAGCAGCACCGCCACCAAGGCCCACCGATCGACCACCACGTGCCAGTCGAGCGACATGCCGATGGTGATGAAGAACAGGCCCAGCAGCACGTCGTGGAAGGCGCGGATGTCGGTCTCGACCTGGTGCTTGTATTCAGTCTCGGAAACCAGCATGCCGGCGATGAAGGCGCCCAGTGCCAGCGACAGCCCGGCCAGCTCGGTCAGCCAGGCCAGCCCGAGCGTGACCAGCAGCAGGTTGAGCATGAACAGCTCCTCGCTGCGGCGCCGCGCGACCAAAGTGAGCCACCAGCGCATCACGCGCGGGCCGCCGTAGAGCAGCAGGCCCACCAGCACCGTGGCCTTGAGCATGGCCAGCGCGAGGGCCTTGAACAGCGTCTCGGGCGGCGCCCCCAGCGCGGGGATCAGCACCAGCAGGGGCACCACGGCCAGATCCTGGAACAGCAACACGCCCATCACGCGGCGGCCGTGCTCGCTCTCGAGCTCCAGCCGCTCGGCCATCAGCTTGACCACGATGGCGGTGCTGCTCATGGTCAGCGCGCCCGACAGCGCCAGCGCCGTCTGCCAGCCCAGTCGCCACTGCGGCGGCAGGAAGCCGGCCAGCACCAGTGCGCCGACCGTGGCGAGCCCCATTGTCAGCAGCACCTGCAGAAGGCCGAGCCCGAACACATGCTTGCGCATGGCGCGCAGCTTCGGCAGGCTGAACTCCAGCCCGATCACGAACATCAGGAACACGACGCCGAACTCGCCCAGGTGCTTGATGCCCTCGTCGTTGTCGGCGAGCTTGAGCGCATGCGGGCCGATCAGCACGCCGGCCACCAGGTAGCCGAGCATGGGCGGCAGCTTCAGGGAGCGGCAGGCCACCACGCCGAGCACGGCGGCCAGCAGGTACAGCAGCGTGAGTTCGAAGGAGCTCAAGCTGCGCTCCGCCGGCCGCGCCCACGTCCGCTGTGTGGCCCGCGCCTCGCAGGTGCGGCGGCGAGCGGGCGTGCAATGCGGGGGGAGGGCATGCGCTGATCCTAGCAAGCGCCGTGCGCTTTCCGTGGGGGCAACGGCCGGTCGATAAAATTCCCGCATGAGTTCCCTGCCCCTCGATCCCGACGCCCTCATGGCGCGGGCGCGCGCCACCTTCGACATCGAGGCCGCGGCCGTGCTGGGCCTGAAGGCGCGGCTCGGAGAGTCTTTCGTCGAAGCGGTCCGGCGCATCCTCGAGGTGCGCGGCCGCGTCGTCGTGATGGGGATGGGCAAAAGCGGCCACGTGGGCCGCAAGATCGCTGCCACCCTCGCCTCCACGGGCACGCCGGCGATGTTCGTTCACCCGGCCGAGGCCAGCCATGGCGACGTCGGGATGATCAAGACGGTGGACATCGTCATCGGCATCTCCAACAGCGGCGAGAGCGACGAGCTGGCGGCCATTCTCCCGGTCATCAAGCGCCAGGGCGTGCCGCTGATCGCGATGACCGGCGGCCACAAGTCCACGCTGGCGCGCCACGCCGACCTGGTGATCGACACCGGCGTCGACAAGGAGGCCTGCCCGCTCAACCTCGCCCCCACCGCCAGTACCACCGCACAGATGGCGATGGGCGATGCCCTGGCCGTCGCGCTGCTCGACGCGCGCGGCTTCGGTACCGAGGACTATGCGCGCTCGCACCCCGGCGGGGCCCTGGGCCGCAAGCTGCTCACGCACGTCAGCGACGTCATGCGCTCGGGCGACGCGGTGCCCCGCGTGCTGCCCACGGCCGGCATCACCGAACTGATGCGCGCCATGAGCAACCAGGGCTTCGGTGCCGCGGCCGTGATGGACGAGGCCGGCCGCGCGGCCGGCATCTTCACCGACGGCGACCTGCGCCGCCTCATCGAGGCCGGCGCCGACCTGCGCACGCCGACGGCGGCCGACGTCATGCACCGTAACCCGCGCACCGTGCGTGCCGATGCGCTGGCGGTGGAGGCAGCCGAACTGATGGAACAGCACGGCATCACGCGGCTGTTCGTGGTCGACGCCGACGGTCGCCTGACGGGTGCGCTCAACACCACCGACCTGATGCGGGCCAAGGTCATCTGATGGCCGGCGTCCCTCTGGTCCCCGCGCAGCAGTTCGCGCCCGAGACCCTGCTCGCCGCGCAGGGCGTGCGCATCGCCTTCTTCGACGTCGACGGCGTGCTGACCGATGGCGGCGTGTACTTCAGCGAGGCCGGCGAGACGCTCAAGCGCTTCTCCATCCTCGACGGCTACGGCCTGCAGATGCTGCGGCGCGCGGGCATCGTGCCGGCCGTCATCACGGGCCGCGATTCGAAGCCGCTGCGCGTGCGGCTGGAGGCGCTGGGCATCGACCAGGTGCGCTACGGCACCACCGACAAGCTGCCGGCGGCGAAGGCCATGCTCGATGCGCTGGGCCTGGACTGGGCGCAGGCGGCCGCCATCGGCGACGACTGGCCCGACTTGCCCGTGCTGCGGCGGGTCGGCTTCGCCGCCGCACCGGCCAATGCCCATGTCGAGGTGCGCGCTGCCGTGAAGCACGTGACCGCGGCCCGCGGGGGCGAGGGCGCGGCACGCGAGTTCTGCGACCTGCTGCTCATGGCCGGCGGCCACTACCGCCGCCTGCTCGATGCGGCACAGGGGGTGGTCGCATGAGTACGGCGACGCCGGCGGATGCCGTCCAGGCGCGGCGCGAACGCCTGGGCGCCTGGACGCGGCTGCGCCAGGGCCTGGACCGCGCGAGCCTGTACCTGCCCATCATCCTGACCGGGGCGCTGGCGCTGGGCACCTACTGGCTGGTGCGCAACGCGCCGCGGCTCGTCCAACCCACCGCCAAGCAGGCGCCCACGCACGAGCCCGACTTCTTCATGCGTGACTTCACGGTCAAGAACTTCCTGCCCGATGGCAGCCTGCGCAGCGAGCTGTCGGGCAAGGAGGGGCGGCACTATCCGGACACCGATACGCTCGAGGTCGACCAGGTGCGCGTGCGCTCGATCTCGCCCGAAGGCCTGGTCACGCACGCCACCGCCGACCGCGGCCTGTCCAATGGCGACGGCAGCGAGATCCAGCTCTTCGGCAACGCGGTGGTCATCCGCGATGCGGCGGTGACGGCCAACGGCCGCCCGATGCCGCGGCTGGAGTTCCGCGGCGACTTCCTGCATGCCTTCGTCAACACCGAGCGTGTGAAGTCCAACAAGCCGGTCACGCTCATTCGGGGCTCGGATCGCTTCACGGCCGACTCGATGGACTACGACAACCTCAGCGGCATCGCCAACCTCAACGGCCGCGTACGCGGCCTGCTCGTGCCCTCGGCCGCGGCGCCGGGCGGCAAGCGCTGATCCCCGGAAGACCCTGCCCATGACGAGCACCGCACCGCTGGCCTTCATCACCGGTGCGTCCAGCGGCATCGGCCAGGCGCTGGCGGGGCGTTTTGCCAAGGCCGGCTACCGGCTGGCGCTCGTGGCACGCCGCACGGCCGAGATCGAATCGTGGGCCACGGCGCGTGGATTGGGCGCGGACAGCTATCGAATCTATAGCGCCGACGTGGGTGTGATCGACAGCATCGTGGCAGCGGGTGCGGACTGCCTGGCCACGCAGGGCCTGCCCGACGTGGTGATCGCCAACGCCGGCATCAGCGTGGGCATCGACACCGCCGAGCGGGCCGACCTGGACGTGATGGCGCAGACCTTCGCCATCAACAACATCGGTCTGGCCGCGACCTTCCACCCCTTCGTCACGGGCATGGTCGAGCGCGGCAGCGGGCGACTGGTGGGCATCGGCAGCGTGGCGTCGATTCGCGGCCTGCCGGGCCACGGCGCCTACTGCGCCAGCAAGGCGGGCGTGGTCGCCTACTGCGAAAGCCTGCGGGGCGAGTTGCGGCCCACGGGCGTGAAGGTCGTCACTCTCTGTCCCGGCTACATCGACACACCGCTTACCCAGGGCAACCGCTACGGCATGCCCTTCCTGATGCAGGCGGACGATTTCGCCGAGCAGGCCTTCCGTGCCATCGAGGCCGGCATCAGCTATCGGGTCATTCCCTGGCAGATGGGCGTCGTTGCCAAGATCATGCGGATGCTGCCCAACGCACTCTTCGACCGCGCTGTGCAGGGGCGCGCACGCAAGAAGCGCAGCGGCGAATAGCTGGGGCGGCGCTGTCCCGGTGGCCGCGCGGCGATAGGCGGGCGGAAAAGAAAAAGGCTCCCGAGGGAGCCTTTCGTCGGTCTGCGACCAGGGTCGGATCAGTAGCCGCTGTTGCCACCGCCGCCGTAGCCGCCGCGGTTGCCACCGCCACCGCCGCCGCGCGGGCCCGTGCCGTAGGGGCTG
>JAFEEH010000269.1 GCA_018241185.1 Pseudomonadota bacterium | reverse complement strand
ACCCTCCAGACCGCCCTCGACCGCCTGGCACGGCTCTGAGCCCGCCCCGGGCGCGCTCCTGCATCGCCAGCGGGCGCGCTGACACGGGCGCAGGACCGCCCTGACACGCGAAGTCGTTGCGCACCGGCCGACCGGGCGCCACGGACGACCCACCATGAAGCCTCTTCGAACTGCTGGAGAAGCAAAATGTTGTCGACTGTCCTGCTGATCGTGTTGATCCTTCTGCTGATCGGCGCCCTGCCGAGCTGGGGCTACAGCAAGAGTTGGGGTTATGGCCCGAGCGGCGGCCTGGGTCTGGTGGTCATCATCGTGATCGTGCTGCTCCTCATGGGTCGCATCTAGGTTCGGCCCGCGCCGCCAGCCCGCCATCCGGCGGGCTTTTTTTCTGCCGTCCGTCGCCCGGCTGGATCGACATCGGTTAGGGTTGCCGTTTTCGCCTGTCCCTGTTCCGATGAAGTCCGCTCCCCTGATCTGTCTCTGTCTCGGCACCGTGCTCGCAGCTCCTGCCTTCGGCATGTACCGCTGCGAGGCGCCCAACGGCACGGTCAGCTTCCAGGACAAGCGCTGCCCCGAAGGAAGCAAGGAACAGACGATCGGCACCAGCGCGCCGCCGCCGCTGGTCAACGGCCCCGACGATGGCCAGCGCGCCCAGCAGATCCAGCGCAACCAGGAAGCCAGCACCCGGGCGCTGCGAAAGACGCAGCTGGAAAGCGCGCTGCTGCCCGCGGCGCAGTCCGCACTGGCGTCGCACCGCCAGGCCTGCGAGCAGGAGCTGTCGGCCCTGCGCACGCGGCGCGAAGGCACCAGCGGGCGATTCCCGGGCCAGCAGCAGGCCCTGGACGAGGCCATCGCCGACACCCAGGCCCGCTGCGACCGCCAGGGCCGCGAGCTCGCCGACCGGCTGGAAACGCTGCGCTCCGAATGCAGCGCGCTGCAGTGCACTGCGCGCTGAGGGTGCAGGAACGCGTCGCGCTCAGTGCGCGATCTGCAGCCACGCCTTGTCCAGGCGCTTGAGGCTGACCGGCTGCGGCGTGCGCAGCTCCTGCGCGAAAAAGCTCACGCGCAGCTCTTCCAGCAGCCAGCGGAATTCCAGCATGCGCTCGTCGGTCGCGCCCTTGCGCTCGGCCACCAGGCGCCAATAGCGCTGCTCCTGCGGCTTCAGCTCGGCCAGCCGCGAGGCGTCGCGGGCCGGGTCGGCGCGCAGCTTGTCCAGGCGCAGCACGATGGCCTTGAGGTAGCGCGCGAAGTGCTGCAGCTGCGCCCACGGCGTGTCGGCCAGGAAGCGCCTGCCCACAAGCCGCTGCAGCTGCTCGGCCGCGTCCTTCACGGCCTCTGGCTGGACCTTGGTGTCCTTGATCTTGCGCGCCGCCGTTGCGTACTCCGCCAGGATCGTTCCGGCCAGGCGGGCCACTTCGTTGGCGATCAGCGTCAGGCGGCCGCGCCCCTCGTCCACGCGACGCTGGAAGGCCGCTGCGTCGGCGGGCAGCGGGTCCTGCAGGAAGGCGCGGTCCAGTGCCACGTCGATGATCTGCGCGCGCAGCTCCTCCAGCGTGCCGAGCGGCAAGTAGGAGACCGCCATCTTCTGCAGGTCGGGAATGTTCTTCTCGAGGTATTTCAGCGCGTCCTTGAGCTGCAACGCGACCAGGCGGCGCAGTCCGGCGCGATGCTTCGCCGCGGCCACCTCCGGCTCGTCGAAGACCTCGATCGTCACCGCGTCGCCGCCGTCGATCAGCGCCGGGAAGCCGACCAGCGTCTGCGGCCCCCGCCTGACCTCCATCAGCTCGGGCAGTTCTCCGAAGGTCCAGGCTGTGTGGCGTTGGCTGGTGGCCACCGGGGGCGCATCGGATGCTACGCTTTTGATAGCTGCCTGCGCCCGTCCCGCGGGGGTTTCAGGCACTTTTTCCTTTGAAACGTCAGATGGTCGTGCACGCAGCCCCGCCAGCGCCTGGAAGGCCCCACGCGCCTGCGCGCCCAGCTCGCCCTTCAGCGCACCGAGGTTGCGGCCCATCCCCAGCTGCCGGCCGTGCTCGTCGACCACGCGCAGGTTCATGAACAGGTGCGGCGCCAGCATGTCGAGCTTGAAGTCGGCCCGCTTGACGTCCAGGCTGGTCTCGTCGCGCACCCTTTTGAGCAGCGCGTCGGTCAGCGAACCGTGGCCGAAGGCCTCGGGCGCCGAGAGCGCCTCGTTCAGCCGCGCCGCCGCCTCGGGCAGCGGCACGAAGCGCGAACGCGGGCGCTGCGGCAGGCTCTTGAGCAGCGCCTGGATCTTGTCCTTGAGCATGCCCGGCACCAGCCATTCGCAGCGTTCCTCGCTCACCTGGTTGAGCACGAAGAGCGGCACCGTCACCGTGAGCCCGTCCTTCGCGTCGCCGGGCTCATGCAGGTACGTCGCGGCGCAGTCCACCCCGCCGAGCTTGACGGTGGGCGGGAAGGCCTGCGTGGTGATCCCGGCCGCCTGGTGGCGCATCAGCTCCTCGCGCGTGAGGAAGAGCAGGCGCGGGCTGGAATCCGTCGCCCCCGAGGGCCGGGCTGTGCCCGACCCGCCCCCCGAGGGGGACGAGAAAGCTCGGGGCGGCCCAGCGCTTTCTCGCGCCGCCTCACGGTACCACTGCTCGAAGGCCTGGCCGTTGGCGAGCTCGGCCGGCACGTGCGCGTCGTAGAAGGCGTAGATCAGCGCGTCGTCCACCAGAACGTCCTGCCGGCGCGATTTGTGCTCCAGGCCCTCGACCTCGCGCACCAGCTTGCGGTTGGCGGCCAGGAAAGGCAGCTTCGTCTCCCAGTCGCCCGCCACCAGCGCCTCGCGCAGGAAGATCTCGCGCGCGGCCGGCAGGTCGACCTTCGCGAAGTCCACGCGCCGGCCGCTGTAGACCACCAGGCCGTAGAGCGTGGCGCGCTCGAAGGCGGCCACGCGCGCGTCCTTCTTCTCCCAGTGCGGGTCGAGCAGCTGCTTCTTCAGCAGGTGGCCGGCCACCTCCTCGATCCACTGCGGCTCGATGTTGGCGATGCCGCGGCCGAAGAGGCGCGTCGTCTCGACCAGCTCGGCGCACACGATCCAGCGGCCCGGTCGCTTGCGCAGATGCGCGCCGGGATGGCGATGGAACTTGATGCCCCGCGCGCCCAGGTACTCGCCGGAGGACGAACCCGCCTCTTCGTCCATCTTCCAGCCGATGTTGCCCAGGAGGCCGGCCAGCATGGACTTATGGACTGGCTCGTAACCCGCCGGTGCGCTGTTCAGCTTCCACTTGTGCTCGGTCACCACCGTGAGCAACTGCGAATGGATGTCGCGCCACTCCCGCACCCGGCGCACGCTGATGAAGTTCTGGCGCAGCAGCTGTTCGTATTGGCGGTTGCTGAGCTTGTGGGTGGGGTGTCCACCCTCGCCCCCGCCCTCTCCCGCTCGCAGGAGTGGGAGCGAAGTGCCCCCTCTCCCGCCGGCGGGAGAGGGTTGGGGTGAGGGTGCCTGCGCCAGCCGCTGCGCCACGGGCAGCACGGCCGCACTTGCCTTCTTCGGCCCCTGCACCTTGGCCTGCATCTCGCGCCGCGTCTGCGCGACAGGCGCTCCGCCGCGCGCGTCGTGCAGCCACTTCCACAATGTCAGGTAGCCGCTGAACTCGCTTCGCTCGTCGTCGAACTTGGCGTGCGCCTGGTCCGCCTGCTGCTGCGCCTCCAGGGGGCGGTCGCGCACGTCCTGCACGCTCATCGCCGCGGCGATCACCAGCACCTCCTGCAGCGCGCCGCGGCTGCGCGCCTCCAGGATCATGCGGCCCACGCGCGGGTCGAGCGGCAGCTTGGCCAGTTCGGCGCCGATGGGCGTGAGCTCGTTCGCCTCGTCGACCGCGCCCAGTTCGTTGAGCAGCTGGTAGCCGTCGGCGATCGCGCGGCCCGAGGGCGACTCGAGGAAGGGGAAGCGCCCCATGTCGCCCAGGTGCAGCGACTTCATGCGCAGGATCACGCCCGCCAGCGACGAACGCAGGATCTCCGGGTCGGTGAAGCGCGGCCGGCTGTTGAAGTCCTTCTCGTCGTACAGGCGGATGCAGATGCCGTTGGCCACCCGCCCGCAGCGCCCGGCCCGCTGGTTGGCGGCCGCCTGGCTGATGGGCTCGACCATCAGCTGCTCGACCTTGCTGCGGAAGGCGTAGCGCTTCACGCGCGCCGTGCCGGCGTCGATCACGTAGCGGATGCCCGGCACCGTGAGCGAGGTCTCGGCCACGTTGGTCGCCAGCACGATGCGCCGGCCCGTGTGGCCGTCGAAGATGCGGTCCTGCTCCGCCTGCGACAGGCGGGCGAACAGTGGCAGCACCTCCGCGTTGCGCAGCACCGGGCTGTGCGCAAGGTGCTTGCGCAGGTGATCGGCCGCCTCGCGGATCTCGCGCTCGCCCGGCAGGAAGACCAGGATGTCGCCCCCCACGCCGCCGGCCCACAGTTCGTCGACGCCGTCGGCGATCGCGTCGTTGAGGTCGAAGTCCCGCGATTCCTCGAAGGGCCGCCAACGCATCTCGACCGGGAAGGTGCGGCCCGATACGTAGATGACCGGCGCTTTCCCCTTAGCGGACGCGAAGTGCTCCGAAAACCGATCCGCATCGATCGTGGCCGAGGTCACGATTACCTTCAGATCAGGCCGGCGCGGCAGGATCTCCTTGAGGTACCCCAGCAGGAAATCGATGTTCAGCGAGCGTTCGTGCGCCTCGTCGATGATGAGCGTGTCGTAGGCCTTGAGCAGCGGGTCGGTCTGCGTCTCGGCCAGCAGGATGCCGTCGGTCATGAGCTTGACCGAGGCTTCGCGCGACAGGCGGTCCTGGAAGCGCACCTTGTAGCCCACCACCTCGCCCAGCGGCGTCTTCAGTTCCTCGGCGATGCGTTTGGCGACCGAGCTGGCGGCGATGCGCCGCGGCTGCGTGTGGCCGATCAGCCGGCCGCGTCCTTCGGGGGCGTTGAGCTTGCCTCGGCCGAGGGCCAGCGCGATCTTCGGCAACTGCGTCGTCTTGCCCGAGCCCGTCTCGCCGCACACGATCACCACCTGGTGGGCGGCGATGGCGGCCGCGATCTCGTCGCGCCTGGCGCTGACGGGAAGCGATTCGGGGAAGTCGATGCGCAAGGCGGAACGCGGGGCCGGCGCGGGCGCGGCCGTGGGGGACTCGGGGGTGCTCATGAAGCGCTCGATTATCCGAGGCCCCGCGCGCCGCTACATGGCAGGGCGCGGCTGCCCCGGCGCTCCTTCAGGGCAAAGTGCAATCGGCCGCCAGCGCCCGCCCCGCCTGCGCTGGCGCCAAATTCGTCACAAACGTGACGATCTCGCCAACAGCCTCACCAGGCGACCTTCACGCCCGCCTGGGCACCCCAGGCGTGGCCGCGGCTGTCGCCCAGTGCGCGCCGGTAGCTGGCCGAGCCGTAGATCGACACGGCCTGGGTGAGCTTCGCGTCCACGCCCACGGTCAAGGCCGCCGAGCGACCGTGCACGCTGCTGTCGAAGCCCACGCCGTACAGGCCCGCGAGCGAAGACACGGTGGTCGTGCTGCGGCCCCGGAACTCGTTGAGCAGGTCCAGGCGCGCCCAAGCGGCCATGCGGCCGCTGGCGTAGCCCAGCTTCAGGCCCGCACGGCCCACGAGCGAGTCCACGTCGCCGTAGTTCATGCGCCCGGCCAGGTCCATGCCGCTGCCCAGGTCGGCCTGCTGCAGGCGCACCTGGACCTGCGGCTCCAGCGTCCACGCGCCGCCCAGGGCAAAGGGCCAGCCGCCTTCCACGGAGACGTCGTAGCCCGAGCCCGAGGTCTTCACCGCAGGCATGCGGGTGGACGTGGCCTTCACGCCGTAATGGCTGCCCTGCGCCACGAAGTCGACGTAGCCGCCCTGCTCGCCCAGCACGCTCCAGTACAGACCCAGCGAGGTGACGTCGAGCTTGGCACTGCCGGCGCGCGTGCCGTTGAAATGCTGCACGTCGCCGGTGGTCTGGCCGGTGGCGACGTACACGCCGGCATGCGTGCGGGTGCCGTTGTCGTTGCGGCCCTGGTAGAAATCGCCACCGAGCTGCAGGGCCGCGGTCTTGTGGTCGTACGAGGGGCCATGGCGCCCGTAGATGCCCATCGCATTGCCGCGGCGTTCGCCGTTGTTGCCCAGCACGCGCACCCACAGGCGCGAGCGCTGGCCACCTTCGCCGGCCGCATAGCCGGCCGCGCCGAGCCGCTCGTGGAAGCTGTCCATGGTGGCCGCACTGTGCAATGCCGCCAGCGAGGGCACCGCCGCGTACAGCGAAGTCTCCTGGCGGTAGTTGGGCAGGCTGGCCGGCGCGAGTGCCGGAGGTGCCGGCGGCACAGGGGGTGCCGGTGGGCCGGGAGGACCCGGAGGCGGCGGCGCCGGTGGCGGCGGAGGCGGCACCAGCGCGGACGTGAGGTACCAGCTCTCGTCGCCGTTGCGCACCAGCGAATAGTCGTAGGCACCGGCGCTGACCGGCGCGGCCAGCGAGAAGGCGCTGGTGGCCGTCGTCGCGCCACCCGTCGCCTGCACCACCTGGATGCCCTTGCCCACGGTCGGCGCGCCACCGCCGCCGGCGTTCGTGATGCCCAGCGTGGTGCTGCCGCTCGCGGTGCCGCCGTCGATCACCAGCTTGTCGCTCGGCGAGTTGTCGGCGCCCAGGTAGGTGTTGAGGTTGATGCGCCCGCCGTTGCCCACGTAGTTGCCGACGGTGACCGTCTTGTACGTGCCACCCAGCCCGCCGGCGCCCGGCAGCATGTTGATCGTGCCGGCATGGCTCAGCGTGCCCAGCACCGAATCACCGGTCACGTCCCAGCCGCTGCTGGCGTCGATCGTCAGGTTGACCGGATCGATCCTGCCGGTGAGGAATGACCCGTTGGTGAGCGTCATGTTCACCGTGCTGTCGGCGCTGGCCTTGATGTCGCCCGTGAGGGTCGTGCGGTCGTTGTCGAAGGCGAAGGTGCTGCCGCTGGCCACGTTCAGCAGCAGGCCGCCGGAGCCCGCCGTGGCCGTGCTGTTCTTGAGCGTGAGCGAGGACGTGCCTGTGGCTTGGCTGACAGAGATCAGGTCGCTCGTGGCGCCGGTCGTCGTCAGCCGCGCGGTGTCGAGCGCGACCGCCGTGTTGGCGCCGCTTTCCATGCGCAGCGCGGTGCTGCTGGACTGGATGGTGCTGGTGCTGCCGGACGTGCCACCGGTCAGCCTGGACCCATCGCCCACCACGCACAGGGCCGAGCCGCCCCCGCAAACGCCGGTGCCGCTGCCGGTCACCTGCACGCTCATGGCGCCGGTCGCGGTCACCTCGGCACCGTAGGCGACGACGATGCCGTCCGCCGCTGCGCCTGCAGTGTGGATGTCCAGCTGCGTGGCGCTGATCGCTGCGCCGTTGCTCGCGACCATCCCGAAGCGGCCGTCGCTGGCGGTCCGGATGCGGGCGGCCTGCAGCATGACCTGCGAGCCGCTGCCATCGGCCGTAACGCCCGATCCGCCCAGGCTGGTGTGGTCGACCGTCGTGCTGCCGCCTACCGACACCACACCGCCCTTGGTTGCAGCGATGCCGATGGCGCTGGGCCCGGCCGCGGTGATGGCTGCATCGCCGGCCACGGCGATGCGGCTACCCGTGTTGATCGCGTAGAGGCCGTGCGCTTCGTTTCCCGCGGTGCTGGCCAGCACGCTGCCAAGGTTGACCACGCCGCTGACGCCCGGCCCGTCATCGCCCGCCAGCACCGCATGCCCACGTTCACCGGTGGTGGTGACATTCGCGAGCCCGTCAACAGCGACCGTGCTGCCGGCATTGGCGTTGATGCCGCGCGCGTCGGTACCCATCGTGGTGACGGTGGTGCTCGCCACCTGGATGCTCGAGGCATTGATCGCGAACACCCCGGTTGCGGTGGCGCCCTGGGTGCCGACCGAGGCCGCCCCCGTGCCCGTGATCTGCCCGCCGCTCTGCGCCGCCAGGCCGCTTGCGCTGCCGGCTGCGGTGGTGATCGTGGCGCTGCCGAAGCTGGCCTTGCCGGCGTTCTGCACCAGGATGCCGTTGGCGGAAGTGCCTTTGGTGTCGATCGAGAGCGCGCCCAGGCCGGTGAACGCTCCACTGCCGCTGACCGAGACGCCGTGCGCAGCCGAGCCCAGCGTGGTGATGGTGCCGCCAGCGATGCTCGCGCTGCCGGTTCCGGAAATCGCCAAGGCGATCGCACTGCTGCCCGTGGTCGACAGAGTGGCACCCTTCTGCGCATCCAGCGCGCCGCCGCTGACGCCGATGGCATAGCCTGTGCCAGCCGTGGAGACGCTGAGGGCGTCGCGGAAGGTCAGCGTGCCGCCGCTCATTCTCAGGCCGTAGGCCGCTCCACCCGCGCCGACAGTGACGGTCACCGCCTTGTCGAACACACCGACGCCGCCGGCATTGCGCCATGCGTCCGCGTTGCGCGCGGAGTTCAGCGTGGTGGTGCCATGCACCCGGATGTCCCCACCGGCGTTGTCCAGCGCAGCGCCCTGGCCGCCCAACGTGGTCGCCGTGAGATTGCCATCCACCTCCAGCAGCGAACGCACGCCGTTGGCGTTGCTTCCCCCGTAGATGTAGATCGGACGGGACACTGCCGTCGATCCAGTGGCGTTGACTGTCGAGTTCAGATTGCCCGTCGCATGCACGACCGCTGCAACCCCCGCGCCTCCTCCGTTGTTGCCCCCGACGGTCAGCAAATGAACGTTGGCAGTGGTCGTGGTCAGCGTGACGTTCTGATCGAAGATCAGCACGGAACCGTCGTCTCTGGAATAAGCAGCGTTGGTGCCTGAATAAGACGGCAACGTGGCATGGCAGGTGCTGCCAGCAGTCGCAGTCACAGAGCCCGCGGTGTCATTGCACGCCGCCAGGGCCTGGCCCGACAGCGCCCACAGTGCCCCCGCGCCAGCGAGCGACACGGCACTACGCATGGCCTTGCCCCGGGACGCCTTGCCCTTGGCGCTGGCCGTTTCCGGCACGGCCACCCAGGTGCCCAACGCATCGCTCCACACATTCCGGTAGTTCTTGTTCATGTCCTTGGACCCCGTCTCTTTTGCAAAACGTAACAGTCTATCGGCGACCCCTGCGTACCGGCGGTGACATAAGTCTTTGGTCCACAGTTACGCCACAGTGCCCCCGTTCATCCAGCGGCGGCGCGTGAAAAACTGCCGCGCGCCCGGGGCGTCAGCGTCCTTCGTAGACAATCCGCGGTCCCGCCCGCCCCTGTCTTCCGACGTAGCCCATGTCCGCCGTCTTCAACTTCACTTTCGTCCCCTGGTTCCGCTCGGTGGCGCCCTACATCCACACGCACCGGGGCAAGACCTTCGTGGTGGCGGTGGCAGGCGAGGCCATCGCGGCGGGCAAGCTGCCCTCGATCGCGCAGGACCTGGCGCTGATCCAGTCGATGGGCGTGAAGATCGTGCTGGTGCACGGCTTTCGCCCGCAGGTGAACGAGCAACTGCGCGCCAAGGGCCACGAGGCGAAGTACTCGCACGGCATCCGCATCACCGACGAGGTGGCACTGGATTGCGCTCAGGAGGCGGCCGGCCAGCTGCGCTACGAGATCGAGGCGGCGTTCAGCCAGGGCCTGCCCAACACGCCGATGGCCGGCTCGACGGTGCGCATGATCTCGGGCAACTTCATCACCGCGCGACCGGTGGGCGTGGTCGACGGCGTGGACTTCCAGCACTCGGGCCTGGTGCGCAAGGTCGACGTGCCGGGCATCCGCCGCACGCTGGACTTCGGCGCCATGGTGCTGATGTCGCCATTCGGTTTTTCCCCGACGGGCGAGGCCTTCAACCTGACGATGGAAGAGGTCGCGACCAGCGTCGCCATTTCCATCCAGGCCGACAAGCTGATCTTCCTGACCGAGATCCCGGGCATCCCGCTCGACGTGAACCAGCCGGTGAGCGAAGACAACCCCATCGACACCGAACTGCCGCTGGACACCGCCCGCCAGTTGCTGACCCAGCTGGCGCCCGCCCAGCGGCCCACCGACACCGCCTTCTACCTGCAGCACTGCGTCAAGGCCTGCGAGGCCGGCGTGGAGCGCAACCACATCCTGCCTTTTGCCGTGGACGGCGCGCTGCTGCTGGAGATCTACGTGCACGACGGCATCGGCACCATGGTGATCGACGAGAAGCTGGAATCGGTGCGCGAGGCCGAGGTCGACGACATCGGCGGCATCCTGCAACTGATCGAGCCTTTCGAGCGCGACGGCACGCTGGTCAAGCGCAGCCGTACCGAGATCGAGCGCGACATCCACCAGTACACGGTGGTCGAGCACGACGGCGTGATCTTCGGCTGCGCGGCGCTGTACCCCTACCCCGAGGCGAAGACCGCCGAGATGGCCGCGCTCACCGTCTCGCCGCAGTCGCAGGGCCAGGGCGACGGCGAGAAGCTGCTCAAGCGGATCGAGCACCGCGCGCGCGCCGCAGGCCTGGACAGCATCTTCGTGCTGACCACCCGCACCATGCACTGGTTCATCAAGCGCGGCTTCCAGCAGGTGAACCCCGACTGGCTGCCCGAGGCGCGCAAGAAGAAATACAACTGGGACCGCAAGAGCCAGGTGCTGGTCAAGAAGCTGCGCTGATCCCTGGTCGCCATGACGCTCGCCACCGCCCTGCTCTTCTGCGCCGTCGCGCTGGCCGCCATCGCGACGCCGGGCCCCACCATGCTGCTGGCGCTGTCGAACGGTTCGCGGATCGGCGTGCGGCGCGCGTTGCCGGGCATGGCCGGCGCGATGCTGTCCGACTTCGTGCTCGTGGGTGCGGTGTCGCTCGGCCTCGGCACGCTGCTGGCTG
>JAFEEH010000268.1 GCA_018241185.1 Pseudomonadota bacterium | reverse complement strand
CGGGCGCTGGGCACCGGGCCGGTCGTCGCCGCGCACGGCGACCACGGGACGCGGTGCCGGCTTGGGTGCCGCTGCCGGTGCGGCGGCCTCGCGGGCTTCCTCGGCGTCGGCGCGTGCCGACGGATCGGCGCCATCGGCGGGCGCCACCAAGTCGGCCGGCGCTGCGGCGGGTGCGGTGCTGCCGGCGTCCGCAATGCCTTCGTCGCTGAGTTGTGCGCTCTCCGAGAACTCGGCCGCGGCCTGACCGGGCGCTACAACTTCCGTAGCGCCTTGCGCAGGCCCGTCGGGCGCTGCAGCCGGATTCGCCTCGGAAACCGGGGCCGACTGGGCGGCGCGCTGGCCGCGCAGCGCGGCCTCGAGTCCGGACATGGCGGCGCGGATCTTCTGCGCGTCGCCGGTGCTGTTGGCGACCTCGAGCGCCTTGGAAGCCTCGAGCACGGCGCGGTCGTGTTCGCCCAGCGCCGCGGCGGCACGCTCGCGGTCAGCCGTCTTGCGCTGGAAGGCGTCGTCGATCGGCTTGCGGAACGCGTCCCACAGCTTCTGCTCGTGGCGACGCTCCAGCGGCACCGCCTGCGCCTCGGCCTGCCAGCGCTGCTGCAGCGCCTTGACGGCGTCGATGCGCAACTGCGGCGCAGCGCCGAGTTCGGTGGCCTCGGCGATCATCTGCTGCCGACGCTCGACGCTGGCCTTCTGCGCTGCCTCGAGCGGGCCGCGGGCGGCGGCCATGGCCTCGTTCCACTGCGGCTGCAGTTCGGCGAAGACCTTCTCGCTCACGTGGCCCGCATCGCGCCAGCGGTCGGCGAACTGGTGCAGGCTGCGGTTGCGCGACTTCAGGTCGTCGTCGGCATGGGCGGCGGCCCAGGCCTTGAGCTCCTCGATCAGCGCCAGGCGCTGGGCGCGGTGCTCGGCGGCGTCGGCGCGCACCTTCTCCAGCCAGGCCTCGACCACCTTGTGGGCCTGGTTGCAGGCCTCGTCGAAGCGCTTCCACAGCGCGTGGTTGGGGGCGCCGCCCTGGTCGGCCTGCTTCCACTGCTCGCGCAGGGCGCGCAGCTGTTCCTGCATCTTGCGACCGCCCAGTGCCTGGCCGTCGGGGCGGTGGAGCAGGCCCTCGGCCTTGGCGACGAGTTCCTCGCGCACCTTGTCGGCGCTCCAGCGCTGCCAGCCTTCGAGTTCGCCGGCGGCCACCAGCGCGGCATGCACGCGCGCCTCGAGTTCGTTGTCGACCAGGCGGCCGTGCTCCTTGAGCACGGCGCGCAGCGCAGCCGCGGCACCCTGGCTGGCCTTGCCGTGGCCCTCGGCGGTTTCCTGCTCGAGCTTGGCCAGCGCCGCCTGCACGGCCTGCTCGGCCGCGGCGCGGGCGGCCGGGTCGACCTTGGGCGCAGCGGGCTTGGCCGGCGCCGGCGGCGCCGATTCGAGCGGCACCCCGCGCGCAGCGCGGATCTCGTCGGCCCAGACGGGCACTGGCGGCAGCGGCGCGGCGGCGTCCGCGGCCGCGGCCACGGTCTGCGCCAGCGCGCTGTGGAAGGCGTCAGACACCACCTGCAGCTGCGCCTTCGAGGCGTCGAGCTGCGGGGCGAAGCGGGCGTCGAGGCTGCCCCAGTTGGCGTCCTGCGTGATCTCCTGCGCCTGGGCCAGCCAGTGCCGCACGTCGCCGCGCAGGCCCTCCTCGGCCGCCTGCGCGTCCTGCCAGCCCTTAGTCGACAGCACCTCGAAGCGCTGCGCGAGCAGCACGGCCGCCTCGCGGTGGACCTGGGCGCGGTGCTGCAGGTCCTCGATCCCCTTGACCCGCTCGGCCAGTTGCGACTTGAAGCCGGCCAGCGGCTCGCGCGAGAGCGGGGCGCCGGCCTTGGCGGCGTCGCGCTGCCAGGCCATGGCGTCGGCGATGTTCAGGCGCGGCTGCTCGAGCAGCGCGCGCGCCTTGTCGGACCACTCGGCGGCGATCGCCTCCTGGCCCTTGGCGCGCTTGATCTCGTCGAGCCGCTCGCGCAGCGCACGGGCGGCGCCCTTGTCGCGCCCGCTGAGCTCCTTGAAGACCTCCTGCATCAGCTCCGCCGCCGGATCGGTGGCGAGCCAGTCGCGGATGCGCTGCGCTCGCTCGCCCGAGGTGGGCGCGGTGAAGGCGCCGCCCGTGAGCTGGTCGAGGGACGAAAGGTCGTGTTTGGGGGTAGCTTGGGTCACTGCGCGTGAGAAGGTGTCGTGTGGCTGAAGGCCCGGCGCCGGTGCATCCGGCGCGCAAGCGAAGGCGCCGGCAAGGCCGGCGCGAACTGCGTATTGTCTCCGAGCTTGCGGGCCGCGTCAGCCCGGGCGTGACGCGGCCGGCTTGCGCTCAGCGCGTGTCGAGCTTGAGCTCGGCGCCGGGCTTCCAGTCGGCGCCGCCGCCGTCGGTGCGCACGGCCCCGAGGAAGAGGCGATCCGAGGCGAGCTTGTGCTCCAGCAGGTAGTCGCGCACGGCGGCCCCGCGCGCCACGGCCAGTTCGCGGATCGCCTGCTCGTCGACCGGGATGCTGGCCAGCAACAACTTTTCCATCTCGTCGGTGGGCAAGTCCTTGGCCAGGCCGATCATGTTGCGCGGCTTGGTGATGTCGGCGCGCTTGTAGACCGCCTCCAGCAGCTTCGGGTATTCGGCATCGGTCACGGGCGCGACCTGGGCCGGGTCCTGGCCGGCGCGCACCGCCACGCGCCGCTTTTCGGCCTGCGCGAGCTGGCGCAGGCGTTGGCGCTTGTAGGCTTCGCGCTCCTTCTCGAAGCTCGAGACGCCCACCACCGTCATGCGCAGCGCCGGGCGGTCGTTTAAGGCCTTGACGACCTTGTCCAGACTCTGCGTGGCGGCCGGCGTCAGCGTCGAGCTGCCCAGGTCGAAGGGCACGACACTGGAATCGCCGCCCCCGCCGCCGAGCCCGCCCGTCAGCAGGCTGAAGGGCGCGGTGATCGCCTTGGTGATGAGGTTGAGCACCGCCTTCCAGATCAACGGGCCGACGCTGAACTGCGGGTCGTTGAGCGAGCCGGACAGCGGCAGGTCGACGTCGATCACCCCGTTGCGGTCGGCCAGCAACGCCACGGCCAGGCGCACCGGCAGGCTGTTGGGTGCGCCCTTCACTTCCTCGCCGAATTGCAGCTGATTGAGCACGAGGTTGTTGGTCGCGGTGAGGCGGCCGTCGGGCGCCACCTTGTAGTTCACGTCCAGGCTGAGCTTGCCGCGCTCGATGCCATGGCCTGCATAGCGCACCGAGTATGGCGACAAAGGCGGCAGGTCGAGGTCGCGCATCTTTGCGGTGATGTCCAGCTCCAGCGGCTTGGCCAGCGGATTGAGCTTGCCGGTGATCTCCAGCGACGCGGTCTGCTGGGCCTTGCCGCGCAGTTCGAGGTCAGCCAGCGTGGGCTGGCCCTCCTTGGGCGTGGACGAGAAGGCGCTGAGCTTGCCGGTGAGCTCGCTCAGGTCGGCCGAATAGTTGGGCTTGATGAACAGGTCGGTGAAATCGACCTTGCCGTTGACGACGCTGACCGGACCGAAATTGATGACCGGCGCCATCGGGTCGGGCGCCGCCCCGGGCCGCGCGGCCTGGGCCGTGGACGCCGCCGGCGGCGCGCCGCCCACCATCTCCTCGGCCGACACCGGCCGTGCAGGCGCTGCCGCCGGCTCGTTGGTGGTCACCGTGCCGCCACCGCGCTGGCGCCGTGTCGCGGGGTCCTGCCTGGACGCGTCGGCCCCGGCAGCCGCCGACTCTTCGGCGCCCTTCTTGGTCAGGCCCTGCAGGTTCAGCCGGCCGCTCTCCTCGACGATGATCCGCGCGAACACGTCGGTGAGCGTGGTTTCGCGCACGTCCACCTTGAGCGGAGCGCCGGGCGACAGGTCGACCTGGAGGCCGCGCAGGCTCAACGCCTTCCAGCTCAGCAACTGCTGGTTGCCGTCGCCGAAGCTGCCCTTCTGCGTGAGCGTGGCGCTGTTGGCGCGGAAGTCCTCGATGGCCGTGTCCCCGGCCAGCTTGAGGCTGATGCCGGCCGGCAGCTGCGCGAAGCGCACCGTGCCGCGGTAGTTGGTGTACGAGCGGCGGATGTCGACGTTGAGCGTGTCGGCGTAGTAGGCCTTGAAGGCGTGCGAGGGAATGGCCGAGGTCTCCAGCCGGCCCTCGGCCGACAGCGGCTTGAGCACCACCTGGCCCTTGAAGTCGAAGCGGCCGGGGTCGGCCCGGCGGCCCGCGCCGATGCGGCCCGACAGCTCGACGGGCGACACCGTCGCCGTGTCCGGCGCCAGCTTGTTCACCTTGAGCTTGAGCGCGGTGATCTCGACCTCGACCGGCGTGCTGGCATTGGCCTGGTCGGCGTAGCTGACGGCGCCGTTGTCCACCGCCAGGGTGGCGATGCTGAGCTGCCAGGGCTTGGCGCTGCCGGGCGCGGCTTCGGCGGCCGGCGACTTGGGGGCGGCCACGGGTGCGTCGCCGCCGCCCGCGGGCGTGCGCATCCAGCGTTCGAACATCCAGCGCTTTTCGCCGTCGCGCTCGACGCGCACCTTGGGGTTGGTCGCGGTGAAGCTGCCGATGGCCAGCGTGTGCGCCGTCAGGTCGGCCTTGGCATCGGCGATCTCGAAGCGGCCGGCACTGGCAAGCGCCGTCTTGCCCTGCGTCAACGCGACGTTGTCGACCGAGACCTTGCGGGCATGGAGCTGCAGGTTCGGCGCCGCCCAGGTGATGTCGACCTGGCCGCCCAGCTTGCCGTCGAGCGTCGGTTCCAGGCTCTTGGCCAGGTAGGGTGCGGCCAGCGACAGCGGCAGCGCCTCGACCTCGGTCTGGACCTGGGCGGCCTTGTCGGTCCCTTCGCCCTGGAACTTGAAAGGCGCGCCCGCCAGGTTGAGCGAGCCGCCGAAGCGCGCCGGCTTGGCCATGGGCCAGACGATGTCGCTCGCCTCGACCTGCATGTCCTTGATCTGCACGGCCGCGGCGGGCTGCGTGGTCTCGTCGCGCCAGGTCACGCTGCCGCCCTGGAGCGCCACCTTGTCGACCTGCAATGCCCAGCCTGCTGGTTGTGGGGCATTCGGGGCCGGAGCGCTCGCCGCTGCTGCGGGAGGCGCTACCTTTTCTGTAGCACCGGTGGCCGGATTGGTGGCCAGCAGGTTGAGCTTGCCTGCCGCGTCGCGGGCCACGGCCAGTTGCGGGTCGGCCAGCGCCACGCTGCCCAGGTGGACCTTGCGGTCCAGCGGGCGGACGTCGGCCAGCCCGATCTTGAGCGAGCCGAAGCCCAGCAGGTCGCGGCCCTGCGCGTCGGCCACCTTGATGTTGCGGGCCTCGACGGTGCCGCTGATGCTCAGGGCCGCCGCGTTGGCGCGCTCGAAGTCCAGCTTCAGGTCGGCACCGAGGGTGCCGGCCAGCACTTTCACCGGCAAGCTGCTCGGGACGTAACCCAGGTAGGGGGCGAGGTCCAGGTCGGCGAAGCGCAGCTGCGCGTCGGTCTTGCGGTTGTCGGCGAAGGGCGTGCTGAAGGCGGACGAGTCGAAGTGCGAGCCGTTGAGCACGAAGGCCAGCTTGGGCTCGACCTTGACCTCGCGCTTGGAGGCCAGGTTGCTGACGAACGGGACCTTGAGCTCGAAGTCGCGCAATTCGTGCTTGCGCTTGACGGGCTGGTCGTCGAAATCGACCGAGCCGCCGGTGATGGCGATGTTGTAGACGGCGAAGCGCTGCGGCTCGCCCGGCGGTGGATCGTCAGGCTTGGGCGCGAAGCGCGCCAGGATGTCGTCGATGTCGTATTTGCCGTCGGCCAGGTGGGCGAGCCGGACGGTCGGACCTTCGATGCTGACGGCGTCGATCACCGGTGCGAGGCGCAGCACCGACTGGAGTTCGGCATCGGCATAGAGGCGCCGCACCTCGAGCTGCGGCGGCGCGCCGGCCTGGGCCGAGGCGATGCGCAGGTCGTCGATGGTGAGCTCGAGGCTCCAGGGCTTGAAATCGACCTTGCCGACCGTGACGGTGCGCCCGAGCTTCTCGCTGGCGATCTTCTGCAGCTGGCTCTTGGCGATCGGCGGCACGGCCAGCCAGAGCACCAGCCACAGCACCAGGAGCGACGCCAAGGCGACGATCCCGCGCCGCACCCATTTGTTCTCTTTCAGCCAAGCAGCGTTCTTCATCGAGGGTGAGTGTGCCCGAAGTGCGTGGCTGTTCCCCCAACGAAAAAGCCCGGTGGCTCGACCGTGAAGTCTTGCCACCGGGCTTGATGGCCGGCTCAAGTCCGCTGCCATCGCTTTGCTCGGGCGGAAGGTAATGGTTCCGCCCTCGCAGGTGGCAAGAGATTGCCACCGTTGGGGGCCTCGGCTGGCGAATCGGTTGGGCGGAACGCCACGTCGATCCTGGGCCTCGGCAAGCGCCTGATGAACAGGCACCGGCAGATTAGGCTTCGACGCCGGCCCGCGCAAGTCGATTTACTTATGGCATTCGCCCGGCCCATCGCCATCCTTGAACATGCCCCAATAGCATAAAGATCGCCAACTTAAGTATTGACCGGGTATTAAGCGGTTTTTAAAATGCGCGGTGCCCCAGGACTTCGCTTGCGTCCTGTCCGGGCCCCCACCGCCGCCGGACTCCCCGGCGAGACCGGCACAGTGTGCAAACCTCCACAGCGCGCGCCGGTTCCTACCAATCCAAGCGACATGTCGATGCCCGGCCGGGCCGCCTCACGGTGCCTGCCTCCGCTCGAAACCCGCACCGAAAGGAAGAGCGAAGAATGAAACAAGCCCTGCAAGCCGGCACCCGAAGTCTGCGGACCGTCGCCGGCGACGTGGCCGATGGCTTTTTCGAGATCACGCACAACGGCTTCGCCCTCATCGGCCTGGCCCTTGTGTTCGCGGTGGTCGCGTTGATGGCCCGTCCCGACCTCCAGCACGCCGGCGAGCAGCGGCTCGTGGCATGGCTGGAGTCGCGCAAGCCCGCGCCGGCGCCGACCGACCTGCAGCCGAACGCGATCGAGCGCACGACGGCTGCCAGCCCGGCGGAGCTGCCGAAACAGCAGGCTGCGGTGGCCTACTGGCTCAGCAAGAAGTACCGAGTCGCGGTGGAGCCGTTGAGCGTGCTGGTCGCCGAGGCGTACGAGATCGGCGGCAAGACCAAGCTCGACCCGACGCTCATCTTGGCCATCATGGCCGTGGAGTCGAGCTTCAATCCCTTCGCGCAAAGCCATGTCGGCGCACAGGGCCTGATGCAGGTCATGACCCGCGTGCACGGCGACAAGTACGAAAGCGCGGGTGGGATCCTCACTGCGTTCGACCCCGTCACGAACATGCGCGTCGGCGTGAAGGTTCTTCAGGAATGCATCGCCCGCGCGGGCTCGCTCGAAGGCGGCCTGCGCTATTACGTGGGCGCAGCCAACCTCGAGGACGACGGCGGCTATGCCAGCAAGGTGCTCGCCGAGCACGCCCGCCTCCAGCAGGTCGCCGGTGGCCGCGCGATACCGACGCTGCCGCCCAATGTCCGGCCGCAGCCGCTGCCCGTCGTGGCACCTGCCAAGCCTGAAACCTCCGAGCAGAAGGTGGCCCTGCTGTCCGCCTCCTGAAGCGGCTTCTCGCCTGTGAGATACAGGCTGTCGGCTACACTCAGCGCGTGCGCGACTGGCGATAGGCGCAGCGCCCTCACCCACGGTGACGGACGCCTGCGCTGACGTGGAATGACCACTGGGAAGCGCACCGCCTGCTCCGCAGGCGTTCAGCCGTTCGCCTGGGCAGCCCTTGTCTGGTTTGAACCCGCAAGGACCATCTTCATCGAAGGACTGCCATGTACCACCGCGACATCCTGGTCGAACAGACCGACCCCGAGATCTGGGCCGCCATCCAGCAGGAGAACGCCCGCCAGGAACACCACATCGAGCTGATCGCCAGCGAGAACTACGCCTCGCCGGCCGTCATGGCCGCCCAGGGCTCACAGCTCACCAACAAGTACGCCGAGGGCTACCCCGGCAAGCGCTACTACGGCGGCTGCGAATTCGTCGACATCGCCGAGCAGCTGGCCATCGACCGCGTCAAGCAGCTCTTCGGCGCCGACGCCGCCAACGTGCAGGCCCACTGCGGCGCGTCGGCCAACGAGGCCGTGATGCTGGCTTTCCTCAAGCCCGGCGACACCATCATGGGCATGAGCCTGGCCGAAGGCGGCCACCTGACCCACGGCATGCCGCTGAACATGAGCGGCAAGTGGTTCAACGTGGTGAGCTACGGCCTGGACGCCAACGAGGTGCTCGACTACGACGAGATGGAGCGCAAGGCGCACGAGCACCATCCCAAGCTCATCATCGCCGGCGCGTCCGCCTATTCGCTGCACATCGATTTCGAGCGCTTCGCCAAGGTGGCGAAGGACGTGGGCGCGATCTTCATGGTCGACATGGCACACTACGCCGGCCTCATCGCCGCGGGCGTGTACCCCAACCCCGTCCCCCATGCCGACGTCGTCACGTCGACGACCCACAAGAGCCTGCGCGGCCCGCGCGGCGGCATCATCCTGATGAAGTCGCAGCACGAGAAGGCCATCAACAGCGCCATCTTCCCCGGCCTGCAGGGTGGTCCGCTGATGCATGTGATCGCGGCCAAGGCCGTGGCCTTCAAGGAAGCACTGACGCCCGAGTTCAAGACCTACCAGCAGCAGGTGGTCAAGAACGCCGAGATCGTGGCCAGGACCTTGACCGAGCGTGGCCTGCGCATCGTGAGCGGCGGCACGCAAAGCCACGTGATGCTGGTCGACCTGCGCGCCAAGGGCATCACCGGCAAGGAAGCCGAGGCCGTGCTGGGCAGCGCCCACATGACCATCAACAAGAACGCGATTCCCAAGGATCCGGAGAAGCCGATGGTCACCAGCGGCGTGCGTGTCGGCACGCCGGCCATGACCACGCGCGGCTTCAAGGACGAAGAGGCCCGCATCACCGCGAACCTCATCGCCGACGTGCTGGACAACCCGCGCGATGCGGCCAACATCGACGCCGTGCGCGCCAAGGTGCATGCCTTGACCAGCCGCTTCCCGGTCTACCGTTGAACACGAGCGGGGCCGCAGCGGTATGAAGTGCCCCTTCTGCGGCCACCCCGAGACGCAGGTCGTCGAGACCCGCGTCTCGGAAGACGGCGACTTCGTGCGCCGCCGCCGCCAGTGCAGCGCCTGCGACAAGCGCTTCACCACCTACGAGCGGCCTGACGTCAACTACCCCGTCGTCGTCAAGAAGGACGGCAGCCGCGCCGACTTTGACGCCGGCAAGGTACGTGCATCGATGATGCTGGCCCTGCGCAAGCGGCCCGTGAGCATCGAGCAGATTGACGATGCCTTGCTGCGCATCGAACAGAAACTCCTCGCCAGTGCGCAGCGGGAGATTCCTTCGCACAAGCTGGGCGAGTTGGTCATGCGCGAACTGAAGAAGCTGGACAAGGTGGCATACGTCCGGTTTGCCTCTGTCTATCGCAGCTTCGAGGATGTCGAAGAGTTCAGACAGTTGCTGAAGGACATCTGAAGGACGTCATCAGCGCCAGCAGGCGTCCGCCGTCATGCCTGAACTGGCGAGCGCCACGCCCTTTCGACCGATGTTGTTGATCGTCAGCGTGCCGCACTTGTCCCCGCTCATCGGGCCGGTAGGGACGGCCTGCAAGGTGAATGCCGTTCGTGTGAGCGTATTGGCAACGAAGCTGACTTGGTAGGTCTGTGTGCCAGACTTGGGCACGCTCTGCAGGCCTGACGGCAACGTCATCTGCACGTCCGCGCCGATGGCCTGATCGAAACGGTCGTTCTGGGAGTAGAACCGCTGCATGTATTGGACTGTCTCGAGCAACTGCGCGCGTGCCTCTGCCCGGCGCGACTTCCGCACGTACTCTTGATAGCTTGGGTAGGCAATGGCCGCCAGGATCGCCGTGATCGCCACGACGATCATGAGTTCGATGAGGCTGAAGCCTCGCGAAGAGCGCAATGCAGGCATGACGCGCATGATCATCCTTCTTCTCAATACGCAGGCTGCGTGACGATCTGCTGCCATTGACGGCCAATCAGATTCGAGGGAACCTTGACGCGAGGGTCCGGCTTCGACGTGCCGTTGGCATCCGGCACACCGCCTCCCACGGACTGCACGACAGGTGATCCAGCTTCCCGAACAATCGTCCGTCGGCCGTTTGCGGAGAGTTGCATCACCGCCGCGTTCGCCAGATCGGCAGATGTGAACTTGCCATCTCCGTTGGTGTCCAGCGTGGGGCCGTCCTCTCCCGGACCGCCCGTAAACGGATCGAGTACGAAGGTGAAGCCGACGGCGTCATCTGCACTGCACGGATCTGTGGCGCTGCTCGGCGCGATCGTGTCGAAGAAAACGCGCCCTGCTTCCGCCTGCGGCTCGTAAATTTGCCGCTGCCCCGGGACAATGGTGAGCCGCACCACCCAGCCTCGCTTGCGCGCGGTCGCTGCATCGCCATAGTCAACGGTGTTGTTGCTGATCGAGTAGAAGGTTCCCGCCGTGTCCGCCAAAGGAACGGAGGAAATACTCTGGATCACCAGCGTGGTATTGCTGGTGATCCGATCAGCGGCATTCGCCGATGCTGCGCCGATTGCGACGCGATCCCACACGCCATAGAGGCTTCTTTGACCCAAGTCTTGGGCGTCGCCAGTGTCCATAAGCTTTCCGCTACCGAAAAGCACCATCACGCCCCCTGCCGGATGGAGCAGATAGGCCGGTGCCGCCGTGATCGGCTCCGCAGCACCGGCCGCATTTGTCGCTCGGACGAGCGGGTTGCCACCGAACGCCACTGCCCAGTTGGCCGGCGACGTCGAAGACAGATCGAACTTCCACAAGTTGCCCTTCAAATCACCGGCATAGGCGGCAACGATCTGCTGTTGGTTGTCTCGCACGACACGCACTCCGCCCAGCCCGTTCGGGGACGCGGCGCTGCCTACTCCTGTGTCGAGCACGCGGACGACGGCACCCGTGAGAGCATCAAGAATGAGAAGCTGCGCTTTGCCACTCGCGCTTTCATAACCGTTACCGCTGACCGCCACCCATGAACCGTCGCGCGCGACGCCGAGCTCAGCCGCATGCAAGACATTGCCCAATTCGGAAAGGCCCGGCTTCGATGCATCGACCTCCCAGAGGATGTCTGCGGAGGCGGGAGCTACGCCACTCGCGGTCAGTGGTGCTGCACCAGTAAGTGGGACCGGCACATTGATGGCAAAGAGATTCTTGGCGCCTGCGCCGCCAGTGCCTACCACCAGGTTCTTCCACCTGGTTGCAGAGGCGTCATACACATCGGCTTCCACAAGCGGCCCGTCAACGAAGTATTGATGCGTATACGACAGTGAAGCGAGGTTCTTCACACTCCCGAGCACGGCACGCGGTACGTAAGCGAATGTCTCGACGCCAGTCGATTGATCGAAGGCATGAAGCATGCCGTCGTTCGCGCCGACGAAGATCTGTCCGACGCGTCGAGCCTTGTTGACGAGGAAACCCCGGTAGCTGCTCTGCCCGGGCATCGACGTCGGTAGGAAGTCGTATTGGCCATCCGCCAAGTCCTTCACCAACACTGGCGTGGAGTTGACGATGTCACCCAGAACGCTCTTGCGCTGGCGCATACCCGCACCTTCAGACCCTCTGACACCTCGGAGATAGTCCACAAGAGCAGCCGGGTCGGGCGCATTGAGCAAAGGAGTCATCCCTTGTGCGGTCAGCGTTGCAGCAGTGAATTGGATGCCCTTGGATGTTGCGTCCTTGTACGTCCAGATGTTCCTTGTCGAAGGATCTGGCAATAGTTGCGAAGCGGTCCAGACCGGCGTCGCGGAGGACCCACCGATGGGATACGCGATCAGTTCGCCGTACCAGTCGCCGGACACGTAGCTCGGCACATACTTGTAGTTGCCTGCGACCGAAGAGCGGGTTGCCACGGCCACTCCGGCCTCACTGCCGGCACGACCCGCGATGTCGCTCAGGATCGCGCGCAGCGCCTTGGCGTATTCGTCGGCGTTAGACGCGTTCTTTTGCTGCCCGTGGCTGTTCAAGGCCGCATGCCAAAGATCATCGACATTCGCCGCTTCGGCATCGATGGCAGGCGTGCCCCAGGTCTTTGAGCCATTGATCAATGCAGGAAGATCGGCGTCGTTGCTCAGATTCCCATTCACACCGAACGCAATGGTGTAGTTGACCATGTGTTGCCAAAAGGCATCCGTGGATCGGCTCTGCAACACGTTGTTGGTAAGGTCCGGGCGCAGATCCCGATTCCAGTAGTACATCGCCACATCGGCGAGCGTATGCCCCCCCTGTCCGGCGTAGGGCGGCGCAGGAGCATATTGATAGCTCTTGCTACCCGGCCCTGTGATCAACTGGCCGTTCGAGCTGTCAACATCCGCGTCAGCCGCAAGCGTAGGAGCGGCGTCCGAGTTCCAAACGCCGTCGGTCATCAGCACATGAAAGTTGCGCCTGCAGCTCAACTGGCTGCTGACAGACCCGGTTCCAGGAACGTCCGCCCAGGGACCTAGGGCATCCGAACGCGAGAAATACTGGCCCACATCGTCCATGGCCCGGCGCAGCGGTGTGCCGCCGGACTGCCCCCGCGCGCCCTGGAGTGTGGCGTAGAACGCGGCCTTGTCGCTCCCCGTGAATGGGCGCACGCCCTGCCTCAACGTCTTGGTGCTGATGCCGTCTATGTTGGCGACCGGGCTGTTAATGGTTCCGAATCCCACACGGAAACTGCTCGGCACCACTGCGAACGCTTCCGAAGTCCCTGCAATCGCCACGCGCATCCGTGTGCGCGCATAAGTGAACCAGTTGGAGAAGTTCTGTATCTCCTCCTCGTAACTGCAAGTGCTCGAAGAACTGGTGCAGTCGGTTCGCGCGGACGATCTTGGATAGGTGCTGCCTGGCCGAATCTCGACTCGAGTGAAGTCGTTGACGTTCGCCCCGACCCCAGTCGTCAGACTGTAGTAGACCGCCGGAAAAAAGGTCCTACTGCCTGTAGTGCACGAGTCGAGACTGCTGCACCAGAGAGTTGTTTGGGTCGCGTCTGTTGTCAGGTTGACGGTCTGTACCGGCGAATCCAACACGTTGACAACGGCGGCAGACGCCGGATAGGCGACGCGCCGAGTCCCATCGGCAAGCAACCAAGGTCGATACCGTACGGCGGGGTTGTAGTACAGCGGATTGATTGCCGCGCTGCGCATGCGCCGCGGAAACAATGCTTCCGTGTATTCGGCCGCTCCGTACTTCCAGGTGTTGTCGACGCCCCAGGGCACAGTACCGATACGCTGATTGGATGGACCGCCAACGCACAAAGCATCGGGCAAGCATTCGAAATCCATCGAACCCGAGTCGTCCAACGTGAACATCAGATTGGGAGGTACCTGCGCTGCACTCGATGCAAGCATCGGCGTTTGCGACAACTCTGCCCATGACGGGGTCAACAGACCCGTGACAACCCACACGGCAACGCTGCCGCTGAATGCTCTTCTCATTTTTCTCTCCCAGAACTGCCGCTATCTTCGAAGTACCGACTGCAGCCATACCTCCGAGCCCGATTGCCGAACTCCTGCCGCGTTCTCGCTGTAGTCTGCGCTGTAGCCCACAGCCGTCACCAGGTACGACTGCCGGGGCAAGGCGCCCGCCACAGACAGCAAGGGGTACTGCTCGACCATGCATCGGGGCAGCTGAGCCGTTCCAAGCTTGCGCGCGGCCGACTGGGACGAGTTGACAACCTCCGCGGGAACCCGGATCGCCTTGGCAGAGGAAGCCCAGTTGCTGCGCGTTTTCCAGAGCTCGGCCCCACCACCGGACACCGGGAGCGGGTTGACGATGACGGCGCTTGTGCCGCGCAAGACCTGATCCTCGCAGTACCGGAGTGCGGTCTCCGCCGTCTGTGACGCCATGGCATTCGAGCGAAGGCTCTTGGAGACCTGCTCCCCAGAGATTGCCGAACGGATCGCCATTGCACCGACCAGCGACACGATCACAAGCAGGATCAGGGACATCACCAGCACAACCCCGCGCTGGCGAGGACGCGCACCCTTGCAAGTCTTGACGAGACTCATCCCGCGACTCCCTGAGCGAATCCAGCCCGGTTGCGCAAAGCGACGACTGTGCGATAGGCACGTCGCGTATAGCCATCTGTCGCAACGGCCGTCTGTCCGTTGCACCCGACATAGCCCCCGCTCCCCGTGTTGTCCCGTTCTTCGCTGCGGACAAGGACGCACACCTGAACGCTGACGACCCTCGACCAGTTGGCATCGACGCTTCCACCGAGCGCATCAACCGTTGCCGCATCGACATAGCGGACGCTGGACGACGCAATGTCATCGTCAGCAAGACCATAGCGCAAGGCGATGCTCTCAACCAATTGGACGAGCGGCTTAGGGCTGAACGTGTTGGCGGTGGCACTGGTGTTGCCGCCGTTGCCGCCGCAGGCCAATTCGGGCACACCAATGCCGCTGCTCGTGCGAGTCCAGAATCTGGACTCGACCAGCAGATAGCTCACTCCCCCGCCCGTCGCAGCCGGCGCGTCCGGCGCTTTCTGGCCGACACAGTCGGTCGCGACGCCAGCTTTGTTGGGAACGGTGTTGTTCGCATCCCCTTCGAAGCGAACTGCAATCGCGGCACTTGCCGTGCCACTCGTTGCGCATTCGAGCTCCGAGAATGACGCAGCTGCGTTGACGAAACCACGATCACAACCCCGCAGTCCTGCGCCCACGAGGTAGCGATCGGGCAGTTGCTTGCGCAGGCCGTTGAACGTGGCACTTACCGGCGGCACATTGAGCCGGGGATAGCTGAAGCCGGCCAACCGCAATTGACTGGCGAGAAGGTGAAGTGCAATGGCACCGTCCTCGTTCATGCGCTCGACGGTCTGGGTCTGCCTACCACTGCTGCTGGACGAGAGGTACACAAGGAGCAACGCGCCCAGCACGACGAGTCCGATGGTCAGGGCGACCATCAGTTCGACGATGGTGCGGCCGCGTTGCCACGAAGCCGGTGCACTGTTGAAGCGAGTCATAGGCTGATCCGAAAATGGCTGCAGCGAGGCATCGGCTGTCCGCTTGCAAGCGATGCGACGGCAGGAGCAGGGCAGTCGTCTGCAGAGAAGGTCTGCGCCTGAAGGCTGCTGACCCCGTCGTTCGCGAGGCTGGGCTCGGTCCAAAGGATCCAGATGTCGGCTGCCAGCGGGTTCGCCGTGTCGCGCAGGACATAGGCGTCGCCGCTGGGCAGACCTGTGCGCAGGCGCGCGAGCCAGTCGGCCTTGTCTGCGGCTGCCATCTCTGCCGCACTGCATTCGGTCGCGATGCACCCCGCAACCCCGACCGAATCGACCAGGTAGGCCGAGGTCTTGTCGTACGCATTGCTGGTGAAGCCGTCGACATTGCTGCGCATGCGCTCGCCGTATTCCGTCGCCAGTTGCGAAGCAATAGTCTGGAATTGCGACAGCTTTACATACTGCTGAGACGACGCAGCAAGGCCAGCAAGCGCAAGCAGACCGAAGGACATGATGAGGATGGCGATCAGCACTTCGAGAAGTGAAGCGCCTATCTGGTGGGTACGGACTGAAATGGACATGGCTCTACTCGCACGACTCTGCGAGCGTGTCCTTGATCAAGCGAGGCCTGCCCTGCATCGAAACGCAAACGATGCGCTCCTGACTCTGGGCTTCACTGGGCGGCTTAAAGGTGAAGCTCAACATGCTGCCCGACCGGCCCAGGCCGTCGGCAGAAAAGACAATTTTCCGATTGGTGTTCTGCATGATGAATCCGTTGCTCAGCAATGGACCCTGCACCCTCAGCAGCACGTCGCCCGCTCCCGGTGTGTACTCGTCATTGCTCCCGAATTCGACAAAGACGATCCACCCGGAAGCCCAACCCGAATCGCCGCTCATGTCGACACAACTCGGCGCTGTCGTGACGCTCTCGGCGTTTTCGCTGCGGCACATGACGACGCGCGCGCCGCGCTTGATAGCCTCAGCGCGTGCAAAGTTGATGCTGCCGACCATCTGGTTGACACTCTCGGCCACCCTGTTGCGCTCGATGAATGCACGCATCGATGGCACTGCAAGGCCGAGGAGGATCGCCGTCAAGGCGATCACGACCAGCGTCTCGATGAGGGTCAAGCCCTCTTGATGTTTTCTTCTCCCTGTCATGCCGCGGAATGCTAGGTCACCGGAAGTCGAAATACTTACACTTTCCGACAAGCGGTGTGATCCAAGCGACCCAACGGTCGATTCACAAATGTGCAAGTTCGCGCAATTGCAAATCACCGTTAAATCATCTTTTGACCATGCCGGCCCCTCTGTTCGACGCCACCCAACATCTGCGCCATGCCCTGGACCTGGCGGAACGTGCAACCCTTGTGTCCGACCCCAACCCCCGGGTCGGCTGCGTCCTCGTCGACGCTCATCACAAGGTCCTCGGCCAGGGCCACACCCAACAGCGCGGCGGCCCGCACGCCGAAATCATGGCGCTGCGCGACGCAGCGGCGCGCGGCCATGCGACCGGAGGCGCGACGGCTTACGTCACGCTGGAACCCTGCTCCCACCACGGCCGCACCGGCCCCTGTTGCGACGCGCTGATCGCAGCCGGCGTCCGCAAGGTGGTCGCCTCGATCGCCGACCCCAACCCGCTCGTCGCCGGCCAGGGCTTCGAACGGCTGCGAGCAGCGGGGGTCGAGGTGGAGGTCGGCCCGGGCGCAGCCGAGTCGCGCGAGCTGAACATCGGCTTCTTCAGCCGCATGGTGCGCAAGACGCCCTGGGTGCGACTCAAGGCCGCGGCCTCGCTCGACGGCAAGACCGCGCTGCCCAATGGCGCCAGCCAGTGGATCACCGGCGAGGCCGCGCGCGCCGACGGCCATGCCTGGCGCGCCCGAGCCAGCGCGATCCTGACCGGGGTGGGCACGGTGCTGGACGACAACCCCCGCCTGGACGTCCGGCATGCGGACACGGCCCGCCAACCCCACCTCGTGGTGGTCGACAGCCAGCTCCAGACCCCCCCGGATGCTCACATTTTCATAGCGCCTCGCGCAGTCTGGATCTACGCTGCGGCCCGAAACGATGCCAAAGCAGCGGCGCTGGAAGCCCGCGGCGCAACGGTCAGCTACCTGCCGAATGCGCAAGGCAAGGTGGACCTCGTGGCTTTGATGGCCGACCTGGCGCGCCGCGAGGTGAACGAACTGCACGTCGAAGCCGGCCACAAACTCAACGGCTCGCTGCTGCGCGAAGGCCTGGTCGACGAGCTGCTCCTGTACCTCGCTCCCAAGCTGCTCGGCGACGGCCTGGGCATCGCCTCCAACGCATTTGCCGCCGGGCCGCTGAGCTCGCTCTCGGACGCGCTGCCCCTGGAATTCCGCTCCGTGGACCGCCTGGGCGACGATCTGCGCATCGTCGCCCGGGTGACCGGTCGCGACACCTTCTAGGGTTTGCCCGGGGCGGCGTCCCGCTTCTCTGCGAAAATGCCGGGTTATGTTCACCGGCATCATCACCGGCGTGGGGCGCATCGCCGCCGTCCACGACCTCGGCTCCTCCTCCGCCCACGGCAAGCGCCTGGCCATCTCGGCACCGCCGGGCTATCTGGACGACGTGGGGCTCGGTGACAGCATCGCGCTCAACGGCGCCTGCATGACGGTCACCAGCTTCGATGTCGCTGCCAGCCAGTTCACCATCGACATCTCCGCGGAATCGCTGGACAAGACGGCCGGTCTGGCCGACGCAGGCACCGCCGTCAACCTCGAGAAGGCGCTGCGCGCCCACGACCGGCTCGGCGGCCACATCGTCTCGGGCCACGTCGACGGCATCGGCACAATCAGCCACTTCGCGCCACAGGGCGAGAGCTGGGAGCTGCGCGTGGTGGCCCCGCCCGCCCTCGCCCGCTTCCTGGCCTACAAGGGCTCCATCACGGTCAACGGGGTCAGCCTCACGGTCAACAGCGTCAAGGATGCGTCCGAGGGCACCGAGATCAGCATCAACCTCATTCCGCACACGGTGGAACACACCGGCCTGGGGCAATTGCGCACCGGCAGCCGCGTGAACCTCGAGATCGACACCGTCGCCCGATACGTGGAGCGCATGCTCCAGGCGGGCGCCCTGCCCACCACCGGCCTGCAGCCATGAACGCCTCCGTCACTCCCCTGAACCCCGCCGCCGGCCGCAAGGCGCCGGTCGAAGCCGCCCCCATCTCTTCTGTCGAAGAGATCGTGGCCGACATGCGCGCCGGCCGCATGGTCATCCTCGTCGACGAGGAAGACCGCGAGAACGAGGGCGACATCGTCCTGGCGGCCGACCACGTGACGCCGCAAGCGATCAACTTCATGGCCCGCCACGCCCGCGGCCTGATCTGCCTTACGCTCTCGCGCGAGATGTGCGAGCGCCTGAACCTGCCGCCCATGGTGGCGCGCAACGGTGCCAAGCACTCCACCGCCTTCACCGTGTCCATCGAGGCCGCCGAAGGCGTAACGACGGGCATCTCGGCGGCGGACCGGGCCCGCACCGTGCAGGCCGCGGTCGCGCCGAACGCCGTGGCGGCCGACCTGGTGCAACCGGGCCACATCTTCCCGCTGCAGGCGGTCGACGGCGGCGTGCTCATGCGCGCCGGCCACACCGAAGCCGGCTGCGACCTCGCCGCCATGGCCGGCTGCTCGCCCGCGTCGGTCATCTGCGAAGTGATGAACGAGGACGGGACCATGGCCCGCCTGCCCGACCTGCAGCTGTTCGCGGCGGAGCACGGCTTGAAGATCGGCACCATCGCCGCCCTCATCGAATACCGCAGCCGCACCGAGACGCTCGTGGAACGTGTCGGCAGCCGCGAGATCCGCACCACGCACGGCTGGTTCACGCTGCACGCCTTCAAGGACAAGCCCAGCCACGGCGTGCACCTCGCCCTGGTGCGCGGCCAATGGGGCGCCGACGAGGTGATCCCCGTGCGCGTGCACGAGCCCCTGTCGGTGCTCGACGCGCTCGAACTCGAGCGCCCCATGCACTCCTGGAGCCTCGACGCCAGCCTGGCCCACATCGCGGCCGAGGGCAAGGGCGTGGCCGTGCTGCTCAACTGCGGTGAAAGCGCCGCCGAACTGCTGGCCCAGTTCGAGGGCACGGCCCGGCCGGCGCAGGCCCCCGAGCGCGGCCGCATGGACCTGCGCAGCTACGGCGTGGGCGCGCAGGTGCTGCGCGAGTGCGGCGTGCAAAAGATGCAACTCATGGGCACGCCGCGGCGCATGCCCAGCATGGCGGCGGGCTACGGCCTCGAGATCGCCGGCTACATCACCAAAGAATAGAACTCCAGAAAATGCTCAACGCCAATAAGGGAGCGGCCGGCCCGCTCGACGGCAGCAGCCTGCGCATCGGCATCGTGCAGGCCCGTTTCAATGAAGACATCACAAATGCACTGGCCGCGGCCTGCCTGGCCGAGCTCGGCAAGCTCGGTGTGAAGGCCGAGCGCATCGACCACCGGCTGGTGCCCGGTGCGCTCGAAGTGCCGCTGGCGCTGCAGGCGATGGCCCGGCGCGGCGGCTACGACGCGCTGGTGGCATTGGGCTGCATCATCCGCGGCGAGACCTACCACTTCGAGCTGGTGGCCAACGAATCCGGCGCGGGCGTGACCCGCATCGGGCTCGACCACCACATCCCGATCGCCAACGCCGTCCTGACGACCGAGAACCTCGAGCAGGCCGTGGCCCGCCAGACCGACAAGGGCCGCGACGCCGCACAGGTCGCCGTCGAGATGGCCCTGCTCGTGAAGAGCCTGGCGGCTGCGGCATGAGCGAGGCCACGCCCCCACGCGCCGGCGCACCGCGCAAGGCCTCGTCCCGCTCCGCCCGCACGCGGGCGCGCGAGTTCGCCGTGCAGGCGCTGTACCAGCACCTCGTCGGTCGCAACGAGCCCGAGTCCATCGACGCCTTCACGCGCGACCTGTCGGGCTTCCACAAGGCCGACTCGGCCCACTACGACGCGCTGCTGCACGGCTCGATCCGCGAGTCGGCCGAACTCGACGGCCTGATCGCGCCGCTGCTCGATCGCAAGCTCGAGGAGATCTCGCCGATCGAGCATGCCGTGATGTGGATCGGCGTCTACGAATTTCGCCACTGCGCCGACGTGCCGTGGCGCGTGGTCATCAACGAGTGCGTGGAGCTGGCCAAGGAGTTCGGCGGCACCGACGGCCACAAGTACGTGAACGGCGTGCTCAACGGCCTGGCCCCCAAGCTGCGCGCGCCCGAGGTGGACGCCGACCGCGCAGCCGGCAAGCTGCGCGGCTGAGAGGCGGACGCACCATGCGGATCGCGTCCCGCGCCCAGCGCATCGAACCCTTCTACGTGATGGAGGTCGCCAAGGCCGCCGGCGTGCTGGCGCGCGAGGTGGCCCACACCGAGCGGCCGATGATCTTCCTGAACATCGGCGAGCCCGACTTCACCGCGCCGCCGCTGGTGCAGGAAGCCGCGGCCCGCGCCGTGCGCGCCGGCGCCACCCAGTACACGCAGGCGACCGGCCTGGAGGCCCTGCGCGAGCGCATCAGTGCCTGGTACGCCCAGCGCTTCGGCCTCTCGGTGCCTGCGCGCCGGATCGTGGTCACGGCAGGTGCGTCGGCTGCGCTGCAGCTGGCGTGCCTGGCGCTCATCGAAGCCGGCGATGAGATCCTCATGCCGGACCCGAGCTACCCCTGCAACCGCCATTTCGTGAGCGCAGCGGAAGGGACGGCCGTGCTGGTGCCGACCACGGCCGCCGAGCGCTACCAGCTCAGCGCCGACAAGGTCGAGGCGGCCTGGACCGACAAGACGCGCGGCGTGCTGCTCGCGTCGCCCTCGAACCCGACCGGCACCTCGATCGCTCCGGACGAACTGCGCCGCATCCACGAGGTCGTCTGCCGCCACGGTGGCATCACGCTGATCGATGAGATCTATCTGGGTCTTTCCTACGACGACGCGTATGGCCAAAGCGCCCTGGCCATCGACGACCAGGTCATCAGCATCAACAGCTTCAGCAAGTACTTCAACATGACCGGCTGGCGCCTGGGCTGGCTGGTGGTGCCCGAGGCGCTGGTGCCGGTGGTCGAGCGGCTGGCGCAGAACCTGTTCATCTGCCCGAGCACCGTCTCGCAGTACGCTGCCCTTGCCTGCTTCGAACCCGACAGCATTGCCGAATACGAGCGCCGCCGCGCCGAGTTCAAGGCGCGGCGCGACTGGTTCATCCCGCAGTTGCAGGCGGCCGGGCTGGACGTGCCGGTCATGCCCGACGGCGCCTTCTACGCCTGGGCCGACTGCAGCGCGCTGGCCGAGCGGCTTGGCATCGAAGGCGCGGACACGAGCTGGGACTTCGCCTTCGAACTCATGAAGCGCGCCCACGTGGCGATCACACCGGGGCGCGATTTCGGCACGGCCGAGACGCGGCGCTTCGTGCGCTTCTCCACCGCCAGCTCGATGGCCCATCTGCAAGAGGCCGCGGCGCGGCTGAAGGCGTTGACGGCATGAGCGCCGCTCGGCCGCTCCGGAGGCGCTCGCACCCGCAGTGCGCAGCACGGAGGGTAGTCCAATGAGCGCCGACAGCTTCGCGCTGCCGCTGCGCGTGTACTGGGAAGACACCGACGCCGGGGGCATCGTCTTCTACGCGAATTACCTGAAGTTCATGGAGCGCGCCCGCACCGAGTGGCTGCGCGCGATGGGCATCGAGCAGCGCGCGCTGCGCGAGCGCAGCGGCGGCATGTTCGTCGTCAGCGAAACCCAGCTCAAGTACCACCGCCCGGCCCGCCTCGACGACGAGCTGCTGGTCACGGCCGCGCTGCAGCAGATCGGCCCGGCGTCATTGATCATCGGGCAGCGGGTGCTATCAAAAACAGAGCACAATACTGTCCTTTGCGAGGGGTCCATCCGCATCGGATGGGTGGATGCCGGCCGCATGCGGCCCGCGCGCATGCCCACCGAACTGGTGGGAACCCTCGAACGTTTTCTCGGCTCCATGTCTCCCAGGGATGCGCAGCGCCCGGCCCGCGTGAGCCTGCTGTCCTGAACGCCAACGTGCCGGCCCGCTTCGCGTCCGACCCTTTCATGCCATGAATCAAGACCTGTCGATCACCACCCTCCTCCTGCATGCCAGCCTCGCGGTGCAGCTCGTCGTGCTGCTGCTGGTCGTGATCTCGGTGGCCAGTTGGGCCGCGATCATCCGCAAATTCTTCGCGCTCAAGCGCATGCGCGCGCTGAACGAGGACTTCGAACGCGAGTTCTGGTCCGGCACCAGCCTCAACGAACTCTTCGCCTCGGCGGCACAGAACGCCAAGTTCGCTGGCCCGATGGAACGCATCTTCGCCTCGGGCATGCGCGAGTACCAGAAGCTGCGCGAGCGCCACATCAGCGACGCCGCCACGCTGCTCGACGGTGCCCGCCGCGCCATGCGGGCGAGCTTCCAGCGCGAGATGGACGCCGCCGAATCGAACCTGTCCTTCCTGGCCACCGTCGGCTCCGTGTCGCCCTATGTCGGCCTCTTCGGCACGGTGTGGGGGATCATGCATGCCTTCACCGGCCTCGCGGCGCTCGCACAGGTCACGCTGTCCACGGTTGCACCCGGCATCGCCGAGGCGCTGGTCGCCACCGCCATCGGCCTGTTCGCCGCCATTCCGGCCGTGGTGGGCTACAACCGCTTCGCGCGCGAGATCGACAAGATCGCCATCGCCCTGGAGACCTTCATCGAGGAGTTCTCCAACATCCTGCAGCGCAACCTGTCGGCTGCCAGCGCCCACGCCACGCAGAGCAGCGCGGCCTCGGGCCACTGACCCCGGGAGATTCCATCCATGCCCGCCGTCTCCTCCCGTGGCCGCGGCCGCCGCACGATCAACGAGATCAACATGGTCCCGTTCATCGACGTGATGCTGGTGCTGCTGATCATCTTCATGGTCACGGCGCCGCTCATTACGCCCAGCGTGATCAACCTGCCCAGCGTCGACCGCGCCAACAAGCAGCCCGACAAGCCGCTGGAGATCGTGGTCAAGAACGACGACGTGATCGAGTTCAAGAAGGATCCCACCACGGGCTCCGCAGGCCTGCAGATCCCGATGAACCAGATCGGTCAGGCGGTGAAGGCCGCGCAGAACGGCGACGACCAGCGCCCGGTCGTCATCAGCGCCGACAAGTCCGTCAAGTACGAGACCGTCGTCGCCACCATGAACCAGCTCAAGCGCGCCGGCATCGAGCGCGTCGGCCTGTCGGTGCAGACCACCGGCGGGCGCCGCTGAGCCCGGGAGCCGCACGCACGCATGTCGCTCGTCGCCGACCGCCCCGAATTCGCCCCGCCGCCCCAGCGCGGCACGATGCGTGCCCTGGTGCTGGCGCTGATCGCGCACGCGCTGCTCATCGCCGCCCTGACCTGGGGCGTGCGCTGGAAGCGCGAGGGCGACGACGATGCGATCGAGGCGGAGATCTGGTCGTCCACGACGCAGCAGGCCGCGCAGCGCACGGCCGTGGCACCGCCGCCGCCCCCGGCGCCCGCGCCCCAGCCCGCGCCGCCGCCCCCTCCACCCCCACCCCCGCCGCCGCCCGAAGCGGTGAAACCACCGCCCGCGCCACCGCCGCCCAAGGACCCGGACATCGCCCTGGAACGCGAACGCCGCCTGCGCGAGCAGCAGCAACAGCGCGAACGCGAGCAGGAGCAGCAGCGCCAGCAGGAACTCAAGCGCCAGCAGGCCGAGAAGGCGGCGCAGGAGAAGAAGGAACGCGAGGCGCGCGAGCGCGAGCAGGAGCGCAAGGAACAGCTCGAGGCCCAGCGCAAGCAGGAACAGCAACAGAAGCTGGCCGAGCAGCGCAAGCGCGAGGCGGCCGAGAAGGCGGCACAGGACAAGGCTGCCCAGGAAAAGGCCGCGCAACAGAAGGCGGCCCAGCAGAAGGCCGCCGCGGCGGCGGCCGAGAAGGAGCGCCAGGCCAACATCGCCCGCATGATGGGCCAGGCCGCCGGCTCCGCCAGCGGCACCGCCGACCAGAACAGCGGGCCGCGCTCGGGCCGCGGCAACGGCAGCGGCGGCGTCTCCGCCGGCTACTTCGGCCGCGTGGCGGCGCTCATCAAGCGCAACGTGGTGTTCGACCCGACCTCGGTGCCGGGCAATCCGGAGGTCATCGTGAAGATCGAGACCTCGCCCGACGGCACCATCGTCGGCACGCCGCGCATCGTCAAGTCCAGCGGCAATCCGGCCTGGGACGACGCGGCCATCCGCGCCATCCAGCGCACGGAGGTGATGCCGCGTGACACCGACGGCCGCGTGCCATCGCCCTTCCCCGAGATTTCGCTGCGGCCCAAGTCCTGACACGGCGGCAAGCCGTGCGGCGTCTCAAGAATCGAAAGTGCAATCGGGCTGCAGCGCCCGCCAGCCGGGCGTTGCAGCCGAATTCGTCACAAACGTGACGATCTCCAGCGCGATCGTTCAGCCCGGCGCGGCGAAACGGTCGGTGCTGCGAATCAGCGCATCCAGGATGCCCGGCTCGGAATATGCGTGGCCGGCGCCTTCGATGAGGTGGAACTCGGCCTCGGGCCAGGCCTGGTGTAACTCCCAGGCGTAGCGCAGCGGGCACGGCATGTCGTAGCGGCCATGCACGATCGCGCCAGGGATCCCGCGCAGCCGGCGCGCGTCGCGCAGCAACTGGCCTTCTTCCAGCCATGCGCCATGCGTGAAGAAGTGGTTCTCGATGCGCGCGAAGGCCAGCGCGAAATGCGGGTCGCGAAACGGTTCGGAGAAGGCCGCGTCCGGCAGCAGCGTGATGGTCTCGCCCTCCCAGATCGTCCAGGCCTGGGCGCACTGCAGGCGCGCCGCCTCGTCATCGCCCGTCAGGCGGCGGCGGTACGCCGCGATCATGTCGTGCCGTTCCTCCGGCGGGATGGGCGCCTGGAAGCCGGCCCACTTGTCCGGGAACATCTCCGACACGCCGAACTGGTAGTACCACTGCAGTTCGGCGCGCGTCACGGTGTAGACGCCGCGCAGCACCAGCGCGCTCACGCGCTCGGGGTGCGCCTGCGCATAGGCCAGCGCCAGCGTCGAGCCCCAGGAGCCGCCGAACACCAGCCAGCGCTCGACGCCGGCCAGTACCCGCAGCCGCTCGATGTCGGCCACCAGGTGCCAGGTCGTGTTGGCCTCCAGGCCCGCATGCGGGGTGGAGCGGCCGCAGCCGCGCTGATCGAACAGCAGCACGTCGTAGCGCGCGGGATCGAACAGGCCGCGCTGCGCAGGCGAAATGCCGCCGCCCGGCCCGCCGTGCAGGAACACCGCCGGCGTGCCGCCGGGCGTGCCGCAGCGCTCGTAGTACAGGACGTGGCCGTCGCCCACGTCCAGCGTGCCGGTGGCGTAGGGCTCGACGATGGGATGGAGGGTGCGCAGGGAAGTCATGCGGCCATTGTGGCCGCGCCCGCCACGCCGAAAAGGCTAGGCGGCGGTGCGCTTGAGGCGGCTGGCCAGGCTGAAGGCGCCGCTCTTGATCGAGTCGCGCCACGGATGCACAGCCACCGGCGCCGGCTGCATGCCCACGCGGCCCAGCACCTTGCGCGCCCGGTGGTTGAACGCCAGCGCATGGCGCCAGCGCACCGACTCGTCGGTGTTGAAGATGATCGACATCGAGATGGAGACGTCGCCGGTGCCGTTGCGCACGTGGTGCCCGGCCGCGAAAGGAATGTGCAACGCCTCGCCCGGGCTGAATTCGTAGGGCGTGCCGAAGGCATTGCGATCCTCCGACCAGGGCAGGCGCGTGTTGGCGTAGGCCATGTAGGCCTCGGTGTGCGGCCGGCTGACCACGCGCTCGTCCCACTGCGGAAAGACCGTCACGGTCTTGCTGCCGCGGAACTGCATCAGGAAGGTGGAGTAGCGGTCGATGTGGAAGGGCGTCACGCTGCCCGGCGAGGCGATGAAGAGGTACAGCTGCGGGTCGACCGCATGGTCCCCGACACCCTGCGCGCGCATCACCGACTCGACGTCGGCCATGAGTTCGCGGTGCAGTGGCGCGAAGGAAGGATGGACCTCCGGCCCGCTGACCATGATGTACGAATCGCTGGTGCGGATCTGCTCGATGGTGGCCTCGATGCCCTGCTCCGCCGGCCGCTTGGCGAAGGTGCTTTCAAAGTCGTCACCGTTCTGGAGCTTGCGCATCGAGTACATGACGCGCTCCTTGGGCAGGGCCGGCAGGACCTGCGCCAGGTTCTCCAGGCTCAAGGCAGGGTGCCCGAGCAGCTTGTGCTGAAACTTGAACGCATCGCGATCGAGGGACGCGAAAGCCCCTGAGTTCTCGAAGCACTGCATGTGTGTAGTTCTCCATCTCGCAGCGCCGCGCCGATGCGCGGTGACCCGGAAATGTAACTACTTTTTATTACTTCGACAACCAGCTGATCGGTCTACTCGTACACGATCGCGGCCTTGCCCGCCTCGGCCTGCGCCATCCAGCTGGCCAGGGCTGCGTCGACCGGAAAGAAGCGCGCCGCCTCGCCCAGTTGCAGCTCGACCTGGGCGCCCGAACGCGCCATGGCCAGGCGCACACCCAGGCCCTGCTGCACCTCGCCGTGCTCGGTGCTTTCCTTGCGTGGCGGAAAGTCGCGCACGATGCGCGCGATGTCGGGCAGCTTGCCGTTGACGGCCACGCGCAGGAACTTGCCGAAGCGGCAGCGCGCCGTGGCGAGGTCCCACACCTGCTGCACGTTGAAGCGCGCCTCGAAGCCGCCACGGCCCGGCTGCAGCCGGCCGCTGACGATCACCAGCTCGTCTTCCTTGAGCTGGTTGCGCGCGGCATCGAACACGGCCTCGTCGGCCACGGCTTCGATGGTGTCGGTCTTGTCGTCGAGCACGAAGATGGCGAGGCGCCCGCGGTTGCCGTTGATGACGCGCAGGCCGCTCACGATGCCGGCAATGACCTGCGGCTCGCGGCTGTCGAGCAGTTCGTCGATCTGCCGGCGCGCGAACTGGCGCACCTCGCGCGCCACCTCGTCGAACAGGTGGCCCGAGAGGTAGAAGCCGATGGCCGTCTTCTCGAGCGTGAGGCGCTCCTTCACGCCCCAGGGGGTGGTCTCAACCAGGTCGGGCTCCTGGTTGCTCGAGCCGTGCATGTCGTCGCCCA
>JAFEEH010000267.1 GCA_018241185.1 Pseudomonadota bacterium | reverse complement strand
GGCGTGGACTGCATCTCGCCCTCGTCGCACAGCGCGTTCTCGACGCCGGTCGAGATGATGCAGTTCGTGGCCAGGCTGCGCGAGCTCTCGGGCGGCAAGCCCACCGGCTTCAAGCTGTGCATCGGGCACCCGTGGGAGTGGTTCGCCATCGTCAAGGCGATGCTGGCGACCGGCATCACGCCGGACTTCATCGTGGTCGACGGCGCCGAGGGCGGCACCGGCGCGGCGCCGGTGGAGTTCTCCGACCACGTGGGTGCGCCGCTGCAGGACGGGCTGCTGCTGGTGCACAACACGCTCATTGGCACCGGCCTGCGCGGGCGCATCAAGCTCGGCTGCGCGGGCAAGGTGATCACCGCCTTCGACGTCGCGCGCATGATGGCGCTGGGCGCTGACTGGTGCAACGCGGCGCGCGGCTTCATGATGGCGCTGGGCTGCATCCAGGCCCAGACCTGCCACACCGGCCACTGCCCCACCGGCGTCACCACGCAGGACCCGAAGCGCCAGCAGGCGCTGGTGGTGCCGAACAAGGCCGACCGCGTGCACAACCTGCACCGCAGCACGCTGCACGCACTGGCCGAACTGGTGCAGGCCGCCGGCCTGGACCACCCGCAGCAGATCACCGCCCACCACATCGTGCGGCGCATCTCCGACACCGAGGTGCGGCAGCTGTCCAACCTCATCATGCAGGTGCAGCCCGGTGCATTGCTGGGGCCGCTGGACGCGCAGCACAATGTGTTCCGCATGTACTGGCCGATCGCCAGCGCCGACAGTTTCCAGCCCACCGCCGTGGCATGACGCCGACCGACGAACCTTTTTTCTGCCTGCCGACCGAAGGCGCCGCACGCGCACCATGAATCCGCTGAAGAACCGGTCGGCGCGCATGCAGGCCCGCCGCAGCGCCGCCTCCGCGCCCAGCCCGCTCACCGCTGGCGGCGACCTCCCTGCAGCGCCTGCACCGGGCGACTACGCCGCCTTCCTGCGCAGCGCGCTGCCGCAGCAGACGCGCGGCGTGGCCAGCCACCGGCTGGGTGGCGAACGCGTGTGGATCAAGCGCGCCGGGCCGCGGCACAGCCTGTTCCGCTACCGGCTGCTGGCCCTGCTGTCGCGCGCCTTCCGGCTCGACGTGCTGACGCCCGTGCCCAACCTGGGCGGCGAGGCCGCCATCGCCACCGAGGCGCAGCGTCTTCGCGCACTGGCCGAGGCCGGCGTGCGCGTGCCGCGCGTGCTGGCACAGCAGGGCGACGGATTGCTGATCTCCGACATGGGCCAGGGCGGGCGCGCCGCCGTGGTGCTGAACGAGCGGCTCGACCACGCCGCGGCGAGCGGCCCGGCCGCGCTGCTGGCCGTCTGGCGCGAAGGGCTGGACGCCATCGCCGCCGTGCATGCGCGCGGCGCCTACCTGAGCCAGGCCTTCTCGCGCAACCTGATGCACTGCCCCGATGGCGTGATCGGCTTTATCGACTTCGAGGACGACCCGGGCGCCACCCTGACGCTGGCCGAATGCCAGACGCGCGACTGGCTGAGCTACCTGCATTCGACGGCGCTGCTGCTGCATGCCTCGGCACCGCGCGCCGGCGCCGAGCACTGGCATGCGGTGCTGGCCGGCGCCGACGCATCGGTGCGCGAACGCATCGCGCACGCGGCGCAGCGCATGCGCTGGCTGCGCCACCTGCCCAAGAGCCGCCGCTGGGGGCGCGATACGCAGCGCGTGCGCGCGGTGGCGCGGCTGCTGGCCCAGTGGCATCTTGCGCCTTGATGTCCTGAATTGTCCGATTTGCTCCTTTTTCAGGAGCTGTTTGCGCGCGCCCCGCGGTCGCAAAGGCCAGTTTTTGCTCGACTGATCTTGTGTCCGATTCTGGCTCCGACACGACGGCGCGTCAGCGCACCGTGGGCTGCAGATCGGAGGTGCGCGTCAGCTCCACGCCGTCGACCACCATGGTCCAGCGCCCGTTTGCCTCGCGGGGTGGACGCGTGACGACGAAGGTGCTCTTCATGGGCCCGAGGCCGACGTCGAAGTTGTCGCCTGCAAAGCCCTGCAACGGCCCGTTGACCGAGGTCGTCACGCCGCCCTTGATGCGCTGGTAGCGCACCGAGCCGTCCTGGGTGATGAGCAGGTACATGGTCGGCTGCTTCCACTCGCCGACATACGCGGCCTTGTCGGGCGGGACCGGCTTGCCGCAGGCGGCGAGTGCGGCGGCCAGGGCCAGGACGGCGAATCCACGAAAGCAGCGTGCGGGCATGCGACAACCTCCGCGGCGCATCCTAGCCACCGCCTTAGGCCAGGCGAAGTGGCCGGAAGCGCTAGGACCCTAGGCCACCCGGCGCAGGGCGCGGCTGCGCGCCTCCAGCCCGCGCAGCAGCACGTCGATCCAGGCCTCGAAGCCGCCGTCGAGCGGCTGGGTCCGGCCGTCGGTCCAGCGCAGCAGGAAGGCGCGGTTGCGCAGCGCGTCGAGCCGGCCGGCCAGGTGCGGGTGGCGCTGTGCGTCCACCGCATCGATCTGCGCACGGCAGGCGTCGGCCCAGGCCTCGCCCCCAGCGGCGGGCGCGGTCGACAGCTCCAGCGTGGCGAAGCCGCACAGCGCGGCGACCACGACGTTGAAGGCATCGACCAGTGCATCGCCCTCGAAGCGCGCCTGCTCGAGCGCGACGACGATGTGCTCGAGCAGGGGCGCGTCGAAGGCCGCGTTGTAGGCCAGCTCGCTCGCGACCACCGGCGCCAGGTGCGGGTGGGCGCGCAGCGCGGCCCGAAAGGCCACCAGCAGCGCGCGCAGGCGCGCCTGCCAGCCGAGCGGCCCCTCCGACGGCACCGCGGCGGCGACGCCCTCGAGCGCCAGCGCGATGACGCCAGACACCAGCGCGTCGCGGTTGGGCACATGCCAGTACAACGCGGCGGGCGCCACCTGCAACGTTGCGGCCAGCGCGCGGATGTTGAAGGCCGCCAGCCCCTGCTCGTCGATGAGGGCCAGTGCCGCCTGCAGGATGCGCTCGCGGCCCAGCGCGACGTCGACCGCGGTGCGCGCCTCGCCCTTGCGCGGGCGGCCCGGGCCGGGTCGGACGGGCACGGAGCGGCGGGCGGCGGGACGCGAGGAGGCCATGCACGATTCTAGGCACTCCTGATCACCGTTCAATATTTATTGAACATCGATCAATTAAAAGGCATGATCACGGCCATCGTTCTGTACGGAGATGATCGCCATGGCCCTTCCTCCCACGCCCGCCGCCGGCCAGTTCGAAGGCGGCTGCGCCTTCGCCGACGGCGCCTTCGTGCCCCTGTCCGAAGCGAAGATCTCGCTGTTCGACTGGGGCTTCACCCGCTCCGATGCCACCTACGACGTGGCCAGCACCTGGCAGGGCGCGTTCTTCCGGCTCGACACGCACATGGACCGCTTCTTTTCCAGCCTGGAGAAGGTGCGCCTGTCGATCCCCTACACCCGCGCCGAGTTGCGCGAGATCCTGCACGCCTGCGTGCGAGGCTCGGGCCTGAAGGACTGCTACGTGGCGATGGTGTGCACGCGCGGCGTGCCGCCGGTCACGAAGCACGGCGCGCGCGACCCGCGTCTGGCCACCAACCGCTTCTACGCCTATGCCCTGCCCTACGTGTGGATCGCGCCGCCCGAGAAGCAGCGCGCCGGCATCGACCTGCACATCAGCGAGCGCGTGCGCATCGCGCCCGAGTCGGTCGACCCCACGGTGAAGAACTACCACTGGATGGACCTGGTGCAGTCGCTCTTCGACGCCTACGACCGCGGCCGCGACACCAGCTGCGTGGTCGATGCGCAAGGCAACCTGGCAGAGGGACCGGGTTTCAACGTCTTCATCGTCAAGGACGGCGAGGTGCGCACGGCGGATCGCGGCGTGCTCGAAGGCGTGTCGCGCCGCACCGCGCTGGAACTGTGCGAACGCCTGGGCATCCCGGTCCGCGTCGCGCCGCTGCCCGTGGCGGACGTGCGTGCGGCCGACGAGGTGTTCCTCACCTCTACCGGCGGCGGCATTTTGCCGATCGCCAGGCTGGACGGCGTGCCGCTGCCGCAGTTCCCCGGGCCCGTCACCGAGCGGCTACACGCCGCGTACTGGGCGATGCGCGAGGAGGCGGTGTACCGGGACGTGGTGGACTACGGCTGAACGCCGGGCGTGTCGTCGGTCAGCAGCAGGCCCATCACCCACTCGTCCACGTAGTGCGCCTGATCCGCGCGCTTGTAGAACTGGCGCAAGGTGCCCTCGTGCACGAAACCCAGCTTGGCGTAGAAGCGAAGGGCGCGCGGGTTATCGGCCTCGGCATACAGCTCGACGCGGCGCACGCCCTCGGCCCGCAGGCGGGCGATGGCGTCCTGCAGCATGGCGCCCGCGATGCCCTGGCCGTGCCGACGCGGATCGATGGCCACGGTGCCGAGCAGCACGACGTGGCTGACGCGGCCCGGGTAGCGCGTGCTGCGGTAGAAGCCGGCCACCTCGCCATCCACGGTCCACACATGGAAGTTGCCGCTGGCCAGCAACTCGTCGTAGATCGGGCCGAAGGCTTCGAAGGTCATCGGCTCGTAGGTGAGGTAGGGCGTGACCTCGGGGTGGCTGTAGATCGCGAAGACGGCGTCGCGGTCGGCGAGGGTGGCAAGACGTCGCATGGGTGTGTCCTTCAGGCGGGCTGGGCCGCGGGCGCGAAGCGGGAGGCGACCGCGACGCCGAGACGCTCCAGCCGCCGCTTCATCGTCAGCACCGCCCGGTCCTTGCTCAGCAGCGGCACGCGGTGCGCCACCGCCAGGTCGATGAAGCCCTGGTCGTCGGGGTCGGCGCAGGTCACGGGGGCCTTGGGCGCGGGCTCGACGAGGCGGGCATGGCGATCGAACTGCGCCAGCACGTCGGCATCCGCGAGGCGATAGAAAGCCAGGCGCGGCGCGATCTGCGGGTAGCCCAGCACACGCGCCAACTCGACCCGCATCGCGGCCGTGGCGACCCACTCGACCTCGCCAGCCTCCAGCGCCGCGCGCAGCGGCTTCGCGGCCGCGTCGTCGAAGACGAAGAGGTCGAGGACGATGTTGGTGTCGATGACGATGCGGGGGCTCATGGGTGTGTGGGTGGATGGGTCGAACGCGGGGAACGGGAGCGCAGATCCGGTGCGTGTGCCAAGGCCACCGGGCACTTCCCTCCGCGAATGTCCCCCGCCTTCGGCTCCTCCTTGATTTCGCTGCGGGAAGCGCCCGATGGCCTTAACACGGTGAGGTTGGGGTTTGACGGGTGAATACGAAATGAGCGAGAGGCGGAGGACTGCTTCGGGCCCTTAGCAGCCGGCCAAATCCTCCGAGAGCTGCCATTCGCGAAAACGTCAGAGCCCGTCCATCCACCCCTGTGCATCCATGTGGGTGATGAAGTCATCGAGCAAGACTTTGTCGACCTCAAGCAAGGCTCGATGACCCCCCTTGTGGTGAGGTTCGACACTGTCAACCGAGACCAAGCCTGGTGCACCTTCTAACGAAATGAGGAGCGCGCCCTTCTCGGCACTCGACTCCGCAAATAAAAGACTCTTGTGTAGGTAGCGCGGCGCGATTTTCATTGCTGAAGGTCCGGTGGTGACCGAATTCTGACCCAGCCTAGGCCTTCCTCGCTGCGACGCAGCCACAGGCTTCGACTTGTCGGTTGATTAACCAGTCCAAATCCAATTCCCGTGCGCCAGTTGTACTGCGAATAGACAGGAGCAGCCCGCTGGAGCATTTGCGGGCGGATGCGACGTAAGCCACGAAACCCTCCATCACATAGCCGCGGAAGCGGACTTCTCCGCTGAGCAAATGACTTGAGGAGGCCATCTCGACACTTTGGCCAGCCAGCCCAAATGACAAATGACCGTCTGCCTCGTCCTGGAACAGCCTCTCAAGTGGCTCGCCTTCACTGCACGTGATGAGATAAGTAGCGTCCATTTTCAAAGCCGCTCCTTTCTGACGAGCACACCGAACCATTCGGTAGAGGCTCAAAGAGTTCGTATTGAGATTCGGTTCGCACCTGTTGGTCATCTCAGATAGGTCTGCTTCTGGCCAGATTGTGCCGGTGACACGACCGGCTGCTTCTGGCCGAATCCTGCCGCAGGAGCAACGAACAAGTGGCCGGTAGCCATCATTAAGTCTTCCCTCTACTTGCGTCGCCTTCGCTGACGCGACGAATCCTCAGCGTTAAGCCGCTCGCTGGGGCATGGTCAATGGAAATTGCGAACGAGCGATCACTGTAGGTCAGCGTGCGCTCGCCGGTGGCATCCACCGTGTCGGGACCAAAGAGAGCCCCGACTCGCGCGAAGACAGGAGCATAGAACTCGCCAGGAACTTCAAACAGCGGAGCACCTGTGACATCCGAGCCGACATACACGTATGAGTTGTTTGCCTTTGTGGGTGACGGCAAGAAAAGCTCGCGATGCCCGGCAATGGCCGATTCCTGCAACAGTTTCCCCGTTATGCGCGTCACGTACCCACCGGTGCGCCCTGGATAGGTCGGGTCCTCCAGTAGCGGTGGCCCTGCTTTCAGGGCGTTGGATTGGCGATTCAAAATGGTCTCCGCACCAAAATTGAGGGTCTACTTCGACTGACCGGTTCTGGCCGAGCGCCGTCGGTCGCAAGACTAGATTTCCTTCAGGACTTCTGCCCCGGGTGCGGTCATGCTCGGCGTGAATTCGATGACATCGATGCGTGCGCATCCGCTTTGTGCAAAAGGGTCCTGCTCCAGAATTGCATCGAGTTCTTGTCGGTTGCCTGAACGCGCGAGTATCACGCCGCCCTTGCGCGGCACCTGCCGCCCTGACGCGATGAAGAGGCCGCTGTCGTAGTGCTTCTTCAACCAACCGACGTGCTGGGACATGAGCGCGTCAAGCTCTTCGAGTGGGCGAATGTACGTCAGGGTGACAATGAACATGGGACTTCATTCCTCGATGGCAAATGTGCGGTGCACGCGAGCTTCTGCTCCTCGCCGCAACGAGTCTACCGGCCCGCAGTTCAGCGCAAATACGACCTGCGCTCGCCGCCCACACAAGCATCGACGCTCAGCTCTGCAACGAGCACACCGTTCAACGCGCGGAACCCGGAGCGTATCGCCGCAGCGAACAATTCAACACGCCGAATCGGATCACGCCGACGGCCTACTCTGCGCAGCGAAATCAAGGAGGAGGCCGAAGGCCGGGGGACATTCGCGGAGCAGAGTACGCCGTCGGCGTGATCCCGCCCCAGCCCGTCGAACCGGACCCCAGAGCGTGACGCCCGTCAAGCCGCCGTCTTGCCCCGCGCCGACCCGGCCACCATGTCGAACCTGAACAGCCGGCACTCGATCGGCCCGTTCCACATCGGCACGCGGCGCGATTCCTTCAGACGCATCTTCTGCGGCAGCTTCAGGTCGGGCGTGAGCACCCAGGCGGTCCAGCCGGCGTAGTGCTTCTTCCAGTGCGTGGCCAGGCGCGGGAAGAAATCGCCCGCGTCGTCGCCGCCCTCGTCCTGCGCGACTTCGCGCGCGCCGGTGCGGCCGGGCGAGCCGGCGAAGCCGCCGACGGCGATGCGCTCGCCGTACGGCGGGTTGAGCACGATGACGCCCGACTCGGCCGGCGGCATGCGCTGCAGGGCGTCGCCGCCGCGCAGGTTGACGCGCTCGGCCACGCCGGCACGCTCGGCGTTGCGCTGCGCGAAGTCGACCATGCGGTGCGACACGTCACTGCCAAAAACGGCCACAGCGCCCGCCCCAACTGCGCGAGGCGCTTCGTTTTTGATAGCAAACCAGAGTTCGGCGCGGTGCGGCAGCAGCTGCTCGAAACCGAAGCGGCGCTGGCCGCCGGCGGGCATGCCGGCAGCGATCTGCGCGGCCTCGATGGCGATGGTGCCGCTGCCGCAGCAGGGGTCGTACAGCGGCGCGTCGGCGACTCGGCCGGTTTCCGGATCCCACCAGCCGCTGGCGGCCAGCATGGCGGCGGCCAGCGTTTCCTTGAGCGGGGCATCGCCCTTGTCGACGCGCCAGCCGCGCTTGAAGAGCGGCTCGCCGCTGGTGTCGATGTAGAGCGTGACGTCCTCGGCCGTGAGGTGGGCGAACACGCGCACGTCGGGGTGCTGGGTCTCGATGCTGGGGCGCACGCCGCCGGCCTTGGCGCGGAAGCGGTCGGCAATGGCGTCCTTGATGCGCAAGGTGGCGAAGTTCAGGCTCTTGAGCGGGCTGCCGGTGGCGGTGGTCTCGATCTTGAAGGTCTGGCGCGGGGTGAACCAGATCTCCCACGCCACGCCGCTGGCGGCCTCGTACAGGTCCTGCTCGGCGCGGTAGGGCCGGTGCGCGAGCTCGACCAGCACGCGCTGCGCGAGGCGGCTCTTCAGGTTGAGCGCGAGCACGTCGCGCCAGGCGGCCCGCACGCGCACACCCGCACGCAGCACGCGCAAGTCGTCGCCGGCGCGGCCGGTGATGGCGTGGACCTCCTGGGCGAGGAAGTCTTCGACGCCGGCGGCGCAGGGCAGGAAAAGGGAGAGATCGTTCACGGGCGGCGGCCAAGGGGAGCAGGCGCCATTGTCGCCGTGCACGCGCCGCGCAGGCCGCTCCCCTATAGTCCGACAGCCCCGCCATGCGCACCGCCGAGCCCTCCTCTCCCCCCGCCGACGCCACCGCGGACCGCTTCCTGGTCGAATGCGAGGTGCTCCGGCTGAGCACCCGACCGCTCGGGCCGATCCTGGCGGTGCAGTTCCTGCTCAACGCCGGCGTCGCGGCGATCTTCGGGTGGCTCTACTCGCCCGTGCGGGCCGCGCTGTGGCTGGCCGGCATCGCGGCGGTGACGGTGATGCGGGGCTTCTTCCCGCAGCGCGTGCCGGACACGCTCACCCCCGACACCCTGCGCCACGCACAGCGCACCCACACGCTGCGCACCGGCATCTGGGAAGCGGCGCACGGCCTGGCGGGCGTGCTGCTCTTCAATGCCGCCAACCCCATGCACCAGCTGCTGCTGGGCCTGATCGTGATGGGCATGACGCTGTCGTCGGCCTTCTCCGTCTCGTTCCACACGCCGGCGGTGCGGCTGGCCATCACGCTGCTGATGGCGCCGGTGATCGCGATGGGCCTGGCCTTCGGCGCACCGGCGATGGTGGCGGTGGCGCTGCTCGGCGTGCTGCTGCTGGCGCTGATGCTCAAGCAGGTGGGCAGCCACAACCGCCAGCTCGAGGAGAACATCGGCCTGCGCCTGAACGCGCATGCGCTGCGCGAGCAGGCCCTGGCCGGCCTGCGCGATTCGCAGCAGGCCCAGGCCGAGCGGCTGCGCTTCTTCTCCGCCGCCAACCACGACCTGCGCCAACCGGTGATGGCGATCGGCCTGCAGACGGCGGTGCTGCGCGAACAGCTGGACCAGGGCGCCCCCACCGCAGCGGTGCAGGGCACGGTGGCCGCGCTGGCCGACGCCCAGGCCGCGCTGGAGACGTTGACCCACCAGCTGCTGGAGATCGGGCGCATCGAAGCCGGCGTCGAGGCGCTGGTGCGCGCCGCGGTGCCGCTCGCTCCGCTGCTGGCCGAAGTCGCGCGGCAGGCCGGCGGCACGCGCATCCACGTGCGCTGTCCGGCCGACGCCACGGCCTGGAGCGACGCCGTCGCGCTGCGCCGCATCCTGGCCAACCTGGTGGACAACGCCGTCAAGTTCGCGCCGCGTGGGCGCATCCTGCTCGCGGCGCGGCGACGCGCCGGTGCATGGCGCGTGGAGGTGCGCGATGGCGGCATCGGCATCGCGCCCGAGGCGCAGGCGCGCGTGTTCGGCGATTTCGAGCAGGTGGGCAACGCCGAGCGCAACCTGCAGCGCGGCCATGGGCTGGGCCTGGGCGTGGTGCGCCGCCTGGCCGATCGGCTGGACCTGCGGATCACGCTGCGCTCCGCGGCCGGGCGGGGTGCGGTGTTCGGTTTCACCGTGCCCGTGGCGCCGGCCGATGCGCCCGTGGCCGACCGGCCCACGCTGCAGGAGCGCCCGCCGGCCACGCCGCCCCAGGCACTGCGTCCGGGCATCGAGGTGCTGGTGGTCGAGGACAACGCCGTCGTCGCGGCCAGCCTGGTGGCGCTGCTGCGGCAATGGTCGGCGCAGCCCCAGGTGTACGGCAGCGCGGCTGAGGCGCTGGCGCTGGCCGACCTGCGCCGCATCCAGGTCGCGTTGTGCGACATCCGGCTGCCGGGCGAGCTCGACGGCGTGGCACTGGCCGAGCGGCTGCAGGCGCACCGGCCGGGCCTGGTCATTGCGCTGGTCTCGGCCGACATCGACGAGGCCACGCAGGCCCATGCCGGCGCGCGAGGCTGGCACGCGCTGCGCAAGCCGGTGCAGCCTTCGGCGTTGCGGGCGGTGCTGGCACAGGCCGGTTGAGCAGCGATTGCTATCGAATCAATAGCTACTTGCGCCCACTGGACGGGCGCTGCAGGCCGATTTGGCTCTGAAACACGGACTGCCGGACGCAGAGCACGCAGAAGTCCCGCAGAGTTCGCAAAAGAGACTGTCAGAAGACAGAAGGGATTGGCCTTCTCTTCTTTTGCGTCTTCTGCGAAACCTTTGCGTCCTCTGCGTCCGGAAGTCCGAACCCGTTTCCCTACAGCGCCTTGCGCAGGTTCGCCGGCGCGATGCGCAGCGCCTCGCGGTACTTGGCGACGGTGCGGCGCGCGCATTCGATGCCCTGCTCCTTGAGCATCTCGGAGATCTGGCTGTCCGACAGCGGCTTCTTCGTGCTCTCGGAGCCGACGAACTGCTTGATGAGCGCGCGCACCGCCGTGCTGGACGCGTTGCCGCCGGTCTCGGTGCCCAGCGCGGAGCCGAAGAAGTACTTGAGCTCGACCGTGCCGAAGGGCGTGGACATGTACTTGGCGGTGGTCACCCGGCTGATGGTGGACTCGTGCAGGCCCAACTCGTCGGCGATCTCGCGCAGCACCAGCGGGCGCATCGCCAGTTCGCCGTGCACGAAGAAGTTCTTCTGCCGCTCCACGATGGCGTTGGACACGCGCAGGATGGTGTCGAAGCGCTGCTGGATGTTCTTGATGAACCAGCGCGCCTCCTGCAGCCGCTGGCTCAGCGCCTGGCTGCCCTCGCCCTTGTGCGACTTGAGCGCCCCGGCGTAGATGTCGTGCACGCGCAGGCGCGGCATCACGTCGGGGTTGAGCTGCACGCGGAACTTGATGTTGGTGCCGCGTCCGGTCCTGGTGACGATCACGTCGGGCACGACGATGTTGCGCTCGACGTCGACGAAGCGCCGGCCCGGCTTGGGCTCCAGCCGTGCGATCAGCTGCATGGCCTGGCGCACCTCGTCCTCGGTGCTGCGCGCCAGCGTGGCCAGGCGCCGGAAGTCGCGCTTGGCCAGCAACTCCATCGGCTGCTTGCAGATGGCCAGCGCCACCTTGCGCACGTCGGCGGCTTCGGGGTCGCCCGCGTCCTCCTCGGCACCGGCGCGCAACTGGATGGCCAGGCATTCGCCCAGGTCGCGCGCGCCCACGCCCACCGGCTCCAGGCTCTGCAGCAGGCCGAGCGCGACCTGGAAGTGGTGCACCAGGTCGTCGAACTGGTCGTTGTCGTCGCCGGCCAGGCCGGAGGCCAGCGCCGGCAACGAGTCCTCGAGGTAGCCGTCGTCGTTGAGCGATTCGATGAGAAAGCGCAGCGCGGCCGAGTCTTCGGGCGACAGGCGCAGCGACAAGGCCTGCCGGTGCAGGAAGGCCTGCAGCGATTCCTGGCTGCGCGCCAGCTCGGTCGCATCGGCGCGCTCGTCGTCGCCGCTGTTGTTGTTGCGGGCCGGCGCGTCGCCGCCCCACTCGGAATCGTCGGGCGCGAGGTCGACGGTACCGTCGCCGTCCCAATCGGGCTCCGGCGCTTCGCCCTCGACCGCGTCGGCCACCGGGGGTTCCGAGTCGTTCTGGCTCGCTGCGCCCGCCCCGTCTGCGGGAGCAGCTATGGAATTCATAGCAAATTCGCCGCCGTCCTCACGCTCTTCGCGCGGCGCGGGCGTGTCGGCTGCCTCGACGCCGAACTCCTCGCGCGGCGCCTCCTCGTTCAGGCGCTCGAGAAAAGGGTTGTCGTCGAGCATCTGCTCGACTTCCTGGCTGAGTTCGAGCGTGGAAAGCTGCAGCAGCCGGATCGACTGCTGCAGCTGCGGCGTGAGGGCGAGGTGCTGCGAGACGCGCAGCGACAGGCCTTGCTTCACGGCGCAGCCCCTCCCACCGGGTGCGCGGACCAGTCGCTTGCTGGGGTGCGCGGCATGCCGACCCCGGTCACATCCGGAAATGTTCGCCGAGGTACACGCGTCGCACCTCGGCGTTGTCGACGATCTCCGATGGCGTGCCTTGTGCCAGCACATGCCCGTCGCTGATGATGAAGGCGTGGTCGCAGATGCCCAGCGTCTCACGCACGTTGTGGTCGGTGATGAGCACGCCGATGCCGCGCTCCTTCAGGAAGCTGATGATCCGCTGGATCTCGATCACCGCGATCGGGTCGATGCCGGCGAAGGGCTCGTCAAGCAGGATGAACCGCGGCTGCGTGGCCAGCGCGCGTGCGATCTCGACGCGGCGGCGCTCGCCGCCCGAGAGGGCGAGCGCCGGCGAATCGCGCAGGTGGTCCACGCGCAGGTCGGACAGCAGTTCGGTCAGCCGCTCCTCGATCCGTGCCTTGGCCAACGGCACCGGGCGGCCGCGCTCGTCGGTCTCGGTCTGCAGCTCCAGCACGGCGCGCACGTTCTCCTCGACGCTGAGCTTGCGGAAGATCGAGGCTTCCTGCGGCAGGTACGACAGGCCCATGCGCGCGCGGCGGTGGATGGGCATGTGGGCGATGGGTTCGCCGTCGATGGTGATCTCGCCGGCGTCGGCGCGCACCAGGCCCACGATCATGTAGAACGAAGTGGTCTTGCCCGCGCCGTTGGGGCCGAGCAGCCCGACCACTTCGCCCTTCTGCACGTCGAGCGAGACGTCCTTGACGACCTTGCGGCTGCCGTAAGTCTTCTGCAGGCCGCGCGCCTCCAGGCGGCTGCCGGCCACCCCCTTGTCGGCCCCGGGAATCACCGCCTCGATCACGGGCGCGATCCCTGGCTGTCCAGCGTGGTGCTGGGCCGCAGGCCCTTGCCGGCCGGCGTGGCGGCGGGCGCAGGCGCGGGGGCCGCGTTGCGCCCACCGGCCGCAGCACCCGGCGTCGCCGCCTTGGGCGTGAGGATGGCGCGCACACGGCTGCCGGGCTGGCCGGTCGACACGCTGGCGTCGGGCGGAAGCGGTGCGCCGTTGACGGTGAAGGTGTCGTTGCTCTGGTCGTAGACGATCAGCGGGCCGGTGGTCTCGTCGTTCACCGTGGCGCCGATCAGGCGGCGCATCACGGCGCGGCGGATGAACTTCACGTTGTCGGCGCGGCCGTCGTATTCGATGACCTCCGACTCGCCCTCGATCCACTCGTCGGTGCCGGCGTCACGCTTCTGCTTGTAGTAGGCGCGCTGGCCGGGCGCGGCGGTGACCACGCCGTACTGGTAGCCGTCCGGGTCCTGGCGCACGTCGATGCGGGCGCCGCGGATGATGATCGTGCCCTTGGTGACCACCACGCGGCCGGTGAAGACGCTGGTCTGCTTGAGGTCGTCGTAGCGCATCGAGTCGGCCTCGATGTTCATCGGCTTGGTCCGGTCGGCCTTCTCGGCCTGGGCGCCGAAGGCGGCCGCCAACGCGAGCACGCACAGGGCGGTGCGGGTGAGGCGACGAAGGGAGTAGGGGGAGGACGGCACGCGGTGTGTCATAGAGGCACGAAACTTGCTGGCATTGTATGCCGGCCTGCGGACATCGCTATGTCCAAGAACGAAAGCCCGCCGGAGCGGGCTTTCGGGCGAAGGCGGCGCGCGAAACGCGCCGCCTACCGGAGACGGATCAGCCCTTCTTCGCCTGGGCGATCAGGGCGTCGGTCACCTGCAGCGCACGGCTCAGCGAGCCGGCGGTCTCGCCATCGACGTACCAGCGGCCCGCCACGCCCAGCGCGGGCACACCACCCACCTTGTAGGCGTCGGTCATCTGGGTCGCGCGCTTGGCCTTGCCAGCCACGCCGAAGGACTTGTAGGTGTCGGCGAACTTCTTCGCATCCAGACCGGGCTGCTTTTCGGCCCAGGCCAGGATGGCCTCGTCGCCGAACAGGCGCTGACGCTCCTGGTGGATGGCCTGGAAGATCTTCATCTGGAACTCGTCGACCTTGCCCAGTGCTTCCAGCGTGTAGTAGAGCTTCTGCTTGGCTTCGACGTCGTTGCCCACGAAGGGCACCGGGATGCGCCGGAAGTCCACCGTGGCCGGCAGCTTCTTGATCCAGGCCTCGAGTTGCGGCTCGAAGGCGGCGCAGTGCGGGCAGTTGTACGAGAAGAACTCGACCACCTCGACCTTGCCGGCCGGGGCGTCCACCGGCGCGGGCTTGCCGAGCACGATGTAGTCCTTGCCGGCGGCGAAGCTGCCCTGCGCATGGACGGTGCCGGCCAGCGGCAGCAACGAGACCGCGGCGGCGGTGGCGATCGAAAAATCACGACGTTTCATTTGAAATGCTTTCTCCAGTGCTGCTGACAGAGCGCGGGGGCGGCGGGGAGTTCCCGCGTCGCCCCCTCAACGCCGGGACGTCGGCGACCGAGCACCGGCGCCGGGTAAAGAAAGGCGAAGTCTCAACGCTGGACGCGGACCAGCGCCGCATCGAAACCGCCACCGTCCAGGCGATCCTTCAGGCGGTCGGCGTCGTCCTTCTTGTTGAACGGGCCGGCGCGCACGCGGAAGACCGTGCGACCGGCCTGCTCACGCTCGGTGACCTTGGCCTCCACGCCCATCAGCGACAGCTTGGCGCGCTGCGCCTCGGCGTCGTCGTTGGTACGGAAGGCGCCGGCCTGCACGAAATAGACGAAGGGGTCGGGCCCGGTGGTCGGCGGGGCCGACGCCACCGTCGTCGACGGCGGGTTGCCGCCGGCACGCGAACGCGCGAAATCGCCCAGCGGATCGGTGGTGGACGGCGCCGTGGACGGCTTGGGCGCCACCACGACCGGCGCCGGCGCCGGCGCGTTGAGCGTGCCGGTGCTCGCGGGCGCGCCTGCGACGGCGGGGGCCGTGGGGGCTGGCGCCGGCGCGATGGGCTGCGGCGGCGTGCGCGGGGCCTGGGGCTTGCCGGCCAGCGGGGAGTTCGGGTCCCAGTCGCGGTTCTTGCGGGCCTCGGCCTCGTCCTGGTCGGCGCCGCGCGGCTGGTTCTTGGTCACGAACGGGATCGGCACCTTGGTCACGTAGACCGCCACACCGAGGGCCACGCCGAGCCCAAGCACGACGCCCACGATCAGGCCGATGACGAAATTCCCTCTTTGTCTGCTTCTCATGGGTAGTTCAGGCTCACATCTTTCGTGGCGCGCTCACGCCAAGCACGGCCAGGCCATTGTGCAGCACCTGTGCAGTGGCGGCGACCAGGGCCAGGCGGGCCTTCTTCACGACTTCGTCCTCGACCAGGATGCGCTCGGCGTCGTAGTAGCTGTGGTAGGCCGCTGCTAGTTCGCGCAGGTAGAAGGTGACGTCGTGCGGTGCGAAATCGCGCGCGGCGGCCGCCAGCATGTCGGGGTACCTGGCCAGCAGCAGCATGAGCGGCTGGGCCGCCTCGGTCGCCAGGGGCGCGAGGTCGACATCCTTCAGCACGGCCGGGTCGGTGCCTTCCTTGTCGAGCACCGAGCAGATGCGCGCATGCGCGTACTGCACGTAGTACACCGGGTTGTCGTTGTTCTTCTGCACCGCCAGGTCGACGTCGAAGGTGTATTCGGTGTCGGGCTTGCGGCTGAGCAGGAAGAAGCGCACCGCGTCGGTGCTGGTCCACTCGATCAGGTCGCGCAGGGTGACGTAGCTGCCGGCGCGCTTGGAGATCTTCACCTCCTCGCCGCCGCGCATCACGCGCACCATGGTGTGCAACACGTAGTCGGGGTAGCCCTCGGGAATGCCTTCGCCCACGGCTTGCAGGCCAGCCCGTACGCGCGCGATGGTGCCGTGGTGGTCGGTGCCCTGGATGTTGACCACGCGGTGGAAGCCGCGCTCCCACTTGGCCAGGTGGTAGGCGACGTCGGGCACGAAGTACGTGTACGTGCCGTCGCCCTTGCGCATCACCCGGTCCTTGTCGTCGCCGTACTCGGTGGACTTCAGCCACAGGGCGCCGTCCTGCTCGTAGGTCTTGCCGGCGGCGACGAGCTTGTTCACCGTCGCCTCGACGCGGCCGCTGGTGTAGAGGCTGGACTCGAGGTAGTAGTGGTCGAAGCGCACCTGGAAGGCCTGCAGGTCCAGGTCCTGCTCGTGGCGCAGGTAGGCGACGGCGAACTGGCGGATCGAGTCGAGGTCGTTCACGTCGCCGCTGGCCGTGTACTCGCGGTCGTCCGACTTGACGGTCTTCTTCGCCAGGAAGTCGGCCGCGATGTCGGCGATGTAGTCGCCGTTGTACGCCTGCTCGGGCCATTCGGCGTCGCCCGGCTTGAAGCCGCGCGCGCGCAGCTGCGTGCTGTTGGCCAGCGTCTGGATCTGGACGCCGGCATCGTTGTAATAGAACTCGCGCCACACCTGGGCGCCCTGCGCGTCGAGCAGGTTGCAGATGGCGTCGCCCAGCGCGGCCTGGCGGCCGTGGCCCACGTGCAGCGGGCCGGTGGGGTTGGCCGAGACGAACTCGACCAGCACCTTGCCGCCCGAGCCTGCAGGCTTGCGGCCGAAACCGGCCCCGGCCTCGAGCACCTCGCGCACCACCTGCTGCTTGGCGGCGGGCTTCAGGCGGATGTTGAGGAAGCCCGGCCCGGCGATCTCGATGGCGTCGACCCAGCGCTGGAAAGCCGGGCGGGCGAGCAGGTCCTCTCGCAGGGCTTCGCCGAGCTGGCGGGGGTTCTTCTTGAGGGGCTTGGCGAGTTGCATCGCCGCGGTGCAGGCGAAGTCGCCGTGCGCGGCGACCTTGGGCGATTCGAAGGCGGCACGGCTGCCGGCGCCCGGTTCGAGGGCCTCGAGCGCCTGGCCCAGGTCGACCAGCAACTCCTGTTTGACTGTAAGCATCGACGGATTTTATCGGGGGCAAACCCGCAGGCGCCGTGCATGGAGGATGTCAGCCGGGCGCGCTTGCGGTACGTTAGAGGCCGAGGCCCGACCCCGGGCCCGGCGCCGGCCGAGCGGCAGGCGCCTGAAGGGAACCGTCACTTTTTTCACCACCCTGCTCAGGAAACGCACTCCATGAAAAAGCTCCTCTCCCTGATCGCACTGGGCGCCGCCCTGTCCTTCAACGCCTCGGCCCAGACCCCGCCCGCCGCAGCCGCCGCGCCGGCCGAAAAGGCTCCCTCGGCGCAGCAGAGCAAGATGAAGACCTGCAACGCCGACCCCAAGGCCAAGGAACTCAAGGGCGACGAGCGCAAGGCCTTCATGAAGGAATGCCTGTCGGCCAACAAGCAGGAGAAGCAGCAGACCAAGATGAAGACCTGCAACGCCGATCCCAAGGCCAAGGAACTCAAGGGCGACGCCCGCAAGGCCTTCATGAAGGAATGCCTGAGCAACAAGGCGGCATGACGCCCCTGCCCGCTGCGCCGGCATCGCCCCGTGCAGCGGCCTGAAGGACAAAGCCCCGAGCAACGGGCCAAAACAAAGCCCCGCACCTGCGGGGCTTTTGTACTTCGGGCGCCGCTTCGCGGCGGAACGCGCAGGCCTACTTTCCGAATCCGCGCGCGAGGAAGACGGCGAACAACGGGATCACCGCGATCAGGTGCGCCTGCACCATCACCAGCTTGCGCGTCTTCTTCACCTCGGCCTCGGCCGGCAACGCGCCCGTGGCGCGCAGCTGCTTGCGCCAGCGCAGGAAGGTGAGCGTCGGGAAGATCGAGATCACGCCGACGATGATGAAGAGCGTGAGCTTCATGTGCAGCAGCGGGTTGGTCCAGTACCAGGCCGTGCCCTTCACGCCCCACACGGTGCGCACGATGCCGGTGGCCAGCACGGCCATGGCGGCGATGCCGTACACCATGTCCACCCGGGCAAGGCGCTCGACCACCTTGGCGTTGAGCCACTCGACGCGACACAGCGCCGCCTCGCTGGCGATGAAGACGACCATCGTCAGGATGGCCAGCAGGTGCAGGTAGGCGAGGATGGCTTCGAGGGTCATCGCGGCGGCTTTCGTCGTGGGTGGCAAAGGTCGACGGATTGTGCCGCGCATGCCCGTCGCGGCAGGCCTCGCGGGCGACGAAACGCCGGCACGCGGCGCCAAAGGCCCGTCCAACGTCGCCAGTGGCGCTCAACCCGCGCCGCGGCCCCAGTAGTCGGGCCGCGCATAGTGCGCCTTGAGGAAGTCCAGCCACAGCCGCACCCGCAGGGGCAGGTGCTTGCGCTGCGGGAACACCGCATAGATGCCGTTGGGCGGCGCGGCGAAGCGGTCGAGCACCGGCACCAGCAGGCCGGCGTCGATCTCGGCCTCGACCTCCCAGGTGCTGCGCCAGGCGATGCCGTGGCCCGCCAGGCACCAGTCGTGCAGAACCTGGCCGTCGGAACAGTCGAGCGGGCCGCTGGGCTTGAGGTGGATGACCTCGTGGCCTTCGCTGCCGTCCCCGGCCGGCACGGTCGCACCCGCGCGGGCGCCCTCCTCATGCCGCCCATTGGCGATCCGCGGCACGCGGAACGCCCAGCCGCGCGTCTGCGACGCATCGCTGCTAAGCGTCAGGCAGGCGAAGCGCACCAGGTCGGTCGGGTGCTGCGGCACGCCGTGGCGGCGCAGGAATTCGGGCGTGGCGACGCAGCGGCGCCGGTTGTCGGCCAGGCGCATGCTCACGAGCGACGAATCGGGCAGGTCGCCCACGCGCACGGCGCAGTCGAAGTTCTCGCCCGCCATGTCGATCACCCGGTCGCTGAGGTTGAGCGAGATGGTCACTTCCGGATGCAGCTCGTGGAAGCGCGGCACCAGCGGCGCCACATGGCGGCGCCCGAAACCCGCCGGCGCGGTGACGCGCAGGTGCCCGCTGGCCTTGACGCCGCCGGCGCTGACGCTGGCCTCGGCATTGGCCAGTTCGGTGAGCAGGCGCTGGCAGTCCTCCAGGAAGGCGCTGCCCTCGTGCGTGAGCGTGAGGCGGCGCGTGGTGCGCAGCAGCAGCTTGACGCCCAGGCGCTCCTCCAGCGCATCGATGCGGCGCCCCACGATGGCCGGCGCCACGCCCTCGGCCTTGGCGGCCGCGGTGAGGCTGCCGCGCGTGGCCACGGCGACGAAGGTTTCGAGCTGGGTGAGGCGGTCCATGGCGCCGCATGATACGAAGGCCGTGTGCCGGAACCCGCTGCTGTTGCGCATCGAATCGGCCTCCAGCGCCCGCCAGTCGGGCGCCAGCAGCTATCTTTCCGATAGCAATCGCCAGGCGATGTGCAAGCCCGGCGCCGCTGACGCTCAGGTGGCCGCTGCCGCGCCCGCGGCCAGCATCGCCTGGACCTGCGCATCGCTATAGCCGGCCGCGCGCAGCAGTTCGGCCGTGTGCTCGCCCAGCAGCGGTGGCTGGTGGCGGATGCCCAGGCGTTCGCCGCCGAGGGTGAAGGGCAGCAGCGGCACTTTCGATTCGCTGCCGTCGTTCATGCGCACGGGCGCGAGGCCACCGCTGGCGTTGAGGTGCGGATCGTCGAAAAGCTCCTGCGGCTTGGTGATGGGCGCGAAGGGCAGCTCGTGGCGCTCGAACACCGCCGCCAGCTCGGCCGCCGCGTGGGCTGCGAGGTGCGAACGCAGCATCGGCATCATCCATTCGCGCGCACGCACGCGGTCGTTGTTGGTTGCCAGGCGCGGGTCGGCCAGCATGTCCTGGAGGCCGAAGGCGTTGCAGAAGACCTGCCACTGCCGGTCGCTCACCACCGCCAGGAAGATCTGCTCACCGTCCTTGACAGTGAAGACGTCGTAGATGCCCCAGGCCGAGATGCGGCTGGGCATCGGGTCGGCGGCCTTGCCGGTGGCGGCGAACTGCATCATGTGCTGGGCCACGAGGAAGATGTTGTTCTCGAACAGGGCCGACTGCACTTCGCAGCCCTCGCCCGTGAGTTCGCGCTGGCGCAGCGCGGCCATGGCGCCGATGGCGCCGAACATGCCGCCCATGATGTCGTTGACGCTGGTGCCCGCGCGCAGCGGGTCGCCGGCGCGGCCGGTCATGTAGGCCAGGCCGCCCATCATCTGCACCACCTCGTCCAGCGCGGTGCGATGGTCGTAGGGGCCGGGCAGGAAGCCCTTGTGGCTCACGTAGATGAGTCGCGGGTTGATGGCCTTGAGCGCGGCGTAGTCCAGGCCCAGCTTCTTCATCGTGCCGGGCTTGAAGTTCTCGCTCACGATGTCGGCGGTGGCGACCAGCTTGCGCGCGGCTTCCACGCCCTCGGGGCGTTTCAGGTCGAGCGCGATGCTCTTCTTGTTGCGGTTGAAGGTGGGGAAGAAGCCCGCGCCCGAGCCGAGCAGGCGCCGCGTGGCGTCGCCTTCCACGGGTTCGACCTTGATGACCTCGGCGCCCAGGTCGCCGAGCAGCAGGCCGCAGGTCGGGCCCATGACCATGTGGGTGAATTCGACGACCCGCACGCCTGCATAGGGCAGGTGCGTGCCGGCATCGGGCAGCGGCGTCGCGGCGGTGTCCGTCATGCGGTCGCTCCTTGAACAAATCCCTTGGGAAGACCCGCCTCCGGGGTCATGCCGTAGACCGGCTCGCCGGGCAGGCCCTGCACCAGCGGCGCGCGCGCGGCGACCAGCCGCGCGAGGTCGATGCCGGTGGACACGCCCATGGCCTCGAACATGAAGACGAGGTCCTCGGTCACCACGTTGCCCGAGGCGCCGGGCGCGTAGGGACAGCCACCCAGGCCGCCGAGCGAGGCATCGAAGGTGCTCACGCCTTCCTCGAACGCGGCCAGGCAGTTGGCCAGGCCCAGGCCGCGCGTGTTGTGCATGTGGGCCGCGCCGGCACGCTCGCCCAGTTCGCTGCGCAGGCGGCGGAAGAGGCGGCGCACCTGCGCCGGGTTGGCGTAGCCGACGGTGTCGGACAGCCCCACTTCCTGCGCGCCCGCCTCGGCGCACTGCACGGCCAGGCGGATCACGTCGTCCTCGTCGACCCGGCCCTGCAGCGTGCAGCCGAAGGCAGTGGAGATGCCGGCCTCCAGCCGGACCTGGGGTGCGTGCTCGTCGCGCAGCGTGGCGATGGCGCGCACCTCCTCGACCATGTCGTCGGGCGTCTTGCGCACGTTGGCCAGCGAATGGGCACGGCTGGCCGACACCGGCATGGTGAGCTTGTGCGCGCCGGCCGCCAGCGCGGCCTCGGCGCCGCGCCGGTTGGGCACCAGCGCCATCACCGTGAGGCCGGGCAGCGTGGTGGCATGGCGCACCACCTCGGCCGCATCGGCCATCTGCGGCAGCAACTTGGCAGGGACGAAGGAGGCGACCTCGATCTCGCGCAGGCCGGCGGCATGCAGCGCGTCGATCCAGCGCAGCTTGTCGGCCGTGGGCATGGTGGCCGCCACCGATTGCAGGCCATCGCGCGGGCCGACTTCGCTGATCAGGACCTGGGCGAGAGGCATGCGGGCTCCAAGGAATTCATTGTTCTATCTTGCAGAACTTTGTTTTTAAAGACAGAATTACAACCCGCGACCGTTCTTCCTGTCAATCTGCCACTGCCCATGCCCCGCAAAGCCCGCACCGAATCCCTGGCCGCCGCCGCGGCAGCGCCCGGCGGTGCCGCGGCCGTGGACCGCGCGCTGAGCCTGCTGGCGGTGTTCCGCGAAGGCGACGACGCACTGAGCCTGGCTGAGCTGGCGCTGCGCACGCAGCTCTACAAGAGCACGGCGCTGCGCCTGCTGGCCTCGCTGGAACACGCCGGCCTGCTGCAGCGCCGGTCCGACGGGCGCTACGCGCTCGGCGCCGAGATCGCACGCCTGCATGGCGTCTATGCCGCGGCGTTCTCGCTCGGCGACGTGGTGCAGCCGGTGCTGCAGGCGCTGGTGCAGGCCACCGGCGAGAGCGCGGCCTACCACGTCAAGCAGGGCCGCGGCGCAGAGGCGGTGCGCGTGTGCCTGTACCGCGTCGATTCGCCGCACCCGGTGCGCGACCACATCCAGGCCGGCGACGTGCTACCCCTGTCGGCCGGCACCGGCGGACGCGTGCTGTCGGCCTGGGACCCGGATTGCCAGGCCCGCGCCAGCGCGCGCGAGCAGGCGCTGTATGCGGCCATCCGCCAGGCCGGTGCATACAGCGCCGTGGGCGACCGCCTGGCCGACGTGGCGGGCATCTCGGCGCCGGTTTTCGATGCCCAGGGCGCCGTCGCGGGCGCGGTCACGCTGACGATGCCGGCACATCGTTACGACACGGCCTACCTCGTTGCCGTGCAGCGCGCCGCCGAACGATTGCGAGGCCAGGTGGGCTGAATGGCGATTTCGCAATCGGCCGCCAGCGCCCGTCCCACCGGCGTTGCAACCAAATTCGTCACGAACGTGACGATCTCCCGGGCCCACGACCGAACGCCGTTTCAAGCTCGTTCACGCGCCGTCACCCAGGCCAGCACCGCCAGCGCCAACAGCACGAGGCCGTAACCCAGGGTGGTCGCATGCAGGCCGAAGGCGCCCACGGCCAGGCCCGCCAGGATGGCCGGCACGCTGAAGGCCAGGTAGCTCAGCACGAAGAAGCTGGACATGAGGCCGGCGCGCTCGTGGGGCGTTGCCGCCGGCACCAGGGTGCGCACGGCCGCGTTGAAGCCGCCGCCGAAGCCCATGCCCGCGACCACCGTGCCGCCGAAGAAGAGCGCGGCCTGCTGCGCGTGCACGCCAACGAGCGTGATCGCGAGGCCCAAGCCCAGCAGCGCGGCGCTGGCGCGCAGCACGCGCCGCGCGGGGCGCTGGCGCACCACGTACATCGCGACGGCACCCGTCAGCACCAGTGTGGCGATGAGCGCGCCTCCCACGAGCGGCGTGGCCAGGCCGGTGACGAGCCGCGCCAGCGTCGGCCCCAGCGACAGGTAGAAGCCACCCAGTGCCCAGCCCGCGGTGTTCAGCGGCATGAGCCGCAGCACCAGCCGCCGGGCGGCCGGCGGCACGTGCGCGCGCGGCACCATCGAGGCCCAGGCACCGGGGCGCGGCGTCACGGTCTCGGGCAGGCGCAGCGCCAGCAGCGCCTGGAGCACCAGCGCGGCGAGCAGGACCTCGTAGACCAGATGCATCGGCTGCGGCGCGAACTGCACCAGCACGCTGGCGCCCAGCGCGCCCAGGGCCATGCCGATCATGGGCGACAGGCCGTTGAACAGGGCGCCGCGCGCCGGGTTCAGGTCGAGCAGCGTCGCGCTCAGCACGCTGGTGGCCATGCCGGTGGCGATGCCCTGCAGCACGCGGGCCCCGATCAGCCAGCCCACCGAACCGGCCTGCCAGAACAGCACGATGGCGCCGATCTCCAGCACCAGCGCCGACAGGATCACCGTGCGGCGCCCCAGGTGGTCGGACAGCGCGCCGAAGACCAGCAGCGCCGCCAGCAGCGCGAAGGCATAGCTGGAGAAGATCACGGTGAGCACCAGCGCCGAGAAGCCCCAGGCCTCGCGGTACAGCGCGTACAGGGGCGATGGCGCGCTCGACGCGGCCAGGAAGGTGATCACCAGCGTCACGACCAGCGCGAAGGCAGCACGCGGCGGCAGGCGGCCCGGGGTGGCGGCGGCCGGCGTGGCCAGGGCGGGGGCAGACATCGAGGACTCCTTTAACGCAAAGATTTTGCGTTTGTGCATTGTGCGCCGCCCGATTCGCTAAAGCAAATTCTTTGCGTTAGCATCGACGCCATGGCGACTTCGGTATCTTTTTCCTCCCGCACCGCACCGCGCCCCGGCGGCCGCAGCGCGCGCGTGCAGGAGGCGGTGCACCGGGCCACACGCGACCTGGCCGCCGAACACGGCCGCGAGGCCCTCACCGTGCCGATGGTCGCCGCGCGCGCGGGCGTCACGCCCTCGACCATCTACCGCCGCTGGGGCGATTTGGCCGAGCTGCTGGCCGACGTGTCGGTGGAGCGCCTGCGGCCCGAAGGCGAACCGGCCGATACCGGCTCGCTGCGCGGCGACCTCCTGGCCTGGGCCGAGCAGTACAACGAGGAGATGTCCTCGCAGCCCGGGCGCGGGATGCTGCGCGACGTGTTGAGCGTGCAGTCGCCCGACGACCGCCCCGCGTGCCGATGCGCGAGCTTCGTCGCGATGCAGATCGGCGTGCTGCTCGACCGTGCACAGGCGCGTGGCGATGCGGCGCCGCACGTCGAGGCGGTGATGGACACGCTCGTGGCGCCCCTGCTCTTTCGGCTGCTCTTCACGCCGGCGCCGGCCACCGCCTCCGAGATCGCCGGCTGGATCGACGCCAGCCTGGCCGCGGCTCAATCCGCCTGAACCGCGCGCTGCAGCGCCGCGCGCGCCAGCAGGCGCGTCGAATCCAGCGTCGGCAGCGGCGAGTTGGCGTCGCTCATCACCAGCGGGATCTCGGTGCAGCCCAGCACCACCGCGTCGCAACCTTCGCCCTTCATGCGATCGAACACGCGCTGGAAGCAGACCACGGCCTCGGTGCTGCGGATGCCCGGCACCAGTTCGTCCATGATGAAGTGCTGGATGTCGTCGCGCTCGGCCTCGCTCGGTCGCATGTAGCCCAACTCACGCTCGGCGAAGGCGGCGGGGTACACCTCGCTGTCGGTCAGCCAGCGCGTGCCGGTGATGCCGATGCGCGTGAAGCCGCGCCGCACCGCCTCGTCGGCCACCACCTCGGCGATGTGCAGCCACGGGCGTGGCGAGCGCGCGGCGACGAAGTCGAAGGCCTGGTGGATGGTGTTGTCCGGGCAGACGAGGAAGTCCGCGCCGATCTCGGCGAGCTTGCGGGCCGAGCCGAGCATCAGTTCGCCCACGCCTTCGAGGTCGCCGCGCTCCAGGCAGTCGACGTAGTCGGCCAGCGAGGGCGTGTGCATGGACACCTCCGGGTGCGCATGCAGGCCCAGCAGCGCCGGGCCTTCGGAACAGATCGTGCGATAGCACAGGGCCGCGCCCTCGGCGGAGCAGCCCACGATGCCGATGTGCAAAGTCATCGCTCCATCGTACGCAGGCCGTGTGACGGCGCCGTCAGCCGGGAGGCATTGCGCGGCGCTCGGCCTCGATTACATTCATTCTTGTCACGAATCACCGCCTGATGCGGGGATTAATCTTCTCGCTCGTCTCTAATACAGTGTGGGTCGAGCGTCGGCCGCATGCTTGCGCCTTCGAGCCGACCGCCCGCCCCGTGCAACCCTTTCGCGGCCCCGCCGCACGCCGAGAACACGCATGACGACCGAACGCACCACGACCCAGCGCCTCCAGGTGGCCACCGAGCTGTACCGCTTCATCGAAGATCAGGTGCTGCCCGGTGCCGGCATGTCGAGCGAAGCCTTCTGGAAAGGCTTCGACGCCATCGTCCACGAGCTCGCGCCCAAGAACGCCGCCCTGCTGGCCGAGCGCGACCGCATCCAGTCCGAGATGGACGCCTGGCACAAGGCCCACCCCGGCCCGATCGCCGACATGCCCGCGTACCGCGCGCACCTGGAGAAGATCGGCTACCTGCTGCCGCAGCCCCAGGGCGTGAAGGCCACCACCGCCAACGTCGATGCCGAACTCGCGCTGCAGGCCGGCCCCCAGCTGGTGGTGCCGATCCTCAACGCCCGCTATGCGCTCAACGCCGCCAACGCGCGCTGGGGCTCGCTGTACGACGCGCTCTATGGCACCGACGCCATCCCTGAAGACGGCGGGGCGGAGAAGGGCAAGGGCTACAACCCGATCCGCGGCGCCAAGGTGATCGCTTTCGCGCGCGAGGTGCTCGACCAGGCCGCGCCGCTGGCCAACGGCTCGCACAAGGACGCGACGGGCTACAGCGTCAAGGACGGCCAGCTCGTGGTGAAGCTGCACAGCAGCAGCACGCACCTGCAGGACAAGGCCGCCTTCGTCGGCTACCAGGGTGATGGGGCGAATCCGTCGTCGGTGCTGCTCAAGCACAACGGCATCCACCTCGACCTCCAGATCGACCGCAGCACGCCCATCGGCAAGACCGACCCGGCCGGCGTGAGCGACGTGATCCTCGAATCGGCGCTGTCGACCATCCTCGACCTCGAGGACTCCGTGGCGGTCGTCGACGCCGAAGACAAGGTGCTCGCGTACAGCAACTGGCTCGGCATCCAGCTGGGCACGCTGACCGAGGAAGTGGCCAAGGGCGGCAAGACCTTCACGCGCCGCCTGAACGCCGACCGCGTCTACACCGCGCCGGACGGCCAGGGCGAAGTGAAGCTGCATGGCCGCTCGCTCATGTTCGTGCGCAACGTGGGCCACCTGATGACCAACCCGGCGATCCTGTGGGACTCCGGCGAAGGACTCAAGGAGATCCCCGAAGGCATCATGGACGCGGTCATCACCACCGCCATCGCCACCTACGACTTGAACGGGAAGGGCGCCAACGGGCTGCGCAACTCGCGCACCGGCAGCATCTACATCGTCAAGCCCAAGATGCACGGCCCGGCCGAAGTGGCCTTCGCCAACGAGCTGTTCGGCCGCGTCGAACAGCTGCTGGGCCTGCCGGCCAACACCGTCAAGCTGGGCATCATGGACGAGGAACGCCGCACCAGCGTGAACCTGCAGGCCTGCATTGCCGCCGCGCCGGCGCGCGTGGCCTTCATCAACACCGGCTTCCTCGACCGTACGGGCGACGAGATGCACACCGCCATGCAGGGCGGCCCGATGCTGCGCAAGGGCGACATCAAGGGCACCAAGTGGATCGCGGCCTACGAGCGCAACAACGTGCTCACCGGCCTGAACTGCGGGCTGCGCGGCAAGGCGCAGATCGGCAAGGGCATGTGGGCCATGCCCGACCTGATGGCCGACATGCTCAAGCAGAAGATCGCCCACCCCAAGGCCGGCGCCAACACCGCCTGGGTGCCGAGCCCCACCGCCGCCACGCTGCATGCGCTGCACTACCACCAGGTGAATGTGGCCGACGTGCAGAAGGAGCTGG
>JAFEEH010000266.1 GCA_018241185.1 Pseudomonadota bacterium | reverse complement strand
CCGGTGTGCGGGCGCAGGCGCCATTCGCGGCGCCCTGCAGTGCCGAAAGCGCGTCGATTCCAGGCGAGCACATCCGTCGTGCCGCACGACAGTCAGCGCGAGCCTGAGCCGGAGAACGCACACCGGCGCCGCTGGCCGGGTTCAGGCCCACAGCGCTCGTATCGACCCACCGACCCACCGACCCACCGACCAGCCGAAGAGCCCAAGCGATCCGATCAGCAGCGCAAAAACCCAAAAGTGCAATCGCCCGCCAGCGCACGCCAGTCGCGCGTCACAGCCAAACTCGTCACAAACGTGACGATCGCTTGCCCAAGACGGTCAGGACTCGGCCGGCGCGATCGGCACGCGCCGCTCCCGCACCGTGAGCCAGGCCCCCGCCGCACCGCACACGGCGATAAGCCCGATGCCCGCGAGCGACACCGCGTCGGGCGTCTGGCCGAACACCAGTTGCCCGCCCACGATCGCGAAGGCGATTTGCGAATAGAGGTACGGCGTGAGCGTCGAGGCCGGCGCCCGCTGGTACGCCAGGATGAGCATGAAATGCCCCACCGTCCCCATTAGCCCCATGAGGCACAGCAGCGCCCACCACTGCCAGCCCGGCAGCGCCTGCCAGAAGAAGGGCAGCGCGCAGGCCGCGATCAACGCGCCCACCCAGCCGGTGTAGAAGTGCATCGTCAGCGGGTTCTCGGTCTGCGCCAGCTTGCTCGTCAGCACCTGGAACCACGCATTGCTGATCACCAACCCGAGCGGCAGCAGCATCACCCACCCAAAGGCCTCGCCGCCCGGCCGCAGGATGACCAGCGTGCCCACGAAGCCGCCCGCCACCAGCGACCAGCGCAGCACCGACACGCGCTCCTTCAAGGCGAGCGAGGCGATCAGCGTCACGGCGAGTGGCGTCACCATCACCGTGGCCGTGAACTCGGCCATCGGCATGTATCGCAGGCTCAGAAAGGAGAACACGCTGCTCGACAGCAGCAGCGCCCCGCGCAGCACGTGGTAGCGCGGATGCCGCGTGCGCAGCAGCTGGGTGCCGTACATCGGAAGCAGCAGCGCCGAGGTGGCGGCGGCCTGGAAGGCATAGCGGAACCAGATGCCCATCACCACCGGCACCACCGCCGTCGACACCTTGGTGGCGGTGTCGAGCACCGCGAAGAATGCGGTCGCCAGGATGGTGAGGCCGATGCCTGCCAGGATGCGCTCGGCCTGCCGGTCGCGTACGGGCGTGCCGGGCGGCTTCGAGGGATCGGGCGAGCGCTGCGACTGCGCGGCGGCGGCCGGGCCGCTCACTGCACGGGCGCCACGTGCTGGATGCGGTCGGCCAGCAGTTCCCAGACGGGCGTCAGCTTGCCCGGCAGCACGGGCAGCTTGCCCAGGTCGCAGTGGCTCTCGTCGGGGCTGTGGAAGTCGCTGCCGCGCGATGCGGCCAGGCCGAACTCCAGCGCCTTGTCGGCGTATTCGACGTACTCGGCCGGCGTGTGGCTGCCGGTGACGACCTCCACCGCGCGGCCGCCATGCGCCTTGAACTCGGTGAAGAGCGCGTATTCCTCGTTCGCGGTGAACTTGTAGCGGCCCGGGTGCGCGATCACGGCCATGCCGCCGGCATCGTTGATCCAGCGGATCGCGTCCTTGAGGTTGGCCCAGCGGTGCGGCACGTAGCCGGGCTTGCCTTCGGTCAGGAATTTGCGGAACACCTCCGAGGTGTCCTTGCAGTGCCCCTGTTCGACCAGGAAACGCGCGAAGTGCGTGCGCGAGATCAGTTCGGGATTGCCGACGAACCTGAGCGCTCCTTCGTAGGCACCGCGGATCCCCACCTGCGCCAGCTGTTCGGCCATCTCCTGCGCGCGCTTGCCGCGGCCGCCACGGGTGTCGTACAGGCCCTGCGTCATCTCGGCGTTGTCGGCGTCGAAGCCCAAGCCCACGATGTGGACCGTCTCGTTGCAGAAGGTGACCGAGATTTCGGTGCCGGTGAGGTAGGCCATGCCGGCGGCGCGGGCCGCGGCGGCGGCGCGGTGCTGGCCGCCGACCTCGTCGTGGTCGGTGAGTGCCCACAGTTCGACGCCGTTGGCCTGGGCGCGCACGGCAAGTTCCTCCGGGGTCAGCGTCCCGTCCGACACCACGGAATGGCAATGCAGGTCGGCGTTGAGGAAGGCAGTCACGCCGCGATTTTAAGGACGATGCGATGGCCCTGCTGGCGTCCCCGGCGGCCTGCCGCGCTGCTATGCAATCGATAGCAACCCCGCACCTGACTCGGCGTTGTCACATTTTTTCGGGGGGTGGCTCGCAAGAATCCTGCGGTCCAAAGACTACGTCGGACCCGTGCCGACACGAAAGAGAACCGAAAGTGAATGCCATCAAGGAAGCGCGCCGCTTCATCGAGCGCCAGCCCGACCACCCCACCGCACGCGTGCTGTCGCGCTTGGTGCTGGCGCTGGAAACCAGCCACAGCTTCGAGCTGGTGACCCTCTACGAACTCGACTACGACGGCTTCCAGCTCGCGCTGGACATCCTGCGCGAATGGCGCCTGGACCGCTATTACGCCGGCAAGGCCAAGCTTTTCGACCTGTCGGTGCAGGTGAGCGAGATGTCCCAGGCCCCGGCCGAGGCCTCGCCGCCGACCGCGTCCTGAACCCGCCCTTCACTTCTTGCGAAAGGCCAGCCACGCAGCGGCGGCGGTGAAACTCGCCACGATCGCCACCACGATCCAGAAGCCGTGGCGGCTTTCGGCCAGCGGGATGCCGCCCACGTTCATGCCGAACAGGCCGGCCAGGATGTTGATCGGCAGCGCCAGCACCGTCACCACCGTCAGCACGAAGAGGCTGCGGTTGTTGTCCTCCTGCACGTTGGCGGCTATCTCTTCCTGCAGCAGCTTGATGCGCTCCTGCAGGCCACCCATGTCGCGCAGCACGACCGAAAACTCCTCCGACGCATCGCGCAGGCCCTGCGCATCGGCCTCGGCCATCCAGCCGGGTGGCTTCTGCAGCAGGCGGAACAGGGCGGCCGGCTCCGGCGCCAGCAGCCGCTGCAGCCGCACCAGCACGCGTCGCAGCTCGCCCAGCCGGGCGCGCGGCTGACCGTTGCGGCCGGCCAGCAGGTCGTCCTCCACCGCGTCGATGCGGGTCGTCACGCTGCGCACGATGTGCACCAGCACGTCGGCCTGCGCGCGCATCAGGTGCTCCAGCAGCTCGGTACTCGACTTCGGCGCGTCGCCGGCGCGCACCGCGGTGCGCAGCGCGTCGACCGAGCGCAGCGGCTTCGCCCGCGCCGTGACCACCAGCCGCGGGCCGACGGCGATCCAGAGCGTCGAGATGTCCGAGGGCTCGAAGCTGAAGTCGAAATGCACGTCGTTGATGACCGCCACCAGCGCATCGTCGGCGCGCTCGACGCGGGTGGAGTGCAGGCCGTCGCGCAGGGCCTCGAAGAAGCTGTCGGGCAGCGCGGCGTGGCGCTCCAGCCAGCGCTGTGCCGGCGCATGGCTCAGGTTGAAGTGCAGCCAGGCGAACTCGCCGTTCACGGCCGGCGCTTCGAGCCAGGCTGCCGCCTCCTCGGTGGCCAGCGGCCTCGCGCTCGCGCCGTCCTGCGTGAACAGGTAGCCGCAGATCAGCCCCGTCGCGTCGCCGCCGTAGGCCGGGGTGGGGGAGAAGGAGGGCAGGGGCGTTGACACGGCAGCGGCCGATCATGTGTCGGCTTCGTGTCGGTGGCGTGACAGCGGCGCCGTCTGTCACGCGCATGTCATGCCGGCCCGTGACCATGCCCCGTTCCATCACGCCAAGCCTTGCCATGACGCTGACCCGCGGCCTTCAGGATTCCTTCCAGAACCACGACCAGGACGAGCTGATGCAGCGCATCGCCCGCGACCTCGTCGACAGCTACGACGAGGAGATCGAACTCGAACTCGAGGACCGCAACCTCGACGAGATCGAAGGCCGCCAGCCCGAGGGCAAGGCCGCGCGCCAGGCGTATTTCCAGACGCTGTTCCGCCTGCAGGGCGAACTGGTCAAGCTGCAGGACTGGGTGCAGCACACCGGCCAGAAGGTGGTGATCCTTTTCGAGGGCCGCGACGCGGCCGGCAAGGGCGGCGTGATCAAGCGCATCACCCAGCGCCTGAACCCGCGCGTGGCGCGCGTGGCTGCGCTGCCGGCACCCAACGACCGCGAACGCACGCAGTGGTACTTCCAGCGCTATGTGTCGCACCTGCCAGCGGCCGGCGAGATGGTCCTGTTCGACCGCAGCTGGTACAACCGCGCCGGCGTCGAGAAGGTGATGGGCTTCTGCTCCGACGAGGACGTGGAGGAGTTCTTCCGCACCGTGCCCGAGTTCGAGAAGATGCTGGTGCGCTCGGGCATCCGCCTCATCAAGTACTGGTTCTCCATCACCGACGACGAGCAGCACCTGCGCTTCCTCGGCCGCATCCACGACCCGCTCAAGCAGTGGAAGCTCAGCCCCATGGACCTGGAAAGCCGCCGCCGCTGGGAGGACTACACACGTGCCAAGGAAGCGATGCTGGAGCGCACCCACATCCCCGAGGCGCCCTGGTGGGTCGTGCAGGCGGTCGACAAGAAGAAGGCGCGGCTGAACTGCATCGCGCACCTGCTCAGCCAGCTGCCCTACGACGAGGTGCCGCGCGACACCGTGGTGCTGCCTGCGCGCGAGCGCCACGCCGACTATCTGCGCCATCCGGTGCCCGCGGAAATGATGGTGCCCGAGATCTACTGAGCGACAGCCTTTCAAGTCAAATCGGCCTCCAGCGCCCGTGCAGCCTGCGCGGGGCGCTATCTTTTCCATAGCAATCAAGCCGGCCGCGCCGAAGCTGCTACCGTGGGCGGCCTTCCATGCCCCGCAAGCTCTCCGCTTCCACCATCCTCACGCGCGCCTACCAGCGGCAGATGAAGGCGTTCACGCGCCAGGTGACGCGCCAGGCCTCCAAGGCCGGCAAGCGCGTGGCCAAGCAGGTGCAGCGCGCCGCCGAGGAGCGCACACGCCCGCCGCCAGGGCCGGGCGACTGGCTGCCCGGCATGGCGCTCGGCCCGGCGGGTGCGCGGCGCTACCACCTGTACCGGCCGCCCGGCCCGCGCGTGCCCGGCGAGCGCCTGCCGCTTCTGGTCATGCTGCACGGTTGCGGACAGACGGGGCGCGACTTCGCCGTCGCCACCCGCATGAACCGGCTGGCCGACAAGCATCGCTTCCTGGTGCTGTACCCGGAACAGGACCGGCTGGCCAACGCGCAGGGTTGCTGGAACTGGTTCGACAGCCGCACCGGCCGCGCCGCCGCCGAGGCCGCGACGGTGCTGGCCGCGGTCGACCAGGCCTGCACGCTGTACGGCGCCGACCCGGCGCGGGTGGCCGTGGCGGGCCTGTCGGCCGGCGCCAGCCTGGCGGCGCTGCTGGCCGCCGGGCATCCGTCGCGCTTCGTTGCCGTCGCCATGGCCGCGGGCGTCGGGCCGGGCGCCGCCCACTCCACCGCCACGGGCCTGAGCGCCATGCGCGGCCGCCGCCCGCCGCACCTGGACGCCGCCGGCCCGCTGCCGCCCCTGCTCGTGCTGCAGGGCAGTGCCGATACCGTCGTCTCGCCCGCCTGCGGCGAGGCGATCGCGCAGGCCTGGGCTGCCGCCTCGCAGGCGACGGTCGGGCCCGTGCTGGCGCGGCAGCTCGGCCGGCGCCTGCCGATGGAAGTGGTCGAGTACCGCCGCCGCGGCGCGCTCCAGGTGACGCTGGTGCGCGTGCTGGGCCTGGGGCATGCCTGGAGCGGCGGCGCGGCACGCGCCTATTCCGACCCGAAGGGTCCGGACGCATCGGCCATGGTCTGGCGTTTCATGGCGCGCGCGCTGCGCGGCGCCGCGGCTGCCGACCCCACCTGAGCGCTGGGTGCGGGCCCCGAAGGGGACGCCGCGCGGCGGCGGCTGTGTACGCCACCCGGCGTATTTGCGCCATACGTCGTTCAACTGAGACTTCTCTCACCGTTTCAACACCACCACCCGGAGAAGAGCTCACATGCAACGTCGTTTCACCCTCAAGGCGATCACCGCCAGCGTCGCCCTCGCGGCCATGGGCGCCGCACCTGCCTTCGCGCAGGACACCATCAAGGTCGGCATCCTGCATTCGCTGTCGGGCACGATGGCGATCTCGGAGACCGCGCTGAAGGACATGGCCCTCATGACGATCGAGGAGATCAACAAGAAGGGCGGCGTGATGGGCAAGAAGCTGGAGCCGGTGGTCGTGGACCCGGCTTCCAACTGGCCCCTGTTCGCCGAGAAGACCAAGCAGCTGCTCGGCCAGGACAAGGTCGCCGTGATCTTCGGCTGCTGGACCAGCGTGTCGCGCAAGTCGGTGCTGCCGGTGGTCGAGGAGATGAACGGCCTGCTGTTCTACCCCGTGCAATACGAGGGTGAAGAACTCTCGAAGAACGTCTTCTACACCGGCGCCGCGCCCAACCAGCAGGCCATTCCTGCCGTCGAGTACCTGATGAGCAAGGAAGGCGGCAGCGCCAAGCGCTGGGTGCTGCTGGGCACCGACTACGTCTACCCGCGCACCACCAACAAGATCCTGCGTGCCTTCCTCAAGAGCAAGGGCGTGAAGGACTCCGACATCATGGAGACCTACACCCCCTTCGGCCACAGCGACTACCAGACCATCGTCGCCGACATCAAGAAGTTCAGCCAGGGCGGCAAGACGGCCGTGGTGTCGACCATCAACGGCGACTCCAACGTGCCCTTCTACAAGGAACTGGGCAACGCCGGCCTGAAGGCCAAGGACGTGCCGGTCGTCGCCTTCTCGGTCGGCGAGGAAGAACTGCGCGGCGTCGACACCAAGCCCCTGGTGGGCCACCTGGCGGCGTGGAACTACTTCATGTCCATCAAGAACCCGACCAACGCGGCCTGGATCAAGGAGTGGAGCGAGTACGCCAAGGCCAAGAAGCTGCCGGGCCAGGCCGACAAGCCGCTGACCAACGACCCGATGGAAGCCACCTACATCGGCATGCACATGTGGAAGCAGGCGGTGGAGAAGGCCAAGAGCACCGACACCGACAAGGTCATCGCCGCGATGGCGGGCCAGACCTTCAATGCGCCGTCGGGCATCGTCAGCAAGATGGACGAGAAGAACCACCACCTGCACAAGTCGGTGTTCATCGGCGAGATCCAGGCCGACGGCCAGTTCAAGGTGGTGTGGAAGACCAAGGAACCGGTCAAGGCCAAGCCCTGGAGCCCGTACATCGAAGGCAACGACAAGAAGAAGGACGAGCCGGACGGCAAGTCCAAAGTCTGACCACCCCCGTTTGACTGGCGCACTTCGTGTCGCCAGTCGATACCCCCTCAAGGGGGCGCACCCAGCGGCCCGGCAAAGCCGGTTCCGCGGGTGCCCCCGAACGGGCTTCGCTCCGCTTGCCCTGGCGAGAGCAGTTTCGATGGAGGCCCGATCCTTGCATCCATGGATCGGGCCTTTGTTTTTCCGAGGTTGATGTGAGAACACCCCTGCGCCGACTTCTTCACACCGCGTGCGCGGCGCTGCTCGTGCTGGCAGCCCAGGCCCATGCGCTGACGGCCGACGAGGCCAAGGCCATGGCCTCGGGCGATGCCGACGAGCGCATCGCCGCCATGAACAAGGCCGTGGCCAACGCCGACGCCAAGACCGAGGCCTTCATCCAGGCGCTGGCCGACGAGTCCGTCAAGTACACCGACACGCAGGTCTTCGTCATGAAGGACGACAAGGGCTACGACCCCGTGACCGGCGCCGAAGTGAAGGTACCCGACACCGCCGAGGACGTGGTCAACAACAACTACATGCGCAGCGCCATCGATGCCGCCCAGGCCGCGCTGCGCCTGTCCAGCAAGGACGAATCGGTGCGGCTCGAAGCTGCCAACGCGCTGTTCAAGGAGCCCGACGAGTCGCGCGTGCCGCTCATCGACAAGGCCCTGGCTGCCGAGACGAGCGCCGCCGTCAAGGCCAAGCTGAAGCTCGTGCAGGCCGCCTCGCTGCTCGGCAGCCAGGACAAGGCCAGGCGGCTGGCCGCCGTCCAGGCCCTGGCCGAGAACCGGAACCCGGACACCAAGCTGCTGCTCAACGAGCGCCTCTCGAACGAAACCGACCCCGAGGTCAAGGCCGCCATCCAGGCCAGCATCGCCAGCATCGACGGCGCGCTGGTCTGGGGCGACCGCCTGGGCGCCATCTTCAGCGGCATCAGCCTCGGCTCGGTGCTGTTGCTGGCCGCGCTGGGGCTGGCCATCACCTACGGCCTGATGGGCGTCATCAACATGGCGCACGGCGAGCTGATGATGATCGGCGCCTACGCCACCTACGTCATGCAGGGCGTGTTCCAGCGCTTCCTGCCGGAGTCGATGTTCGGCTGGTACCTGGTGGCGGCCATCCCCGTGTCCTTCCTGGCATCGGCCCTGGTCGGCGCCGTGCTGGAGCGCGGCGTGATCCGCTTCCTCTACGGCCGGCCGCTCGAGACGCTGCTGGCCACCTGGGGCATCAGCCTCATGCTGCAGCAACTGGTCCGGTCGTTCTTCGGTGCGCAGAACGTCGGCGTGGAGAACCCGTCGTGGATGAGCGGCGGCGTGCAGCTGCTGCCCAACCTCACGCTGCCCTGGAACCGCATCGGCATCGTCGTCTTCGCGGTGCTGGTGCTGCTGGCCATGGGCTGGCTCATCGGCCGCACGCGCCTGGGCCTGTTCGTGCGCGGCGTCACGCAGAACCGCCCCATCGCCTCGTGCATGGGCGTGAACACCGCACGCATCGACACCTACGCCTTCGCCCTGGGCTCGGGCATCGCCGGGCTGGCCGGCTGCGCGCTGAGCCAGATCGGCAACGTCGGCCCCGACCTGGGCCAGAGCTACATCGTCGACAGCTTCATGGTCGTGGTGATGGGCGGTGTGGGCCAGCTGGCCGGCACCGTGTACGCGGCGATGGGCCTGGGCATCCTGAACAAGTTCATCGAAGGCTGGGCGGGTGCGGTGCTGGCCAAGATCGCCGTGCTGGTCTTCATCATCATCTTCATCCAGAAGCGGCCGCAGGGCATCTTCGCGATCAAGGGCAGGAGTGCCGAAGCATGAATGAAGCCGCCCGCAAAGCTACTGCGCGTCCCGATCTGGGGCCTGCGGTGCTCGCCGTACGGGTGTACGGCTCCGCTCCTCAACCCCACCTCGGGCCGCTCGCTACGCTTTTCGGACGACTTCATGGCACGCGTTGAACTTCCCTCCAAGGCGCCGCTGCTCAGCGGCAAGGGCTGGACGGCCTTCTTCGTCGCGCTGATCGTGGTGTGTGCGCTGGCGCCGGTGCTCAACCTGGCCGTGCCGCCCGACAGTGCCTTCTACATGAGCGACTACGCGGTGGCTCTGGTCGGCAAGATCATGTGCTACGCCATCTGCGCGCTGGCCATGGACCTGATCTGGGGCTACACCGGCATCCTGTCGCTGGGCCACGGCCTGTTCTTCGCGCTGGGCGGCTACATGATGGGCATGTACCTCATGCGCCAGATCGGCCGCGACGGCAACTACAAGAGCGACCTGCCGGACTTCATGGTCTTCCTCGACTGGAAGACCCTGCCCTGGCACTGGACCTTCAGCGACTCCTTCATCGCGACGCTGATCCTCATCGTGGCGGTGCCGGGCCTCATCGCCTTCGTGTTCGGCTACTTCGCCTTCCGCTCGCGCATCAAGGGCGTGTACTTCTCGATCATCACGCAGGCCATGACCTTCGCGGCCATGCTGCTGTTCTTCCGCAACGAGACGGGCTTCGGCGGCAACAACGGCTTCACCGACTTCAAGCGCATCCTGGGCATCCCGATCGCCACGCAGGAGATGCGCATGACGCTCTTCGCGCTCACGGGCGTGACGCTGCTCGCCTTCTTCCTGTTTGCCAAGTGGCTGATCGCCAGCAAGTTCGGCCGCGTGCTGCAGGCGATCCGCGACGCCGAGTCGCGCACCATGTTCTGCGGCTACAACCCGCTGCCCTACAAGCTCACCATCTGGGTCATCTCCGCCGTCATGTGCGGCGTGGCCGGGGCGCTGTACGTGCCGCAGGTGGGCATCATCAACCCCGGCGAGATGAGTGCGGCCAATTCGATCGAGATCGCGATCTGGACGGCGGTCGGCGGCCGCGCCACGCTGCTGGGGCCGATCATCGGCGCCTTCATCGTCAACGGCGCCAAGAGCTGGCTCACGGTGGTCGCGCCCGAATACTGGCTCTACTTCCTTGGCGCGCTGTTCATCGCCGTCACGCTGTTCCTGCCCGACGGCATCGTGGGGCTGGTGCGCAAATGGCTGCGGCGCGAGAAGGTCGAGCCCGCCTTGAGCGAGGGCCGTCGCGAGGCACAGCGCTCGCTGGCTGCCGAGGAGGGCGTCGAAGCGGGTGCCCTCGCACCGATGGCCGTGGATGTGAAGGGGGCCAAGGCATGACACCCGACCTGATGGAATCCGGCGCGCAGCGCTACGCCAGGAGCCACGGCATCGTCCTGGCCGAGCAGACCGAATCGGGCGGCCGCGCGGCGGGCTACGGCCGGCCGATGGTGGAGGGCGAGGTCGACCTCGCCCACGGCCGCATCCTCTACCTGGAGGACGTCAGCGTCAGCTTCGACGGCTTCAAGGCCATCAACAAGCTGAGCCTGGACATCGCGCCCGGCGAGCTGCGCTGCATCATCGGCCCCAACGGCGCCGGCAAGACCACGATGATGGACATCATCACCGGCAAGACCCGCCCCGACAGCGGCACCGTGTACTTCGGCAGCACCATCGACCTGCTGCGCCACAAGGAAGCCGAGATCGCCCAGCTGGGCATCGGCCGCAAGTTCCAGAAGCCCACGGTGTTCGAGCACCTCACCGTGTTCGAGAACCTGGAGCTGGCGCTGAAGACCGACAAGGGCGTCAAGCCGTCGATGTTCTTCCGGCTCGATTCGGCGCAGAGCGACCGGCTGGCCGAGGTGCTGCAGACCATCCACCTGGCCGCCAGCGTGAACCGCATGGCGGGCCTCCTGAGCCACGGCCAGAAGCAATGGCTGGAGATCGGCATGCTGCTCATGCAGGACCCCAAGCTGCTGCTGCTCGACGAGCCCGTCGCCGGCATGACCGACGAGGAAACCGCGCGCACCGCCGAGCTGTTCCTCACCCTCAAGGGCAAGCATTCGCTCATGGTGGTGGAGCACGACATGAGCTTCATCCGCACCATCTCCGAGATCGTCACCGTGCTGTGCGACGGCTCGGTGCTTGCGCAGGGCACGCTCGACGAGGTGCAGGCCGACGAGCGGGTGATCGAGGTGTACCTGGGCCGCTAATAAATCGGACTTCAGGACGCAGAGGACGCAAAGGGTTCGCAGAGGTCGCAAAAGGAGTCCAGAAATTGTTCCTTCTGTCTCTTTTGCGTCCTCTGCGCGATTTCTGCGTCCTCTGCGTCCGGCAGTCCGTATTCGGAGATTTCAATCATGCTCACCGTCAAGAACATCCACCAGTACTACGGCGGCTCGCACATCCTGCGGGACGTCAGCTTCGAGGCGCAGCTCGGCAAGGTCACCGTGCTGCTGGGCCGCAACGGCGTGGGCAAGACCACCCTGCTCAAGTCGCTCATGGGCCTGGTGCCCATCAAGAGCGGGAGCATCGAGTTCGATGGGCAACCCGTCCAGAAGAAGACGCCCTACGAGCGCGCCAGGGCCGGCATGGGCTTCGTGCCGCAGGGCCGCGAGATCTTCGCGCGGCTCACGGTCGAGGAGAACCTGCGCATGGGCCTGGCCTACCGCAGCGGCAGCACGCCCATCCCGGCCGAGCTGTTCGAGCTGTTCCCGATCCTCAAGCAGTTCATGCACCGCCGCGGCGGCGACCTGTCGGGCGGGCAGCAGCAGCAGCTGGCCATCGCGCGGGCCCTCGCGCCCGGCCCCAAGCTGCTGATCCTGGACGAGCCCACCGAGGGCATCCAGCCGTCGATCATCAAGGACATCGGCCGCGTCATCCGCATGCTGGCCGACCGCGGCAACATGGCCATCGTGCTGTGCGAGCAGTACTACGACTTCGCTCAGGAACTGGCCGACAGCTACCTCGTGATGGAGCGCGGCGAGGTCATCGCCCGCGGGCTGGGCAAGGACATGGAAGCCCAGGGGGTGCGGCAGCTGGTGGCGATCTGAGGCAGGCGCCGCCCGCGCCCACGCCACGCACGGTTGCTATCGAATTCGTAGCTGTCGGCGCCCGTCCCACGGGCGCTGGAGCCACTTTTCATCCCTGAATCAGTTGGTCTGCGCCAACTGCTCCAGGATCGCCGGATTCTCCAAGGTCGACGTGTCCTGCGAGATCGCCTCGCCCTTGGCGATCGAGCGCAGCAGGCGCCGCATGATCTTGCCGCTGCGCGTCTTGGGCAGGTTGTCGCCGAAGCGGATGTCCTTGGGCTTGGCGATGGGGCCGATTTCCTTGGCCACCCAGTTGCGCAGTTCGTTGGCGATGGCCTTGGCTTCCTCGCCGGTGGGGCGCGGGCGCTTCAACACGACGAAGGCGCAGATCGCCTCGCCGGTGGTGTCGTCGGGGCGGCCCACCACCGCGGCCTCGGCCACCAGGTCGGTCTTGGCGACCAGCGCCGATTCGATCTCCATCGTGCCCATGCGGTGGCCGCTCACGTTCAGCACGTCGTCGATGCGGCCGGTGATGGTGAAGTAGCCGGTCTTCGCGTCGCGGATCGCGCCGTCGCCGGCCAGGTAGTAGCGGCCCTGGAACTCTTCGGGGTAGTAGCCCTTGCGGAAGCGCTCGGGGTTGCCCCAGATGGTGCGGATCATCGACGGCCACGGCCGCTTGACGACCAGGATGCCGCCCTGGCCCCAGGGCAGGTCGTTGCCCGTTTCGTCGACCACCGCCGCCGCGATGCCGGGGAAGGGCAGGGTGCACGAGCCTGGCACCAGCGTGGTCGCGCCGGGCAGCGGCGTGATCATGTGGCCGCCGGTCTCGGTCTGCCAGAAGGTGTCGACGATGGGGCAGCGCCCGCCGCCCACATGCCGGTGGTACCACTCCCAGGCGGCCGGGTTGATGGGTTCGCCCACCGAGCCGAGGATGCGCAGGCTGGAGAGGTCGTAGCGGGCAGGGTGCACCGCCTCGTTGCCCTCGGCCGCCTTGATGAGCGAGCGGATCGCGGTGGGCGCGGTGTAGAACACCGTCACCCGGTGGTCCTGGATCATCTTCCAGAAGCGCCCCGCGTCGGGGTACGTGGGCACGCCCTCGAACACCACCTGCGTCGCGCCCAGCGCCAGCGGGCCGTACGCGATGTAGGTGTGGCCCGTCACCCATCCGATGTCGGCGGTGCACCAGAACACGTCTTCGGGCTTCAGGTCGAAGGTCCAGGCGCAGGTCAGCGCCGCGTGCAGCAGGTAGCCGCCGGTGGCGTGCTGCACGCCCTTGGGCGTGCCGGTGGAGCCCGAGGTGTAGAGCAGGAAGAGCGGGTGCTCCGCCTCCACCCATTCGGGTTCGCACTGCTCGCTCTGGTCCGCGGTGAGGTCATGAAGCCACAGGTCGCGCGGCGCCTGGAAGGGCACCGCCGCACCGGTGCGCCGCGCCACCAGCACATGGCGCACGCTGGCGCAGCCGCCCTGGGCCAGCGCCTCGTCGACGATGGCCTTCAGCGGCAGCTGCTTGCCGCCGCGCACCTGCTGGTCGGCGGTGATGACCAGGCTGGCGCCCGTGTCGGCGATGCGGTCGCGCAGTGCATGGGCCGAGAAGCCACCGAACACCACCGAGTGGATGGCGCCGATGCGCGCACAGGCCTGCATCGCGGCCACGCCGTCGATGCCCATCGAGATGTAGATCACCACGCGGTCGCCCTTCTTCACACCCAGCGACTTCATCGCGTTGGCGATGCGGTTGGTGCGCGCCAGCAGCTCGCGGTAGCTCACGCGCGTGACCGCGCCGTCGTCGGCCTCGAAGACGATGGCGGTCTTCTCGCCCAGGCCGCGCTCGATGTTGCGTTCCAGGCAGTTCCAGCTCGCGTTGAGCGTGCCGTCGTTGAACCACTCGTAAAAAGGCGCCTTGCGCTCATCGAGCACGCGCGTGAAGGGCTTCTTCCAGCCGACGAACTCGCGTGCCAGCCGGCCCCAGTAGGCATCGGGGTCGGCCTCGGCCTCGGCCACCAGCGCGTCATAGGCGGCGCGGCCGGACACGCGGGCGTGGCGGGCCAGCTCGGCCGGCGGTTCGTACAGGGCGGTGGCGCTGGGGGTGTCGCTCATGGTCGGTCTCCTGGAAGGGGCAAGAAGGGGTGGGGGCGGTGATCATTCGATGGCGCGGGCCGACTGCACGTGCTCGCGCAGCACGAACTTCTGGATCTTTCCGGTCGAGGTCTTGGGCAGTTCGCCGAAGACGATGCGCTTGGGCAGCTTGAAGCGCGCCAGCAGCGGCCTGCAGAAGTCGAGCAGCTCGGCCTCGCCCACCTGCGCGCCGGGCTTGAGTTCGACGAAGGCGCAGGGCACCTCGCCCCATTTCGCATCGGGCAGCGCGACCACGGCAGCGGTCATCACGGCGGGGTGGTGGTGCAGCGCGTCCTCCACCTCGATGGAGGAGATGTTCTCGCCGCCGGAAATGATCACGTCCTTGCTGCGGTCGGTGATCTTGACGTAGCCGTCGGGGTGGCACACGCCCAGGTCGCCGGTGTGGAACCAGCCGCCGGCAAAGGCCTCTGCGGTGGCCGAGGGGTTCTTGAGGTAGCCCTTCATCACCGCGTTGCCGCGGAAGAAGATCTCGCCGATGGTCTCGCCGTCGGCGGGCACGGGCTGCATCGTCTGCGGGTTGAGCACCGTCACCGCCTCCTGCAGCGGGTAGGGCACGCCCTGGCGGCCGTTCATGCGGGCACGCTCCACGGGCGGCAGGTCCTCCCACTCGGGCTTCTTGGCGCACACGGCCGAGGGGCCGTACACCTCCGTCAGTCCGTAGACGTGGGTGATGGCGATGCCGGCCGCCTCGCAGCCTTCGATGACCGCGGCCGGCGGCGCGGCGCCGGCCACCAGGCCCTGCACGGTGTGGCCGATGCCTTCGCGCAGTGCGGCCGGTGCGGCGATCAGCAGGCTGTACACGATCGGCGCGCCGCACAGGTGCGTGACGCGGTGCTCGCGAATCAGCGAGAAGATCGCCACGGGATCGACCCGCCGCAGGCACACGCTGGTGCAGGCCATCAGCGCCGTGGTCCACGGAAAGCACCATCCGTTGCAGTGGAACATCGGCAGCGTCCACAGGTAGACCGCGCCGTCGGGCAGGTTCCAGGCCAGCGCGTTGCTCGCGGCGTTGAGGTAGGCGCCGCGGTGGTGCGTCACCACGCCCTTGGGGTTGCCGGTGGTGCCGCTGGTGTAGTTGAGGGCGATGGCGTTCCACTCGTCCGAAGGGAGCTGCCAGTCGAAGGCCGGGTCGCCCTGGGCCAGGAATTCTTCATAGCCGATCTCGCCCAGGCGCGCGCCCTCGGGCGCCGCATCGTCCTCCACCTCGATCACCAGCGGGCGGTGGCTGCCCAGCGCCGTCAGCGCCTGGCCGACCACCGTGGCGTACTCGCGGTCGGTCAGCAGCACCTTGGCCTCGCCGTGCTGCAGCATGAAGGCGATGGCCTGGGCGTCGAGCCGGGTGTTGAGCGTGTTGAGCACGGCCCCCGTCATAGGCACGCCGAAATGCGCCTCGTACATGGCCGGCACATTGGGCAGCATGCAGGCGACGGTGTCGCCCGGCCCCACCCCGCGCGCGGCCAGCGCACTGGCCAGCCGGCGGCAGCGCGCGTGCGTCTCGGCCCAGCTCTGGCGCCGATCGCCGTAGACCAGCGCGGTGCGCTGCGGGTGCACGTGCGCTGCGCGCGCCAGGAAGGACAACGGCGTGAGCGCCACGAAATTGGCCGGGTTGCGGTCGAGGCCGAGTTCGTACGGGTTGATGTGCGTCAATGTCGTCTCCTGCACCCTTGGGTTCACAATGCCTGCGGCCCGGGGCGGCATCCGCTTGTTGTCCCGGCCGTGCTGGTGCAAGGATGACCCACGAAGATTGCAGGAGAGGCGCCCGAATATGACGAATGTTTGCAGGCCCGCCGATGAGGCACCGGGCGATCCGGCCGGCGCGCCGGCGCCGCTGGAGCGCTACCGCACCCTGCAGACCGGGCTGGACATGCTGGAGCAGGGCCTGTCGATCTTCGACGCCGACCTGCGCCTGGTGGCCTGGAACCGTGCCTACGTCACGCTGCTGGACTTTCCGCCCGACATGGCCTGGCTCGGCGCGCCCTTTCGCAGCTTCATCGAGTACAACGCCCGCCGCGGCGACTACGGCCCCGGCGACCCCGAGCAGCAGGTGGCCGAGCGCATCGCCGCGGCGCGACGCTTCACGCCGCACGACATCGAGCGTGTGCGGCCCGACGGCACCGTGCTGCGCATCCGCGGCCAGCCGGTGCCGGGGCACGGCTTCGTCACCCTCTACTCCGACGTGACCGATCGCCGCCGTGCCGAGGCCACCATCCGCCGCCAAAACGCCGAGCTCGAAAGCCGCGTGGCCGCGCGCACCGCCGAGCTGCAGCAGAGCGAGGAGCGCATGCGGCTCGTGATGGACTCCATCCCCGCCCTGGTCGCGTACTTCGATGCGCAACGCGTGTACCGCTACCTCAACCGCGGCTACGCCGACTGGTTCGGCGTCGACGCCTCGCGGCCCGAGTCGGTGAGCGCGCGCCGCTTCCTGGGCGAGGCGGTGTACGCCATCGTGCGCCCCCACGTGCGCGGCGCCATGGCCGGCGAGGCGCAGAGCTTCACCTACGAGCTGACGACGCATCGTGGCGAGCGCCGCATCGTGCGCACCTCCTTCGCACCCGAGATCGGCGAGGACGGCCGCGTGGCCGGCTGCTTCGAGCTGACCTTCGACATCACCGAGCAGCGCCGCGCGCAGGCCCTGGTGGCGCGGGCGCAGAAGCTCGAGTCGCTGGGCCACCTCACGGGCGGCCTGGCGCACGACTTCAACAACATCCTCACCGTGGTCATCGGCAACCTCGACGCGCTGGCGCACGCCCGCCCGCATGACGAGGCCGTGCCCGAGTACGTGCAGCCCGCACTCGAGGCCGCACGTCGCGGCGCGGAGCTGGTGCGCGCGCTGCTGAGCTTCGCGCGGCGCCAGCCGCTGCAGGCCGCGTCGGTGCACGTGGGCGCACTGGTCGACACCGTGGCGCGGCTGGTGCGCCACTCGCTGCCCGAGACACTGAGGCTGGCGGTCGACCCCGGCACCGCGCCGCTGTGGACCTGGATCGACGCCACGCTGCTGGAGCAGGCGCTCATCAACCTGGTGCTCAACGCGCGCGACGCCACCGGCCCGCTGGGCCGCATCACGCTGCGCGCCCGCGCGGCGCGGCTCGACGCGGCGCACGCCACGCCGCTGCAGATGTCGCCCGGCGACTGCGTGCGCATCGAGGTCGAGGACGACGGTGCCGGCATGGACGCCGCCACCGTGGCGCGCGTGTTCGAGCCCTTCTTCACCACCAAGCCGCCCGGTAGCGGCACCGGGCTGGGCATGGCGGTGGTGTACGGCTTCATCCGCCAGTCGGGCGGCGCCATCGACCTGCGCAGCGCGCCCGGGGAAGGCACCACCGTCACCCTGTGGCTGCCGGCCACCGAGGCGCCGGGCGATGAGGCACCGGCCGCTGGCGAGGCCGACGCGCCCGCCGTGGCACAGGGCCTGGCGCTGCTGGTCGACGACGATGCGCAGGTGCGACGCGTGATCCGCCGCAGCCTGCTCGAACTGGGCTACGCCGTGCTGGAGGCCGATGGCGGTGCCGAGGCACTGGCGCTGCTGCAGCACACGCCCGGCATCGCGCTGGTGCTGTCCGACGTGGCCATGCCCGGCGCCGTCGATGGCACAGCCGTGGCCCGTGCGGCGCGCGCTGCATCGAAGCCGCCGGCAGTGGTGCTCATGAGCGGCAACGCACCCGACGACATCGCGCGACCGGCCGGCGTACCGCTGTTGACCAAACCGTTCACGGCCGAGCAGCTGGCCCGCGCCATCGAAGAAGGGAGCCCCCGATGACCCGCCACAGCCCCGCATTGCCTGCCGGCACGCTGCACCGCGCCGCCGGCGCCGACGACAGCAGCCCGCCCGCCCTGGTCTACGTGGTCGAGGACGATCCGGCGGTGGCGAAGCTGGTGCTCTCGGCGCTCAAGGAATTCGGCTTCGCCTGCGAGGCCTTCGGCAACGGCGCCGCCGTGCTGCGCCAGATGCGGGTGGAAAAGCCCGACCTGTGCATCATCGACCTGGGCCTGCCCGACATGGACGGGCTGGACCTCATGCGCCGCATCACCGCGTCGAGCAACGCGGGCGTGCTCATCCTCACCGGCCGCGGCCATTCGGCTGACCGCGTGATGGGCCTGGAACTGGGCGGCGACGACTACGTGACCAAGCCCTTCGAGTCGCGCGAACTGGTGGCGCGGGTGCGCAGCATCCTGCGCCGCCGTGGGCTGGCGCCGGGCGAGGCGCCGGGCCACCGGCGCTACGCCAGCTTCAACGGCTGGCGCATCGACTGCGCCGCGAACGTGCTGCGCGCGCCCGACGGCGCCGAGCACCTGCTGGGCACCGCCGAGACGCAGGTGCTGCGCTGCTTCGTCGAGCGCCCGCACCAGATCCTCACGCGCGAACAGCTCATGGGCGGGCGCGACCTGCTGCCCACCGACCGCAGCATCGATGTGCGCATCTCGCGCCTGCGCAAGAAGATCGAGGCCGACCCGCACGAGCCGGCCGTGATCAAGACGGTGTACGGGGCGGGCTACCTGTTCGCGGCGGACGTGCGCTGGGAGTAGCGGGGGCTTCTCCCAACAGCCGTTCACGCTGAGCGGGCGCATCTCCGACAGCCGTTGACGTTGAGCGGATGGTTCTCCAACAACCGTTCACGCTGAGCCTGTCGAAGCGCCGCGCGAGGCTTCGACAAGCTCAGCCCGAACGGGTTGTGAGCTCAGCCCGAACGGGTTGGTGTGCTGGCTCGCTGCGACCGCCTGTAGCTGAAAACAGCAAAGTGCGATCGTCCCGCAGCGCCCGCCAGACGGGCGCTGGCGCCGAATTCGTCACATCCGTTACTTTCCCCAATCGTCAGCTTGGTGCAAGCCTTGTTGCGCCTGTGTAGGGACCTTGTGACGAATGATTGCGCCGCGCCCACGCCCGTGGCGGCGCCCCCAAGAATGCGCTCCAGGCTCAATCCAGATGCCAGGAGACAACCCCCATGAGCGACCCTGCCGCCGACACCATCACGCAGCGCATCGGCTCCCATCCGAAGTACATCGCGCTCAAGCGCAAGCGAAACCGCTTCGGCATCGTGCTCACCGTGCTGATGCTGCTCGTGTACTACGGCTACATCGCGCTCATCGCCTTCGACAAGCCCTTTCTCGCGCAGCCCATCGGCACCGGCGTGACCACGCTGGGCATCCCCATCGGGCTGGGCGTGATCGTCTTCACCATCGTCATCACGCTGCTGTACATCCGCCGCGCGAACGGCGAGTTCGACCGCGAAACCGCCGAGATCCTGAAGGAGGCCACGAAATGAACCGCGCCACCCTCGCACGCATGGCCGTCACGCTGTCGGCCTTCGCGGCCAGCCTGGCCCATGCGGCCGGCGGCGACGTCGGCCAGGTCGCCAAGCAGCCGACCAACTGGATCGCCATCGGCATGTTCACCGTGTTCGTCCTGGGCACGCTCTACATCACCAAGTGGGCCGCGGCCAAGACCAAGTCGGCGGCCGACTTTTACACCGCCGGCGGCGGCATCACGGGCTTCCAGAACGGGCTGGCCATCGCGGGCGACTACATGTCGGCCGCGTCCTTCCTCGGCATCTCGGCCGCGGTGATGGCCACCGGCTACGACGGGCTGATCTATTCCATCGGCTTCCTGGTCGGCTGGCCCGTCATCACCTTCCTCATGGCCGAGCGGCTGCGCAACCTGGGCAAGTTCACCTTTGCCGACGTGGCCGGCTACCGCTTCAAGCCCGGGCCGATCCGCGCCTTCGCGGCCAGCGGCACGCTGGTGGTCGTGGCCTTCTACCTGATCGCGCAGATGGTCGGCGCGGGCCAGCTCATCAAGCTGCTGTTCGGGCTGGACTACTGGGTGGCGGTGGTCATCGTCGGCGCGCTGATGATGATCTACGTGCTCTTCGGCGGCATGACCGCCACCACCTGGGTGCAGATCATCAAGGCCTGCCTGCTGCTGGCCGGCGTGACCTTCATGGCCATCATGGTGCTGGCGGCCTTCAACTTCAGCCCCGAGGCGCTATTCGCGAAGTCGGTCGAGGTGCGCACGCAGATCGCCGCCAACGGCGGCAAGACGCCCGCCGAGGCGCAGGCCATCGGGCTGGCCATCATGGGGCCGGGCGGCTTCGTGAAGGACCCGATCTCGGCCATCAGCTTCGGCATGGCGCTGATGTTCGGCACCGCTGGCCTGCCGCACATCCTGATGCGCTTCTTCACCGTGCCCGACGCCAAGCAGGCGCGCAAGTCGGTGGGCTGGGCCACGGTGTGGATCGGGTACTTCTACCTGCTCATCTTCATCATCGGCTTCGGCGCCATCACCCTGGTGCTGACGAACCCCGAGTTCGCCAACACCGTGACGGGCGTCATCCACGGTGGCGCCGGCGCCACCAACATGGCGGCCGTGCTGGTGGCCAAGTCGGTGGGCGGCAACGTGTTCTACGGCTTCATCTCGGCCGTGGCCTTCGCGACCATCCTCGCGGTGGTCGCCGGCCTCACGTTGTCGGGCGCGTCGGCCGTGTCGCACGACCTGTACGCCACCCTGGTCAAGAAGGGCCAGGCCGACAGCAAGGCCGAGCTGAAGGTGTCACGCATCACCACCATCGCGCTGGGCATCGTCGCCGTGCTGCTGGGCATCGCCTTCGAGAAGCAGAACATCGCCTTCATGGTCAGCCTGGCCTTCGCGGTGGCCGCGTCGGCGAACTTCCCGGTGCTGTTCATGAGCGTGCTGTGGAAGGACTGCACCACCAAGGGCGCCGTCATCGGCGGCGCGCTGGGCCTGATCGCCTCGGTCGGCCTGACGATCGTCTCGCCGTCGGTGTGGGAAGCGACGCTGGGCAACCCCAAGGGCACCGCGCTGTTCCCCTACGCGTCGCCGGCCCTGTTCTCCATGACCATCGGCTTTGTCGGCATCTGGCTGTTCAGCCTGATGGACCGCAGCCGGCAGGCCGCCGCGGAACGTGCCGCGTTCCCGGCGCAGCAGGTGCGGTCGGAGACGGGGTTGGGGGCGGCGGGGGCGTCGGGGCATTGAGGGCGTAGACGCCGCCTATCTTTCACATGAGATGCGGGGCTTTTCGGAGCCTTGTCTCTCTTTGATGGCCGCGGCCGTCATTAAGTCGGCTTGAGACGGGTAGCAGTCAGTCAGCGCGCCGGCCTTGCGCGTCCGGTTGCGCCACTAGCAGACTTTGCGATGCACAGGAGTCGGACGCCCGGCCTAGGGAAGGTCTGAACAAGCCGGCTTGGCCCGCATGTTGGGAGCAGTGAACCGACGCGTGACCGAAAAACGCGTCCTCGGGGGCGCGTCATTCGGCCTCTTCAGGCTTCTTGCTCGCCCCACG
>JAFEEH010000265.1 GCA_018241185.1 Pseudomonadota bacterium | reverse complement strand
GAGGACGTGCCGCAGTGGGAGTTCTGCGACGGCTTCATGACGGCGCTGGTCTGCACCCGCCGCCCGATCGAGCCGGCCGAGTACTGGCCGGCCCTCTTCGGCGCCGGTTTCTCGCCCGCGCAGCACATGGAATTCGTCTGGCGCTGGAAGCGGCGCTGGCACGAGATCCAGGCCGCGCTCGATGCGCCCAACATCGAGGCGCTGGACGACGAGCGCGCCTTCCAGCCCGAGTGCCTGGACCTGCGCGGCGCCATCGCGGCCCTGCCGCCCGAGGAGCGCGCCGAGGCGCCCGAGGCCGAGATCCCGTCCTTCGGGCAGGTCTGGGCGCTGGGCTTCCTCGCCGCCGTCGAGCAGTGGTCCGAGGACTGGGCGCCACCGCGCGACAAGGAGGTCGCCGCCATGCTCGCCGATGCGCTCGAGGCCATCGAGGTGCTGGCCAGCGACGACACCGCGCCGCCGGCGTTGTCGATGTACAGCGAGGACGGCCCGCCCACCGTCAGCCAGGAGCGCCTGGACGACTTCGGCGAGGCCATCTGGGCCGTGTACGACCTGCGCCAGCTGTGGCGCAGCCTGGGCCCGCGGGTCGAAGCCCTGCGCAAGGCCGAGGAGCCCGGGCGCAACGACCCCTGCCCCTGCGGCAGCGGGAAGAAGTACAAGAAGTGCCACGGGGCCTGAGGCCCGCATGCCCCGGCAAGGAGCCGCGATGAAGCACCTGCATCCCCTGCGCCTTGCCGCGCAGCCCCTGCGCAAGACCCTTGCCGTGGCGACCGGCGCACGGGCCACCGGCGCGCAGGCCATCGGCACCGTGGGCCTCGGCAGCGTCGCGGCGGGCGCGATCGCCCTCGGCGCAGTGGCCATCGGCGCCCTGGCGATCGGCCGGCTGGCCATCGGCCGCGCCCGCATCCGGCGGCTCGAGATCGACGAGCTGGTGGTGCATCGGCTGCGGGTGGTCGAGGAACTGCGTGGCCCCGAACCCGGGCCCGATGCGCCGGCGGACGAGGCCGCCATGACCCCGCGCTGACACCCCGGCCCCGAGGCGGGGGCATTCGCTCCCCCGTTTGACAGCGTTGCCACCTTCCGCCCCAATCGCCGCATGGACCTCGAACTCGCAGGCAAGCACGTTCTCATCACCGGCGGCAGCAAGGGCATCGGCCTGGCCTGCGCGCGCGCCTTCCTGCAGGAGGGGGCACGCGTCAGCCTCGTCGCGCGCAATGCCGACACGCTGGCGCAGGCGGCGCTGGGCCTGGCCGATGCGCGGGCCGACGCCGACAGCCTGATCGCCACCTTCCCGGCCGACCTCGCCGATGCGCAGGCCACGCTGGCGCTCGTCGAGCGGATCGAGCAGGCGCACGGGCCGGTCGACGTGCTGGTCAACTCGGCCGGCGCCGCGCGGCGCACGCCGCCCGACGAGCTCGACGCTGCCAAGTGGCATGCGGCGATGGAAGCCAAGTACTTCACCTACGTCCACATCATGGACCCGCTGGTCAAGCGCATGGCCGCGCGCGGGACGGGTGCCATCGTCAACGTGGTGGGCGCGGGCGGCAAGGTCGCGAGCCCGACGCACCTGGCCGGCGGTGCGGCCAACGCGGCGCTGATGCTGGCCAGCAGTGGCCTGGCCAACGCCTACGCGGCGCGCGGCGTGCGCGTGAACGTGGTCAATCCCGGTCCGGTGGCCACCGAGCGCCTGCACGAAGGCGCCAGGGCCGAGGCGCAGCTGCTGGGCATCTCCGCCGACGAGGCGCTGGCTCGCGCCAACCGGCAGCAGCCCCTGGGCCGCGTGGCCGAGCCGCGCGAGATCGCCGACGCGGTGCTGTTCCTCGCCTCGGCGCGCGCGAGCTACATCACAGGCGCCGTGATCGCGATGGACGGGGCCAAGGTGCCGACGGTCGTGTGATCAATGTTGCTATCGATTCGATAGCTGCTCGCGCCCGCTGGATGGGCGCTGCGGGCCGATTGGGCTCGAAACCCGTCAGATCTTGAAGGCGCGCCGCGAGGCCTCGGACACCAGGTCCAGGTACTCGTGGTGGCGGCGCAGGTAGCCGGCGATGAACTGGCACACGGGGATCACCTGCTGCCCCTCGGCGCGCGCGGTGTCGAGCACGTGGCGCGCGATGGCCGAGCCCACGCCCTTCCCTTCGAACGCCGGGATGACCTCGGTATGCGAGAACAGGATGCCGTTGGCCAGCGGGCTGTACTCGACGTAGGCGGCGAGCTGGTCGCCCTGCCAGGCCTCGAAGCGGTTGCGTTCGGTGTCGCGGGTGAAGCGGAGTTCGGGTGCGGTCATGGCAAAGGGGCTCCGTGGTGCAGGTCAGGCGTTGCTCTTCATCCAGCGTGCCAGGTTGGTGGCCGCCGTGGCGCGCACCTTCCTGCGCAGCATCGGCGTCCAGCCCAGCAGCAGGCCGGGCGTGCCCAGCGCCTGGCGCGACCAGGCCCAGAAGGCGAAGCGGTCGCGGTGCGTGGCGATGAGGCCGTCGGGCGTGAAGGTGAAGGCGGCGTCGATGTGGTTGTCGACGAGGCGGCCGGTGGCACTGAAGCGGTAGTGCGCGTCCCAGTGGGCGCTGCCGCGGGTGGCGTCGGCCTGCACGTCGCGGTACGTGAGCTTCCACACGTCGGCGCCCTTGTCGCGCGTGGCGCCGCACAGCATCTTCCACATGCTGCCGACCTCGCGCCGGCCGCGCAGCGAAAACGCCTCGTCGTCGAACGCGGCGTCCTCGGCGTAGCAGGCGGCCATGGTGTCGCCGTCGAGCGCCGCGAAGGCGTCGTAGAAGCGGCGGATCGTCAGGGCGTTGTCGGCGGGCATGGGGCTCCTCGGGGCGGCGCGATGATAGTTCGGCGGCCCGGCGTCAACGCGGTGGCTGCAGCAGGGTGGCCAGCGTCTGCAGCGCATGCGCCACCGTCGCCAGCCGAACGGTGCGGCGGTCGCCTTCGAAGCGGCGCCGCTCCGTGCGCGTCACGCCGTCGACCGACCAGCCGAACCACACCGTGCCCACCGGCTTTTCGGGCGAGCCGCCGGTGGGCCCGGCCACGCCGGTGACGGCCACCGAGACGTTGGCCCGCGACCGCGCGATCGCGCCCTCGGCCATGGTGCGCGCGACCGGCTCGCTCACGGCGCCGTGCGCGGCGATCAGTGCCGCGTCCACGCCCAGCGATTCGGCCTTGGCCTCGTTGGAGTAAGTCACAAAGCCGCGCTCGAACCAGGCGCTGGAGCCGGACAGTTCGGTGCAGGCGCCGGCGATCAGGCCGCCGGTGCAGCTCTCGGCCGTGGCCAACTGGCGGCGCTGGGCGATCAGCAGTCCGGCCAGTTGCGCCACCAGGGCGGGGATGTCGAAGTCGTCGTCGTTCATCGGTTCACCAAACGCGGAACAGCGCCATCACCAGCAGCGTGCAGAAGGCGGCCACCAGGTCGTCGAAGAGGATGCCGAAGCCGGCACGGGGCCAGTTGGGCGCGGCGCCCGGCGCGGGCTTGTAGCGCGCGTCGGCCCAACCCACCGGGCCGGGCTTGGCTGCATCGAACACGCGGAACAGCACGAAGGCGACGCACTGCAGCCACAGACCCGCAGGCGTGACCAGCCACAGCACGATCCAGAAGGCGACGACCTCGTCCCACACCACGGCGCCGGGGTCGGCGATGCCCAGGTCGCGCGCGGCGCGCGTGCAGGCCCACCAGCCCACCGGCAGCGACACGAGGATCAGCCAGCCCATCGCGGATTCGGACAGCCAGCGCTGCAGCACCAGGAACGCGACCCATGCCCACAGGGTGCCCACGGTGCCGGGCGCGATGCGCGACAGGCCCGAGCCGAAGCCCAGCGCGATGGCGTGCGCGGGGTGCGACCAGCAGAAGCGCCAGTCGGGCCGGCGCGGCGCGGCGATCGACGAGGCGGGAGAAGAGGGGGGCAACGCGGTCGGCGCGGGGTCGGTCATGCAGGGAACAGGGCGAGGGCGCCGCGGGGCGCGAAACGAAGGCATCGCAAGGCGACGCGCCGTCGTGCGATGGTATCGGCTCCATCGCGCCACGGCCGCCTGGCCGCCGGCTCAGCCGAAGTGGTCGAAGCTGGTGAAGCGCTGCTCCACCGGTCGCCCTGCGCCGTCGACGATGCGCAGACCGGGTTCCGACTCGATGCGGCCGATGCGCGTCGCCGGCGTGGCGCTGGCGCGGCCCGCGGCGGCGACTGCCTCGCGCCGGTCCGCGGGCGCGGTGAAGGCCAGTTCGTAGTCGTCGCCGCCGGCCAGCGCCAGCGTGCGCCAGGTTTGCAGGTCGAAAAGGGCTGTAGCGCCCGTCCCGCCTGCGCGAGCAGCTATCAAATCCGTAGCGGCGTCGGCCTCCAGCGTGGCGCCCACGCCGCTGGCGCGCAGGATGTGGCCGAGGTCGCCGACCAGCCCGTCGCTGATGTCGACCGCGCTGGTCGCCACGCCGCGCAGCGCCTGGCCCAGCGCCACGCGCGGCGTCGGTTGCTCCATGCGCGCACGCGCCGCCGCGAAGACCTCGGCCGGTGCATCCAGCGTGCCGCGGAAGATTTCGAGCGCCAGGCGCGCATCGCCCAGCGTGCCGCTGACCCACACGTCATCGCCCGGCCGGGCGCCCGAGCGCAGCAGGGCCGCGCCTGCCGGCACTTCGCCGAAGACGGTGACGCAAATGTTGAGCGGCCCTTTGGTCGTGTCGCCGCCTGCCACCTGGCAGCCGTGCGCGTCGGCCAGTGCGAACAGGCCGCGCGCGAAGCCGCTCAGCCAGGCTTCGTCGACCGAGGGCAGCGACAGCGCGAGCGTGAAGGCCAGCGGCTTCGCGCCCGCGGCCGCGAGGTCGCTCAGGTTGACCGCCAGCGCCTTGTGGCCGAGCCGCGCCGGGTCGACGGTCGAGAGGAAGTGCCGCCCCTCGACCAGCATGTCGGTCGACACGGCGAGTTGCATGCCGGGCGCGGGCGCCAGCAGCGCGCAGTCGTCGCCCACGCCCAGCGCCAGGCCGGTGCCAGGCCGTGCGGGGCGCGCGAAGTAATGTGCGATGAGGTCGAATTCACCCATGGTGCGTGTTCACGGCTGCTCTCAAGGCGCAGGCGTTCTGAAGCGCAGCGCCCCCTGCCGCACCACTTCGGCCAGCAGCTTCTCGCGCCCCTGGCGCTCGCGCAGCCAGCGGGCGTCGTTCTGGCTCGCCTCGACGTCGGTGCGCAGGCGGGCGAAGGCGCGCGTCGCATCGAGCGTTGCGGCGTGCGACTCGAGCTGGGTCATGGTGCGCAGGATGTGCTCGCGCAGCGGCAGGTGGTCGCCGGTGGCGGGGTCGACGTACACCGCGTCGAGGCCGAAGCGGCAGGCCTGGAAGCGGTTGTAGGTGTAGACGAGGTAATCGTCCTCGCTCGGCATGAAGGGCTGTTCCTGCAGGAACCACGAGGCCAGCGACTGCACGTAGCCCGCAAGTGCGGCGGCGCGCTCCACCGTGAGCGGCGTGTCGAACACGCGGATCTCGATGGTGCCGTACTCCGGCTTGGGCCGGATGTCCCAGTAGAAGTCCTTCATGCTCTTGACGACGCCGGTGCGCGTCATGCGGCCGAAGTAGTTCTCGAACTCCTTCCAGGAGAGTGTGAAAGGCGCGCGGCCCGAGAGCGGGAAGGCGAACACCGAATTCAGCCGCGCCGAATCGAAGGCCGTGTCCTGCCCCTGCACGAAGGGCGAGGAGGCCGACAGCGCGATGAAGTGCGGGATGTAGCGGCTCATGCGGTGGAGCATGAGCAGCGCCGAATCGGCATCGGGGCAGCCCACGTGCACGTGCTGGCCGAAGATGGTGAACTGCTTGCTCAGGTAGCCGTACAGCTCCGACAGCTCGCGAAAGCGCGGCTTGTCGTAGATGCGCCGCTCGTGCCACTGCTGGAAGGCGTGCGTGCCGCCGCCGACGATGGCGATGTTGAGCTTGTCGGCGGTCTTCACCAGCGCGTCGCGGATCGGCGAGAGCTGCGCCAGCACCTCCTCGGCCGAATGGCACACGTCGGTCGAGATCTCGATCATGCTCGAGGTCATCTCGGGCACCACGCTGCCGGGCAGGTCGAATTGGGCCATGCCGCGCAGCATGTCCTCGGCGTAGGGCGCGAGGTCGTAGTCGTGCGTGTTCACGAGCTGCAGCTCGAGCTCCACGCCGAGCGACAGGGCCTTGGAGCTGCTGAAGGGCTCCAGCGGCACCATGCGGCTGTCGGCCTGGCTCTTGAGCGCGGGCGCGACCAGCGCCTCGGGCACCGGCGCGGAAGAAAACGGGGAGGAAGGCGGTGGGGCGCTCATCGTTGGGTGTCCTCCGCAGCAAAGGCTTCGGGCCGCCAGGGGCGCGAACTCTCGCCCGCGCCGTAGATGGCGACGGTGGCCAGCACGGCGCCGACCACCTCCATCACCAGAATGGCCGGCAGCGCGACCTGCGTGATCATGTGGCCCAGCAGCGGCGAGGCGGTGACGAAGGTCGAGGCGATCAGCAGCGCGATCGAGGACAGCGGCGACATCGCGCAGCCCATCCAGATCGCCTGCCGCCAGCTGGCACCGCTGCCGGGGTTGGCGATCGCCACGCCGGCGATCTTGGCGAAGGTGCGCACGCCGATCAGCGCCAGCACCGTGGTGGCCACCGGCAGGTTCCATTCGGCCTGCGCCGCCACCATCGACACCAGCACGAACATCAGCATCGTCACCAGCGACGAGGCGGTGCCCAGCTGGCGCGGCCACACCCAGGGCCGGGGGTTGAGCAGCTTGAGCAGCACGCCGCCGATCAGCGCCGCCAGTGGGGCCGCGCCGCCGAAGTAGGTCGACACGGCGGCGCCGGCCGCGATGATCGCCAGCAGCAGGATCGAGGTGTTCTCGCTGGTCGGGCTCATCACGCGCAGCGCGGAACGCAACGCCAGCGCCATCAGCGCGCCGACCACGAAGGACAGGCCGACGACGACCATGACCGGGTACACCTTCTGGAAAAGGCCCTCGGGCGCGCGCTCGATCAGCCCGGCCTGCGCATAGCCCAGCATCAGCGCATAGAAGGTGTTGAGCGTGGCCAGCGTCATGGCGCGCTCGGTCACGGGGCCCGATGCGCGCGTGTCGATGGCCACCCGCGACAGCACGGCCGGCGAGGCGGCCACCGCGATCAGCGCCAGCGGCACCGCCACGGGGTCGGGCACGTCCAGCCAGTGCAGGGTCCAGAAGACCGCGAAGTAGGTCAGCGTGGACTCGACCAGCGACTGCACCAGCACCATCGGGTTGTGGCGGAACCAGCCCAGCGGCAGCCGGCCGCCGGCCTCGAAGAGCACGATGGCCACGCCCAGCTCGAGCAGGAACAGCGCGGTGCCCTGCAGCGGCCAGACGGCGCCCTCGAAACCGGCCAAGCCGACCACGGTGCCCACCAGCGAGTAGCCGACCACCTTGGGCAGGCCCATGTAGCGCTGCACCAGGTGGCCCACCGCGGCCGCTGCGGCGATGAGCAGGGCCCACCACACGGTGGGCAGTCCGGCCGAGGGGCGGATCCATTCGGACCAGAAGCCCAGCAGATCGGAAGAAAAGAATGACATCAGTGGATGGGCGTGAATCGTGGCGAAGCGACGTGCGCGACGCCGGGAAGAACGAAGCGGAGGCGGTCCGCGCTGCGCGTCAGTGCAGCACGCGCGAGGCGCCGGCGAGCGGGCTGCTGCCCGCATCGGCCTCGAGCGCGAACATCGGGATCGGGACGTCGAAGCGATCGCCCGTCTCGCTCACCACGAAATAGCTGCCGTGCATGGTGCCGCTGGGCGCATGCAGGCGGCAGCCGCTGGTGTAGCGGAAGGACTCGCCGGGCGCGAGCAGCGGCTGCTGCCCGATCACCCCCAGGCCCTTGACCTCCTGCGCGTGGCCCGATTCGTCGTGGATGAGCCAGTGCCGCGCGATCAGCTGGATCGCGACCTCGGCCACGTTGGTGACGGTGATCGTGTAGGCGAAGGTGTAGATCTTCTCCGCGGGAGAGGACTGGTCCGCCAGGTACTGCGGCGCCACTTCGACGGTCATCGGCGGGTTGGACATCCCGCGATCTTAGGGCCTGCCCGGCGTATCCCGGTGGGTGTTGGCCCTGCACGGGCGGCGCGACGGGCCGGCTGCGAAAATGGCCGCATGACCCCCAGCCCCACCTTCCGCATCGCGCCATCCATCCTTTCGGCCGACTTCGCACGCCTGGGTGCCGAGGTGAGCGACGTGATCGCCGCCGGCGCCGACTGGATCCACTTCGACGTGATGGACAACCACTACGTGCCCAACCTCACCTTCGGCCCCATGGTGTGCGAGGCGCTCAAGCCGCATGCAAAGAAGGCCGACGGCACGCCGGTGCCGGTCGACGTGCACCTCATGATCGAGCCTGTCGACGCCCTGGCGGCGGCCTTCGCCAAGGCGGGGGCCGACTACATCAGCTTCCACCCCGATGCGTCGCCGCACACGCACCGCAGCGTGCAGGCCATCCATGCCGCGGGCTGCAGGGCCGGGCTGGTGTTCAACCCGGCGCGCGGGCTGGAGATCCTGGACTGGATAATCGACGAGATCGACCTGGTCCTCATCATGAGCGTGAACCCGGGCTTCGGCGGTCAGAGCTTCATCGATTCGGCTTTGCGCAAGGTCGAGCAGGCGCGCAGGCGCATCGACGCCAGCGGCCGCGACATCCGGCTCGAGGTGGATGGCGGCATCAAGACCGACAACATCGCGCGCGTGGCTTCGGCCGGTGCCGACACCTTCGTCGCCGGCAGTGCGATCTTCAACGCTCCGGACTACGCGGGCGTGATCGGCGCCATGCGCGAGCAGCTGGCTGCCGCGCGCTGAACGCCGTGCCGTCCCGGCTCAGCGCTTGAGTTTTTCGTAGGTGCGTTCCGTCACCGGCCCGCGGTCGGTGTCGACGGTGCCGCGCTCCACGTCGTCATGGGCGCGCCGGCCGACCTCGGGCGGCTGGCCGTCCTGCGTGGCCTGGCTGTCGGCCGACTGGTCGTGCTCGTGCGGCAGGCGCGGGGCCGATTCGCCGCCTTGTTCGACCTGGGTCTGGCCGCCCTTGGCATCGCGCAAGGGATCGTCGGGCTTCGGGCTGGCGGGTGACTTGGACATGGCATCGTCTCCTGGGACTCGTGGCCTGCCATGGTGGCGCGCGCGCCGGACGGTGCCGGTAGGACGGACCGGGCGCCCTGCGTAGGCCATGCGTGTCGAGGACCAAATCGGGCTGCAGCGCCCGCCGGGTGGGCGCAGGGCGCTCCTTTTTTCATAGCAATTTCGGTTCGGCCCATAATTCTTCGATGCCCGCGACACCCCTGGACGACACCCTGCGCACGATCGGCTATGCGGCCCTGCAGCCGGGGCCCCGCCTGCTCGTGATGGGCGGCGTGCATGGCGACGAGACCTGCGGCACCGCCGGCATCGAGCGTGTGCGCGCCGAACTGGACGGCGGCACGCTGGCCCTGCGGCGCGGGCAGCTGACCCTGGTGCCGGTGGCCAACCCGCTCGCCCGGCGGCGCCTGAAGCGCGAGGGCGAGCGCAACCTGAATCGCTCCTTTCAGCCGCGCACCGCGCCGGTCGACTACGAAGACCATCTCACCAACCTGCTGTGTCCCCTGATCGACCGGCACGAGGTGCTGCTCGACCTGCATTCCTTCGAGAGCCAGGGCGAAGCCTTCGCCATGATCGGCCCGCGCAACAACGCCGGCACGCTGGAGCCATTCGCGCGCGCCGACGAGGAGGGTCGGCTGGCGCGTGCCCTGGGCACGCCGACGGTGGTGGAAGGCTGGCTCGACATCTACGCGGCGGGGCTCGCGCAGCGGGCCGGCGGCGCGGCGCCCACTGCGGACGAGATCGCCTACGGCTGCGGCACCAACGAGTACATCCGCAGCCGCGGCGGTTACGGCGTCACGCTCGAGTGTGGCCAGCACCGCGACCCGGCCGCGCCCGGGGTGGCCTGGCGCGCGATCCGCCGCAGCCTCGCCCTGCTGGGCATGGCCGATCTGCCGCCCGAACTGGCCGACGAACCCCAGCCGCCCCACCCGAGGCTGCTGCGCCTGGCCAGCGTGACCGACCGCCTGCACGAGGGCGACCGCTTCGTGCGCGAGTGGGCGACCTTCGACGCCGTGTCGGCCGGCGAGCCCATCGGCCACCGCCACGACGGCACGCTGCTGGCCGCACCGGGCGACGGCTTCATCGTGTTCCCCAACGCGCGCGCGCTGCCGGGCAGCGAGTGGTTCTACTTCGCCACGCTGAGCGAGCGGAAACTGGGCTGACCCCCCCGGCCTTTCGGCTGCCCCGATGGCGGCCGGCTCGGTTGCCTTCCTACAGCGCCCGGGGCGCAGCGCGCGTAGCCTGTGGCCCCCGGAGGAAAGGAAAGCCCCATGCCCGCCTCGAAGAAAGCCGCCGGTCGCAAGACTTCCGCATCGTCACGCCAACCTGCCGCGAAAGCCCAGGACGCCGCCCGCCACGCGCCCGCGCCGCGCGTGCTGTGGAAGGGCGCCATCAGCTTCGGCCTCGTGCACATCCCGGTCGCGCTGTACTCGGCCACGCGCGACAGCGGCGTCGACTTCGACTGGCTCGACAAGCGCAGCATGGACCCGGTGGGCTACAAGCGCATCAACAAGAAGACCGGCAAGGAGATCACGAAGGAGAACATCGTCAAGGGCGTCGCCTACGAGGACGGGCAGTACGTGGTCCTGAGCGACAAGGAAATCGCCGATGCCTATCCCAAGACCACCCAGACCATCGAGATCGAGAGCTTCGTGCCGGCCGACTCGATCCCCTTCGTCTACCTGGAGCGCCCCTACTACGTGGCGCCGATCAACCGCGGGGCCAAGGTGTATGCGCTGCTGCGCGAGGCCCTGCAGCGCAGCGGGCGCATCGGCGTCGCCCGCGTCGTCATCCAGACCAAGCAGCACCTGGCGGCCATGATCCCGGCCGGCCCGGGCCTGGTGCTCAACCTCCTGCGCTGGGGTGCCGACATCCGGCCCTGGGACGACCTGCCGCTGCCCGCCGAGGATGCCAAGGAGGCGGGCATCACGCCGCGCGAACTCAAGATGGCTGAACAGCTCGTCGCGGACATGGGCGCCGACTGGGACCCCGAGGACTACCAGGACGAATTCAAGAACCAGATCATGGCGCTGGTCGACCGCAAGGTCGCGGCCGGCCAGACCGAATCGGTCACGAAGCCCGATCCCGTGGAGCGCACCGAAGGGCAGGGCGCCAAGATCCTCGACCTCACCGAATTGCTGCAACGCAGCCTGCGCAACAAGGGCCGCGGTGCGCGCGGCGCCGCTGCGGCGCAGGACGCCGAGGACGACGACGATGCGGACGAGGCGCCGGCCAAGCCGGCGGCCCGCAAGCGCGGCGGCACGGCCGCCAAGCGCGCCACCTCGACCCGCTCCGCGGCGCAGAAGCGCCGCGCCGCCTGACCGGCTTCTCTGCCTGCACGGCCGATGGCGACCCGGAAAACGACGTCCGCCGTGCCCCGCGCCGGGCGCAGTGCGGCCGAACACGCCCTGGCCGACTACCGCCGCAAGCGCGACTTCGCTGCCACGCCCGAGCCGGCCGAGGGCGGCGACCCGGCGGCCGACGGGCTGGCCTTCGTTGTGCAGAAGCACGATGCGTCGCACCTGCACTACGACTTCCGGCTCGAACTCGACGGCACGCTCAAGAGCTGGGCCGTGCCCAAGGGCCCGTGCCTGGACCCCAGCGTCAAGCGCATGGCGGTGGAGGTGGAAGACCATCCGCTGGCCTACGGCGGCTTCGAGGGCACCATCCCCGAAGGCCACTACGGCGCCGGCACCGTGATCGTGTGGGACCGCGGCACCTGGTGGCCCGAAGGCGATGCGCGCCGCGGCCTGAAGGCCGGCAAACTCAAGTTCGAACTGCGCGGCGAGAAGCTCAAGGGCCACTGGACGCTGGTGCGCATGAAGGCCCGCGGCAACGAGAAGAAGCCGGGCTGGCTGCTCATCAAGGAGAAAGACGCGCAGGCCCGCCCGCTGGACGACTACGACGTCGAGGCCGAGGCGCCCGACAGCGTGCTGGCGCGTCGGCCGTTGCCGGCCCGCAAAGCGGCCGCCGCCGCACCCGCGAAGGCCAAGGCCGCGTCACCGGCGCGCGCACCCAAGGCGCGCCTGCCCGCCGAGCTGGCGCCCCAGCTGGCCACCCTGGCCACCTCGCCGCCCGAGCACCCCGAAGACTGGCTGTGGGAACTCAAGTTCGACGGCTACCGCCTGCTGATGCGCTTCGACGCGCAGGGGCGCGTGCGCTGCTTCACCCGCAACGGCCTGGACTGGACCTCGCGCCTGCCCGAACTCGCCAAGGCCCTGCAATCGCTGGAGCTGCGCTCGTCCTGGCTGGACGGCGAGATCGGTGTCGAGAACACCCAGGGCGCGCCCGACTTCCAGGCGCTGCAGAACGCCTTCGATCGCCACGCCACCGGCGGCATCGTGTGCTGGCTCTTCGATGCGCCCTTTCTCGACGGGCGCGACATGCGCGATCTGCCGGTGCAGGCGCGGCGCGAGGCCCTGGCGCAGAAGCTCGACGGCCGCGCGCCGCCCGCGCTGCGCTTCAGCGAGGCCTTCGACGCATCGCCCGCCGACCTGCTGGCGTCGTCGGCGCGCATCGGCTTCGAAGGCATCATCGGCAAGCGCCGCGATGCACCCTACGTCTCGCGGCGCTCGGCCGACTGGATCAAGCTCAAGAACCACCGCCGGCAGGAGTTCGTCATCGGCGGCTACACCGCGCCCAAGGGCACGCGACAGGGTTTCGGTGCGCTGCTTTTGGGCGTGCACGACGCGCAGGGCCGCCTGCGCTATGCGGGCAACGTCGGCACCGGCTTCGACGCGAAACGGCTGGCCGACGTGCATGCGCGCCTGCGCCGGCTCGAGACCGGCGCCTGCCCCTTCGACCCGCCGCCCACCGGCCTGCGTGCGGGAGCGGTGCAGTGGGTGCGGCCCCGCCTGGTCGCCGAGGTGGAATTCGGCGAATGGACCCGTGACGAGCGCGTGCGCCAGGCCGTGTTCCATGGCTTGCGTACCGACAAGCCGCCGCGCCAGATCGTGCGCGAACATGCCCAGCCCGTGGATGCCTCTGCCATGCCCGCTTCAACCACCTCCTCCACGCCCGCCAAGAGCGCAGCCAAGTCGGGCGGCCTGCGCATCACGAACGCCGACCGTGTGATCGACCGGGCCAGCGGCGTCACCAAGGGCGACCTCGTGCGCTACTACGCCGACGTCGCGCCGCTGATGCTGCCGCACCTCAAGGGTCGGCCGGTGTCGCTGGTGCGCGCCCCCGAGGGCGTGGGCGGCGAGCTGTTCTTCCAGAAGCACGCGCAACACATGGAGCTGGACGGCGTCAAGCTGCTCGACGCAGCGCTCGACCCGGGACACGATCCCCTCCTGCAGATCGACACCGCACGCGGGCTGCTGTCGGCCGCGCAGATGAACACGCTGGAGTTCCACACGTGGAACGGCACCTCGAACAGGCTGGAGACGCCCGACCGCATGACTTTCGACCTGGACCCCGGAGAGGGCGTGGGCTGGCCACACATGCAGGAGGCCGCACTGCTGGTGCGCACGCTGCTCGAGGAGCTCGGTCTGGCGGGCTTCCTCAAGACCAGCGGCGGAAAGGGCCTGCATGTGGTGGTGCCCATCCGCCGGCAGCACGGATGGGACACGGTCAAGGACTTCTCGCGCGCCGTCGTCGCGCACCTGGCGCAGACCATTCCCGAGCGCTTCGTCGTCAAGAGCGGGCCGAAGAACCGCGTCGGCAAGATCTTCGTCGACTACCTGCGCAACGGCTTCGGCGCCACCACCGTGAGCGCCTGGTCGGTCCGTGCGCGGCCGGGGCTGGGTGTATCGGTGCCGGTGGGCTGGGACGAGTTGCCCGAACTCACCGGCGGTGCGCAATGGACGCTGGCCGACGCGCGCACCCGTTTCGAGAACGGCAACGCGCCCTGGGAGGGCATGGAGCGCGCCCGCAAGGGTCTGGCGGGGCCGATGAAGGTGCTGGGCTTCGCGCCCGATGGCGTGAAGCGCTCCTGAATCGATAGCTGCTCGCGCCCGCCCGGCGGGCGTCGCGGGCCGATTTGGTTTGAAACATTCGCTGTGCGGCGCTCAGCCGCGCACCTCGTCCGTCACCACGTCGAAGCGCTGCAGCGTGTGCTCGCCGAAGACCATCGTGATCGGCACGTCGGCCGCATCGCGCCCGCGCGCGATCACCACGCGGCCGATACGCGGCACGTTGTGACGCGCATCGAAGGTGTGCCAGCGGCCGCCCAAGAAGACCTCGAACCAGGCGCTGAAGTCCATCGGGTAGGGCACGGGCGGCACGCCGATGTCGCCCAGGTAGCCGGTCACGTAGCGCGCCGGGATGTTCAGGCAGCGGCACAGCGTGACTGCCAGGTGGGCGAAGTCGCGGCACACGCCCACGCGTTCGCGAAAACCCCCCAGCGCGGTGCGCCCCGCAAAGGCGCGCTGGTAATCGAAGCGGATGTGTTGGTGCACGAAGTCGCACACGGCCTGCACACGCGCCCAGCCCAGCGGCGTGTGGCCGAAGGTCTGCCAGGCGAAGGGAAGCAGTTCGCTGTCGACCTCGCAGTAGCGGCTGCCCAGCAAGAAGGGCAGGGTCTCGACGGGCAGCTCGTCCACCGGGTGCTGCCAGGCGCCGTAGTCGACCGGGTCGGTCCAGCCGGTGTCGTGAATCAACGCCTGGTTGTGCAGCCGCACGCGCTGCACGCCCGCCGGCACGCGCACGCGCGCGCAGCGATTGCCGAAACTGTCGACGTACGCGTCGGTCCACAGCGGTGGATCGACCACGGGGTGTTCCGGCTCGACGAGATCGCGTGCCCGGTCCGGGTGTACCTGGAGCAGGTAGATGAGTGCGGTGGGGCCGGTAAGCCCCAACTCGATGTCGTAGCCGATGCGGATGAGCATGGGGCCTCCCTTCAGGCGCGGTTCGGGTGATGGTGTGCGGCGAGCGTAGCGATGCTAGAAGCGTGCCCGCCTGCGCACGTGCCGTGCGTGGCGCGAGCCGTTGTAGTCCGCCATCCCACAGGCGCTTCGTCGGCGCGGTCCTACCGCGGGCAGCTTGGCGCTCCCACAGTCGCCGACGTGCGGCCACTACGCGGCAGAAATCGCATGACTCCTACGCTCCGGATTCGCTCGCAGAAACGCTGCGGCGCAGGTTCTTCCCCGATCTGTTCAACCCTTCTCTTCTGGAGCGAATCATGGAACTGGCATCGCTGTTCGGTGCGATCAACGGCCCCTGGGTGGACGAGATGCTCGTCTGGGGCGTGGCGGCGTTGACGGGCGTGATCGGCCTGGTGGCCCTCGTCAACGCGGTGGACATGTTCCTCGACGCCGAGGCTGGCTGATCCAGCCCTCGCGATTCGTTCTTCTTTCCTTTTTTCTTCTCCTTCGATGACATCCAGGAACAGCAAGGCGCCGACGGCGCGACGCGCCAAGGCGGGCGATCCCTCGCTGGCCAAGCAGGAACAGCTCGCGGCCTCCAGCACGGAACTGCCGCTGCCGTACCTCACGACCAACCAGGGCACGCGCATCGCCGACAACCACAACTCGCTGCGCGCCGGCGTGCGTGGTCCTTCGCTGCTCGAAGACTTCATCCTGCGCGAGAAGATCACGCACTTCGACCACGAGCGCATCCCCGAACGCGTGGTGCACGCGCGCGGCAGCGCGGCACACGGCGTGTTCAAGGTCTACAAGTCGATGTCGCAGTTCACGCGGGCGGCTTTCCTGCAGGACCCGCAATTGGAGACGCCGGTGTTCGTGCGCTTCTCCACCGTCGCTGGCGGCGCGGGCTCGGCCGATACGGTGCGCGACGTGCGCGGCTTCGCCGTCAAGTTCTACACCCAGGAAGGCAACTACGACCTGGTCGGGAACAACATCCCGGTCTTCTTCATCCAGGACGCGATGAAGTTCCCCGACCTGGTCCACGCCGTCAAGCCCGAACCGCACCACGGCATGCCGCAGGCCGCCAGCGCGCACGACACCTTCTGGGATTTCGCCTCGCTCATGCCCGAGACCACCCACATGCTGATGTGGGCGATGAGCGACCGCGCCATCCCGCGCAGCTTGCGCATGATGCAGGGCTTCGGCGTGCACACGTTCCGCTGGGTCAACGCCCATGGCGACGCGCACTTCGTCAAGTTCCACTGGAAGCCCAAGCTCGGCGTGCACGGCCTGGCCTGGGACGAGGCGCAGAAGATCGCCGGCAAGGACGCCGACTTTCATCGTCGCGATTTGTGGAACGCGATCGAGAACGGCGACTTCCCCGAGTGGGAGCTGGGTGTGCAGCTCATCCCGCAGGACAAGGAGCATTCGCTGGGCTTCGACCTGCTCGACCCCACCAAGCTGATCCCCGAAGAAATGGTGCCCATCACGCCGGTCGGCAAGATGGTGCTCAACCGCAACCCCGACAACTTCTTCGCCGAGACCGAACAGGTGGCCTTCCACCCGGGCCACGTCGTGCCGGGCATCGACTTCAGCAACGACCCGCTGCTGCAGGGGCGCCTGTTCAGCTATACCGACACGCAGCTCTCGCGCCTGGGCGGCCCCAACTTCCACGAGTTGCCCATCAACCGCGGCGTGTGCCCCTTCCACAACTTCCAGCGCGACGGCATGCACCGGCAGACCATCGGTCGCGGGCAGGTGGCCTACGAGCCGAACTCCCTGGCCAACGGCGCGCAATTCCGCGTCGATGGCGACAGCGACGGCTTCGTGAGCTACCCCGAGGCCATCGAGTCGCCCAAGCTGCGTCGCCGCAGTCCGAGCTTCGACGACCACTTCACGCAGGCACGGTTGTTCTTCAACAGCCAGAGCGCCGCCGAGAAGGAGCACATCGTCGCAGCCTTCCGCTTCGAGCTCTCGAAGGTGCAGGTGCCGGCCGTGCGCCAGCGCATGGTCGACAACCTGGCGCAGGTCGACGAGAAGCTCGCGCGCCGCGTCGCCGAGCCGCTGGGCATCGAGCCGCCCGACGCCAAGGCCGCGGCCGGCCAGGCCGGCTACCGCGAGGCACGCATCCAGCTGCCGATCGAGGAGGCGCCGTCGCTGAGCATGCTCGGCACCGGCGACGGGTCGGCCAAGACGCGGCAGGTCGCCATCCTCGTGGCCGACGGCATCGACTCGGCGTCGCTCAAGCCGATTCGCGAAGCCATCGAGGCAGCGGGCGCGCAGTGCAAGGTCGTGGGGCCCCGCCTGGGCGCCGTGACCAGCGCCTCCAAGCGCCAGGTCGCGGTCGATGCCACCTACGTCAACATGCCCTCGATCATGTTCGACGCGGTGCTCGTGCCGGCCGGCAGCGAAGGCGTGCAGGCGTTGCGGCAGAACGGCGATGCGCAGCACTTCGTGCTCGAGGCCTTCAAGCACTGCAAGGCGCTGTGTGTCGTCGGCGAGGGCGTTCAGCTGCTCGCTTCCCTCGGCGTAGAGCCTGGTGGGCAAGCGCCGGCGGGCGTGGTCGTGGCCGACACGCCGCCGGTGCAGACAGGCGACACCGAGGCCGCGCAGGCGATCGCACAGGCCTTCGTCGCTGCCATCGGCAAGCACCGCCACTGGGACCGCGCGGGCGTGGAGGCCGTGCCCGCCTGATTAGTACCTTTTTGTCGGCAGAACTGATGCAGTAGCGCTTGCCACTCAGTCTTCCGCGTGTACGATCGCGCCTCGCAAGCGGCCGCCCCGGAGCCGCTGCCAGGGAGGACATCACAAGGCGGCTGCGCCCTTTTTCAGGGGACGTTGACCAAGCCCCGGTTGTCCATGAACGTGATCAGCGTCGGACAACCATGCCATGGCAGACCTCGCCAGTGTCTTCGGCTCGCCCTACCGGCAGGCGCATCGCCTGCTTCGCCTGAGCTTCCCCGATGGGGATGCT
>JAFEEH010000264.1 GCA_018241185.1 Pseudomonadota bacterium | reverse complement strand
TCGGCCTGGTGGCGCTGGTGCTCATCGCGGCGATCTGGCGCATCTTCGACGACGGCGCGCATGCAGGCGCGCCGGGCAGCCCGGCACCGGCGGCCACACCCCTCCCGGCGCCGTCGGCGCACGACCGCAGCGACGCACGCTGGCTGGTGCTGCTCTATGGCCTGGCGGGCTTCGGGTACATCATCACGGCGACCTTCCTGCCGGTGATCGCGCGCCAGGCGCTGCCCGGTTCGCCCTGGCCGGACCTGTTCTGGCCGCTTTTCGGGCTGGCGGTGATTCCCGGCGCGCTGATCGGGGCCCGGGCGCCTACGCACTGGGACAACCGGCTGCTGCTGGCGGTGGCCTACGCCCTGCAGGCCCTGGGCGTGCTGCTGTCGGTGGCCTGGCCGACGATTGGGGGCTTCGCGCTGGGCAGCCTGCTGCTGGGCATGCCGTTCACGGCCATCACCCTGTTCGCGGTGCGCGATGCACGGCGGCTGCGCGGCAACGCGGCGGCCGGGCTGATCGGCTATGCCACGGCGTCGTACGGGATCGGGCAGATCGTGGGCCCGCTGTTCGCGGCGCCGCTGGCGCACCGCACGGGCTCCTTTTCGGTGCCGCTGCTGGTCGCGGCGGGCGCCCTGGCGCTGGGCGCAGTGCTTTTTCTGGTGGTCTGGCGTTCGGCGCGGCGTCGCGCCCGCTGATTTTGTGTCGCCGCCGGCTTGACGACGGGACAAATTCCGCGCAGCCCGCTATAATCTGAGGCTCACGACCAAACGGGCGGGTACCAACCGCCCGTTTTTTTTGGTCGATCATTTTCCCACCGCCTCGACCTTTTTGTTCTTGTGCCGGGTGCAGTCGTTCAGGGCCTCAGGGCCCGTCCGGCGGCACCGGGTGCGGCTCAGGCCTTGGCGGTCACCCGCAAGGACGCGCGCACACCGGTGGCATTGCAGCAGACAGTCGAAACAACCGTGGCCGGACTGGGCTACGACCTGGTCGAGATCGAACGCTCGGCCGGAGGACTGCTGCGCGTCACCATTGATCTGCCGTGGGCCGGCCCCACCTCCGAAGCTGCGCCTGGTGCCCCTGAGCCCTTCGTCACGGTCGAGGACTGCGAGAAGGTCACGCGCCAGTTGCAGTATGCGCTGGAAGTCGACAACGTCGACTACAAGCGGCTCGAGGTGTCCTCGCCGGGCATCGACCGCCCGCTGCGCAACGAACAGGATTTCGAACGCTTCGCCGGCGAGTCGATCGACATCACGCTCAAGGCGCCCATCGGCGAGGCGGCGGCTGGCCAGGTCAGCGCCAACCGCAAGAAGTTTCGCGGCACGCTGGAGCGCACCGAAGGGCCGAACGGCGAGCGTGGCTGGCAGATCGTCTGGAGCGACGAGCCCGCGGCCAAGCCGGGCCAGAAGATCAGCAAGAAGCGCGCGCCGGCCCCGGTCCAGGCGCTCGGCTTCACCCTGGACGAGCTGCGCGAGGCGCGGCTCGCCCCCATCGTGGATTTCAAGGGGCGCAAGCCCAAGACCGGCGCGCCCTCGGCGGAATAAGGCCGGAGTCATCGGAAGGAGCCAAGTGGCATGAATCGCGAAATGTTGATGTTGGTGGATGCGATCTCGCGCGAGAAGAACGTCGAGCGCGACGTCGTCTTCGGTGCCGTGGAGTCGGCGCTGGCGCAAGCCACCAAGAAGCTGTACGCCGGCGACGTGGACATCCGCGTCGCGATCGATCGCGACAGCGGCGCCTACGAAACCTTCCGCCGCTGGCACGTCGTGCCCGACGAGGCCGGCCTGCAGTTGCCCGACCAGGAAATCCTGCTGTTCGAAGCCAAGGAAGAAGTGCCGGACATCGAGGTCGACGAGTACATCGAGGAACCCGTCGAGTCGCTGCCGATCGGCCGCATCGGCGCCATGGCCGCCAAGCAGGTGATCCTGCAGAAGATCCGCGACGCCGAGCGCGAGATGCTGCTCAACGACTTCATGTCGCGTGGCGAGAGGATCTTCACCGGCACCGTCAAGCGCCTGGACAAGGGCGACATCATCGTGGAAGCGGGGCGCGTCGAAGGCCGCCTGCGCCGCAGCGAGATGATCCCAAAGGAGAACCTGCGCAACGGCGACCGCGTCCGCGCCATGATCATGGAAGTGGACCTGACGCTGCGCGGCGCGCCGATCATCCTCTCGCGCTCGGCGCCGGAATTCATGATCGAGCTGTTCCGCAACGAGGTGCCCGAGATCGAGCAGGGCCTGCTCGAGATCAAGAGCTGTGCCCGTGACCCGGGCTCGCGCGCCAAGATCGCCGTGCTGAGCCACGACAAGCGCGTCGACCCGATCGGCACCTGCGTCGGCGTGCGCGGCACCCGCGTCAATGCCGTGACCAACGAGCTGGCCGGCGAGCGCGTCGACATCGTGCTGTGGTCCGAGGACCCGGCCCAGTTCGTGATCGGCGCCCTGGCACCGGCCAACGTCAGCTCCATCGTGGTGGACGAGGAAAAGCATGCCATGGACGTGGTGGTGGACGAGGAGAACCTCGCCATCGCCATCGGCCGCGGCGGCCAGAACGTGCGCCTTGCTTCCGACCTCACCGGCTGGAAGATCAACATCATGGATGCCAACGAATCGGCCCAGAAGCAGGCCGAGGAAACCAGCGTGACCCGGCAGCTCTTCATGGAGAAGCTGGACGTCGACGAGGAGATCGCCGACATCCTCATCCACGAGGGCTTTACCAGCCTCGAAGAAGTGGCCTATGTGCCGATCGCCGAAATGCTCGAGATCGAGTCCTTCGACGAAGACACGGTCAACGAGCTGCGCGCCCGCGCCAAGGATGCGCTGCTGACCATGGAAATCGCCAAGGAAGAGAGCGTCGAAGGCGTCTCGCAGGACTTGCGCGATCTCGAGGGGCTGACCCCCGACCTCATTGCCAAGCTGGCTGGCGCGGGTGTGAACACCCGCGACGACCTGGCCGACCTGGCTGTCGACGAACTCACCGAAATCACCGGCCAGAGCGCCGATGAAGCCAAGGCCCTGATCCTCAAGGCACGCGAACATTGGTTCGCGGGCTCGCCAGAGTGATCGCCATGGAGGCACGAACCAGATATGTCCAGCACCACCGTTGCAGAGTTCGCTCAAGAACTCAAGAAGACACCCGAAACGCTGCTTGACCAGCTGCGCAGCGCGGGCGTGACCAAATCGGCTGCGTCCGATGCCCTGACCGAGGGCGACAAGCAGGCCTTGCTCGGCCACCTCAAGGCGAGCCACGGCACGGCTGCGCCCGAGCGCAAGAAGATCACCCTGACCAAGAAGTCCACCAGCGAGATCAAGCAGGCGGACGCGATGGGGCGCGCGCGCACGATTCAGGTGGAAGTGCGCAAGAAGCGCACCTTCATCCAGCGCGACGAGGCCCCGGCCGAGGCGCCCGCGCCGGCCCCTGCACCGGCGGTGCCCCAGATCGACGAGGCCGAACTGGCGCGTCGTGAGGAAGAAGCACGCCGCAACGCCGAACTGCTGCGCCGCCAGGAAGAAGAACTCGCCGCCAAGCGCAAGGAGCGCGAGGAGGCCGAGGCGCGCGAACGCGAAGCCGCCGATCGGGAAGAGCAGGCCGACAAGGCCCGTGAAGCCCAGGTCGAGAAGGCCCGCGCCGAAGCGGCCATGCTGAACGCCGCCGCCGAGAAGGCCCGCAACACCTCGCCGAGTGCCGAAGCCGCTGCCGCTGCGGCCGCCGCCCAGGCTGCGGTTGACAAGGCTGCTGCCGACAAGGCGGCCGCCGAGAAGGCCAAGGAAGAAGCGAAGGCGAAGGCCGCCGCGGAATCCAAGGCACGCGCCGACGAAGAGGCCGCCCGGGCCAAGGACCTCGACGAACGCCGTCGCAAAGCCCTGGCCGAGGCAGAAGCCATTCGCGCCATGATGAGCGCGCCGGCTCGCGTTCTGGTGCCGCACAAGGCGCCCGAGAAAGAGGCGCCGAAGGCGGCCGTCAAGGGGACCCTGCACAAGCCGGCCACCGGTACCGGCACGGCGCGTCCTGCAGCGGGCGCTGGCGCGCCTGCGGCACCGGGCTCGGGCAAGGAAATCAAGTCCGCGAAGACCTCTTCCGCCTGGGCCGGCGATCCGGCCAAGAAGAAGGAAATCAAGACCCGCGGCGATGCCAGCGGTGGCGTGGGCCGTGGCAACTGGCGCGGGGGCCCGCGTGGCCGCCGTGGCGGTGACCGAGATCGTGATGATTCGCACCAGCAGGCCGCACCGGTCGAGCAGCGCGTGATCGAAGTGCACGTGCCGGAAACCATCACGGTGTCCGAGCTCGCCCACAAGATGTCGATCAAGGCCTCCGAGGTGATCAAGCAGCTGATGAAGCTGGGCCAGATGGCGACCATCAACCAGTCGCTGGACCAGGACACGGCCATGATCCTCGTGGAGGAACTGGGCCACACCGCGGTCGTGGCGGCGCTGGACGACCCGGAAGCCTTCACCGAGGAAGAAGTGCAGGGCCAGCAGGCCGAAGCGCTGCCGCGCGCGCCCGTCGTGACCGTCATGGGTCACGTCGACCACGGCAAGACATCGCTGCTGGACTACATCCGCCGTGCCAAGGTGGCGGCGGGCGAGGCAGGCGGCATCACGCAGCACATCGGCGCCTACCACGTCGAGACGCCGCGCGGCATGATCACCTTCCTCGACACCCCGGGTCACGAGGCGTTCACCGCCATGCGTGCCCGCGGTGCGCAGGCTACCGACATCGTCATCCTGGTGGTGGCGGCCGACGACGGCGTGATGCCGCAGACCAAGGAAGCCGTCAAGCACGCGAAGGCGGCCGGCGTTCCGATCGTGGTCGCGGTCAACAAGATCGACAAGCCCGACGCCAATGCGGAGCGCGTGAAGAGCGAGCTGGTGGCCGAGGAGGTCGTGCCCGAGGAATTCGGCGGCGATTCGCCCTTCGTCGAGGTGTCGGCCAAGACGGGCAAGGGCATCGACGACCTGCTCGAGCAGGTGCTGCTGCAGGCCGAAGTGCTGGAACTCAAGGCGCCGGTGGAAGCCGCCGCCAAGGGCCTGGTCATCGAAGCGCAGCTGGACAAGGGCCGCGGCCCGGTCGCCACGGTGCTGGTGCAGTCCGGCACGCTCAAGGTGGGCGACGTGGTGCTCGCCGGTTCGACCTACGGCCGCGTGCGCGCCATGATCGACGAGGACGGCAAGACCACCAAGTCGGCCGGCCCCTCGATCCCGGTCGAGATCCAGGGCCTGACGGAAGTGCCGCAGGCGGGCGACGAATTCATGGTGATGGCCGACGAGCGCCGTGCGCGCGAGATCGCCACCTACCGTGCCGGCAAGTTCCGCAACACCAAGCTGGCCAAGCAGCAGGCCGCCAAGCTCCAGAACATGTTCTCGGACATGACGGCCGGCGAGGTCAAGACCCTGCCGATCATCATCAAGGCGGACGTGCAGGGCTCGCAGGAAGCGCTGTCGCAGTCGCTGCTCAAGCTCTCGACCGACGAGGTCAAGGTGCAGGTGGTGTATGCGGGCGTCGGCGGCATCAGCGAGTCGGACGTCAACCTGGCAATCGCCGCCAAGGGCATCGTGATCGGCTTCAACGTGCGTGCCGATGCCGGCGCGCGCAAGCTGGCCGAAGGCAACGACGTCGACATCAAGTACTACAGCATCATCTACGACGCCGTGGACGAGCTGAAGACCGCGATGGCCGGCATGCTGGCGCCCGAGAAGCGCGAAGAGATCATCGGCCATGCCGAGATCCGCACGGTGTTCGTGGCGACGAAGATCGGCACGATTGCCGGCTCGTACGTGCTCGACGGCGTGGTCACGCGCAACGCCCACTTCCGCCTGCTGCGCGACAACATCGTCGTCTACACGGGCGAGATCGAGTCGGTCAAGCGCATGAAGGATGACGTGAAGGAAGTCCGCGAAGGCTTCGAGTGCGGTATCAAGCTGCGCAACTACAACGACATCAAGGAAGGCGACCAGCTCGAGATCTTCGAGATCAAGGAGATCGCGCGGACGCTGTAAATACGGACTTCCGGACGCAGAGGGCGCAAAGATTGCGCAGAGGACGCAAAAAGAAGACCTTCAAGGTTTTCTTTTGACTCTTTTGCGCCTTCTGCGAATCCTTTGCGTCCTCTGCGTCCGGTACCTGCTCCCTGTGCCCCGACATGCCCAAGCGCAAGTCCACCGTCCCCAACCGCGGCTTCAAGGTCGCCGATCAGATCCAGCGCGATCTGACGGAGTTGATCGCGCGCGAGCTGAAGGATCCGCGAGTGGGCATGGTCACGCTGCAGGCGGTCGAGGTCACGCCCGACTACGCGCACGCGAAGGTGTTCTTCAGCGTGCTCGTGGGCGATCCGCTGGAAACGCAGGAGGCCCTGAACCAGGCCGCCGGCTTCCTGCGCAACGGCCTGTTCAAGCGCCTGCACATCCACACCGTGCCCACGCTGCACTTCGTGTTCGACCGCACCACCGAGCGTGCGGCCGACATGAACGCCTTGATCGCCAAGGCGGTTTCCTCGCGTTCAAAAGACGACGACACCCCATGAGCCCGCCATCCCGTGTCAGGGTGCAGCGGCGCCCTGTGCATGGGGTGTTGCTGCTCGACAAGCCACTCGGACTTTCAAGCAACCAGGCGTTGCAGAAGGCCAAGTGGCTGCTGCGCGCCGAAAAGGCGGGTCACACCGGCACGCTCGATCCGCTCGCGACCGGCGTGCTGCCGCTGTGCTTCGGCGCGGCGACCAAGTTCAGCCAGCTGCACCTCGACGCCGACAAGACCTACCGGGCCATTGCGCGCCTGGGCGTGCGCACGTCCACGGGCGACGCGGAAGGCGAGGTGATCGCCGAGCGCCCTGTCCAGGTCACGGCGGAGGACTTGGCGCGCGTGCAGGCGCAATTCACCGGCCGCATCTCGCAGGTGCCGCCGATGCACAGCGCGCTCAAGAAGGACGGCAAGGCGCTGTACGCGTACGCCCGCGAAGGCGTCGAAGTCGAGCGCGCCCCCCGCGAGGTCGAGATTCATAAGCTAAAAGTGGCTTCAGCGCCCGCCAGTCCTGCGCAAGCCGCTATCGAAATCGTAGCAACCGTGAGCAAGGGCACGTACATACGCACGCTCGGCGAGGACATCGGCGAGGCCCTGGGTTGCGGTGCGCACCTCACGGCGCTGCGCCGCACGGCCACCGGCGGCTTCGATGTTTCGCAGTGCGTCACGCTCGAGGCTCTCGAGGCGCTGCCCGAAGACGAGCGCCTGGCGCTGCTGCAGCCCGTCGAGTGCCTGGTGGCCGGCCACACGCGCGTCATGCTCGGCGCCGAGGATGCCGGACGCTTCCTGTCCGGTGTTCGCCGCCGCGGTGCATGGCCCGATGCGGATGCCGTCGCGGTGTTCGGCGAGCGGCCGGCGGCCTTCCTGGGCACGGCCCACGTCAAGGCCGGCGAACTGATCCCGGGGCGCTTGCTGAGCCCCCTCGAAATCCAGCAAACCCTCCTTTCGAATCCAGCGCCTCGCGAAGAGGCCCTCACACCATGACTGCAGCCAAGCAAATCCGAAACATCGCCATCATTGCGCACGTCGACCACGGCAAGACCACGATGGTCGACCAGTTGCTGCGCCAGTCCGGCACCTTCGCCGACCACGAGAAGGTGGTCGACACGGTGATGGACAACAACGCCATCGAAAAGGAACGTGGCATCACGATCCTGGCCAAGAACTGCGCCGTGACCTGGCAGGGCACGCACATCAACATCGTCGACACCCCCGGCCACGCGGACTTCGGCGGCGAGGTGGAACGCGCGCTCTCGATGGTCGACGGCGTGGTGCTGCTGATCGACGCCCAGGAAGGCCCGATGCCGCAGACGCGCTTCGTGACCAAGAAGGCGCTGGCCCTGGGCCTCAAGCCGATCCTGGTGGTCAACAAGGTCGACAAGCCGGGCGCCAACCCCGACAAGGTCGTCAACGCCGCCTTCGACCTGTTCGACAAGCTCGGCGCGACCGACGAGCAGCTGGACTTCCCGGTGGTCTACGCCTCGGGCATCAACGGCTGGTCGTCGCTGGAGGAGGGCGCGCCCGGCGAGCAGTGGGGCCCCGACATGTCGGCCCTGTTCGACACCATCCTCAAGCACGTTCCCTCGCAGAAGGGCGACCCGACGGCGCCGCTGCAGCTGCAGATCTCGGCCCTCGACTTCTCCACCTTCGTGGGCCGCATCGGCGTGGGCCGCATCAGCCAGGGCACCATCAAGCCGATGATGGACGTCATGGTCATGGAAGGCCCGGACGGCAAGGCCTTCAAGGGCCGCATCAACCAGGTGCTGACCTTCCAGGGCCTGGATCGCGTGCAGGCCACCGAGGCCGGCCCCGGCGAGATCGTGCTGATCAACGGCATCGCGGACATCGGCATCGGTGTCACGGTGACCGATGTCGCCAAGCCGGCGCCGCTGCCCATGCTCAAGGTCGACGAGCCGACGCTGACGATGAACTTCTGCGTCAACACCAGCCCGCTGGCCGGCCGCGAAGGCAAGTTCGTGACCAGCCGCCAGATCTGGGACCGCCTGCAAAAGGAGCTCCAGCACAACGTCGCGCTGCGCGTGAACGAGACCGACGAGGAAGGCGTCTTCGAAGTGATGGGCCGCGGTGAACTGCACCTCACCATCCTGCTGGAGAACATGCGCCGCGAGGGATACGAAATGGCCGTGTCCAAGCCGCGCGTGGTGTTCCGCACCATCGACGGCGAGAAGCACGAGCCCATCGAGCTGGTGACGGCCGACATCGAGGAAGGCCACCAGGGCGGCGTGATGCAGGCCCTGGGCGAGCGCAAGGGCGAGCTGGTCAACATGGAGCCGGACGGCCGTGGCCGCGTGCGCCTGGAATACCGCATCCCGGCGCGGGGCCTGATCGGCTTCACCAACGAGTTCCTGAACCTCACGCGCGGTTCCGGGCTCATCAGCAACATCTTCGATTCGTACGAGCCGCACAAGGGCGACATCGGCGGCCGCAAGAACGGCGTGCTGATCTCGATGGACGACGGCGAGATCTTCACCTACGCCCTGGGCAAGCTGGACGACCGCGGCCGCATGTTCGTGCGCGCCAACGACCCGGTGTACGAAGGCATGATCGTCGGCATCCACAGCCGCGACAACGACCTGGTCGTCAACGCCACCCGCACCAAGCAGCTGACCAACTTCCGCGTCAGCGGCAAGGAAGACGCCATCAAGATCACGCCGCCCATCGACCTCACGCTGGAGTACGGCGTCGAGTTCATCGAGGACGACGAGCTGGTCGAGATCACGCCCAAGAGCGTGCGTCTGCGCAAGCGCTTCCTGAAGGAGCACGAGCGCAAGCGGGCCAGCCGCGAGGCCTGATCGCCCGATGCGCGGCCACAGCCTGGCTCGGTGGGCAGCGGCGTGGTGTGTCGCCCTCGTGAGCGTGCTGCCACTGGCGGCGCCCGCGCAGGACATGGCGGCGCACGTGGCGGCCGGCCAGGCCTTCGATGCACTGCGTGCGGCGCATCCGGAGCGCCTGCCGCGGCTGGCGGAGCCCGAGGCGGCCGAGGCGCTGCGCACCCTTGCCGATTCGTCGACCTTCCTGCCGGCGCAGTCCGCCGTGGACCTGCCGACCCTCTCGGACGCCTGCGACCGCGCACAGGCCGCGGTCGTGGCCTACCAGACCTTCGGCGCACTGCAGAACGGTCAGCTGGTCGCTTCGGTGGTGGTCGACAACTCGGCCACCTACCAGGACGAATTGGCGCTGCTGCAGCCCTTCGTGGCACGCTGCATCGCAAAGCAGGTGCCGCTGGCCGAAGCCACCCTGCGACAGATGGATCCGCGCACCGTGGCGCAACTGCGCCTGGGCGGCCTGCGGCGCGGGCAGGCCACCATCCTGCAGCTCTACGCGAGCCTGGCGACCGCGCTGCCGGATGCCCGCATCCGCCCGGTCAACATCGATGCGCTGCTGGGCGCACTGGCGGAGACGGTCTCCGTGCATGTGCGGGCCCTGGCGGTGGCGGCGCGGGCCGTGCCGCGCGACCTCGCCAGCGCGCAAGGCCGCGAGGGCGGCCCCAGGCAGGCGAAGTGGCAGCGCATCGCTGCTGCCATGGCCGACACGCGTTGCGACGCGCTGTGTGATCTGGCGGCACGCAACGGGCGCTGAGGATTCACAGCGGCGGTGGAACGCCACACTGGGCGCAGTTCATGCTCCTGAATTGATAGCTGCTTGCGCAGGCAGGATGGGCGCTGGAGCCCGATTTCTTCCTCAAACTGGCATAAAAAAAGCCGACCCGAGGGTCGGCTTTTTCCTGGACGCTGCAGCGGTCTCAGGGGCGTGCGACCTTCCAGGCGCCTTGCAGCATGCCGTCGCCGGTGCGGTCGCCGGCCTTGGCGTCCTTGGCCCAGTAGTACAGCGGCTGGCCCTTGTAGGCCCATTGCTTCTTGCCGTCGTCACGCATCACGACCGAATAGCCGCCCATGGGCTTGGCTGCATCGGGTGCCATCAGCGGCGGCCAGTTGGTGGCGCACTGCGCGTTGCACACCGACTTGCCGCTGCCAGCGGTGTCGCGTGCAAAGGTGTAGAGCGTCATGCCGGTCGGGCCGATGAGCACGCCGTCGACGGTGCGGGTCGGCGTGTCGGGCGCCGGAGAGCTCGACATGCTGCCGCAGCCGGCAAGCAGGGCGGCCGCGAGGATCGAAGCGCTGAGCAGTTTCATTGGATTTTCTCCTTGGTTGAACAAACAGGGCAGGGGCAGTGTAGGCCGCCGGTGAAGACGACCCGGGGTCAGAGCTGGCGGTACACCTCGGTGGCGAGCGACAACAGCGCCTCGCGCGTCAGCGGCGCACTGAGGGCGTAGCCGAAGCCGCGATCGACCCAGTAGAAGCTGGGCACCGCGCCGGTGGACGTGAAGCTGAAGGCGGTCTCCCGGCTTGCGCGCGGGGACGGCGCGGCCTTGTCGTCGAGCGCGCCAAGGTACAGCGTCACGCGCTGGCCCGCTGCGTTCTCGAACATGAACTGTGCCCGCGCACCGTCGTCGCCCGGCAGCAGACGGCCGCCGACAAGCGCGTAGCCCTGAGCCGACAGGTCGGGCACCTTGAGTGGGCGGTCGAGCCGGCGCGACAGCCATTGCACCAGGTGCTGCTGCTCGCTGGCGGCCACCTCGACAGGGTGCCGCTTCTCGGGGGAGTAGACGACATAGGCCGCGGTCGCGTCGCGCACGAAGCTCTGGGCCGCGGGCGCCCGCGCGAGGGACATCGCAGGGCGCGCCTGCCACTGGGCATTGGCCACCCAGCCGACGCCGAAGGCCACCAGCACTGCTGCCGCCATGCCGCCCCACGTCGTCCAGCGGGCGCGGCGCTCGACGGCCACCCGGTGGCGGCCGAGGCGCTCGGCGGCCGCCTGCAAGGCCGGCGGCACGGGTTCGGAAAGGACCTCGCGGTGCAGGCCCCGCAGCGCTTCGCGCTGGGCGGGCCAGTCCTCGGGTTCGTCCGGTCGATCGGGGGGGATGGGTGACGTGGGCATGGCGGAACAGTCACTTCAGGCGCCGCAAGGGCGGGCGGGCCGGCGCGGGGGCGGCGTCGGCAGACGAAACCCCTTCCATCAACTGGCGCAACCGGGACCGGGCACGCGAGAGGCGCGACATCACGGTGCCCGCCGGCACGCCGAGGATGCGCGCCACCTCGTCGTAGGAGAGGTCTTCCAGCGCCACCAGCAGCAGCACGGCGCGTTGCTCGTCCGGCAACTGGAGCAGGCAGCGCTGCAGGTCGATCCGGCGCTCAGGCGGCGCATCGGGCGCGGGCAATTGCTCGGCGAGCTCATCGATGTCCACGGCCGCGCGCGGTGGCGGCGTTCGGCGGGCCTGGTTGGCGAACAGGTTGTGCATGAGCGTGAAGAGCCAGGCCCGCAGGTCGGTGCCCGCGGTCCAGAGGCGCCACTTGTCGCAGGCCCGCTCCAGCGTGTCCTGCACCAGGTCGTCGGCCAGCCAGGTATCGCCCGTCAGGGCCCGCGCGTAGCGGCGCAGGCTGGGGATGTGCGCCACCAGGGCGGCGGTGCCGTCGGTCATGCGGAGGAGGGCCCGGCATGCGCGGGCGGCACCGCAGTGGCCTGCGGTGCCCGGCAGCTGTTGGCCCCGGCCTGCGTCGCGTGCCGGGCCGGTGCCGTGGCGGCGTCGTGGGCCAGATAGAGGCCGATGCCGTTGAGGTACGCGATGGTGAGCAGCGCAGGCAGGCGCATCGAGGTCATGGGGATCCGGTGCTGCGGCGCGGGAGCGCGCCTTCTGACTGCATGAACACCGGGGCGACGCGGTTTATTCCATGCCCCGCCAAAAAAACTTCAGCGCTGGCGGTTCTTCATCGCGCGTTCGACCTCGCGCTTGCCTTCGCGGTCCTTGATGACGTCGCGCTTGTCGTGCTCGGCCTTGCCCTTGGCCAGGGCGATGTCGCATTTCACCTTGCCGGCCTTCCAGTGCAGGTTGATCGGCACCAGCGTGTAGCCCTTCTGCTCGACCTTGCCGGTGAGGCGCTTGATCTGTTCCTTGTGCAGGAGCAGCTTCTTGGTGCGCACGGCGTCGGGGTTGACGTGGGTGGAGGCGCTGCGCAGCGGGTTGATCTGGCAGCCGATGATGAACATCTCGCCATCGCGGATCACCACATAGCCATCGGTGAGCTGCACCTTGCCTTCGCGCAAGGCCTTCACTTCCCAGCCTTCGAGCACCATGCCGGCCTCGAAGCGCTCCTCGAAGAAGTAGTTGAACGCGGCCTTCTTGTTGTCGGCGATGCGCGCGTTGCCGGGGGTCTCAGGTTTTTTGGTGGCCATGTCTGTCAATGTTGGGGCGCATGGCCTCCCTACAATCGGCAGCCGCACACAGCGGCGATTCTATGAAAAGCGTCCACAAGTCCGTCCTCATCTGGTACAGCGCCGAAGAGATGTACGCGCTGGTCACCGATGTGGCGCGGTATCCGGAGTTCCTTCCCTGGTGCGACCGCGCCCGCGTGATCGAGCAGGACGAAGCCGGCATGACGGCCGAGGTCGGCCTCTACATCGGCGGCATCCGCCAGAGCTTCACCACCCGCAACACGCATGTGCCCGGCCGCGAGGTGCAGCTCAAGCTCGTCGACGGGCCGTTCTCCAACCTCGACGGCGTGTGGAAGTTCAACCCGGTCGGCGAAGAGGGCGAGCGCGCCTGCCGCGTCGAGCTCGACCTGCGCTACGGCTTCAGCAACTTCGCGCTGCAGGCGCTCGTGGGGCCCGTGTTCGACAAGATCGCGTCGAGCCTGGTCGAGGCCTTCGTCAAGCGCGCCGAGCAGATCTACGGCCAGCCCGCGTGATCGAGGTCACGGTCTGCTGCGCACCCGCGCCGCGTGTCGTGTTCGAGCAGGTGCTGTGCGTGCCGGAGGGCTGCACGCTGCGCGACGCGGTCGAGGCCAGCGCACTGCGTGGCGAACAGCCGCAACTTGACTGGGCCAGCTTGCAGCCAGGCGTGTGGGGACGCGCCGCCGCCTGGGACCAGACGCTCGCCCCGGGCGATCGGGTGGAACTGTGCCGGCCGTTGGCCGTGGACCCGAAGGTGGCCCGTCGCGAGCGCTTCCAGCGCCAGGGCAGCCGCAGGGCCGGCCTGTTCGCGCAGCGGCGCCAGGGCGGCAAGGCCGGCTACTGAGCGGGGAACGCGAAGCGAGTCGGGCGCATTCGCTATCTTTTCGATAGCTGCTCGCGCAGGTGGGACGGGCGCTGCGACTCGATTTGGCTCAGATCTTCGAGCACCGGTCAGACTACTTGCAATCCGCGTTGATGACGTCCTGCAGCCGGCGCTGCTCGGCGGCGCGGGCCTGATCGTCCATGATCTCGCGCTCGCCCTTGTCGTTCATGCGCGCCACGCGCATGCCGCTGTCCATCGTGGCCTTCCCCTGGCGGGCGCGATTGCAGTTGTCGGCCTTGGCCTTGGCGACCTTCTGTTCCTCGGCGGCGCGTTTGGCCTTTTCGGCCTCCTCGGCCTTGCGGGCCTTTTCCTCGAGTTCCTTGTCGACCCCAGCGGCCTTGGGTGCGGGTGCGGCGGCGCTGTCCGTCTTGGGCGCTTCGGCCGCAGGCGCCGCAGCGGCCGCCTTGCCGCCCGGGCGGCGCAGGATGTTCTTTTCAGGCACGTCGGCCGTAGGCGGTTGGTCGCTGAAGACCTTCTTGCCCTGGTTGTCGATCCATTGCCATTGGGCGCTGGCGGCCAGGGGCAGGGCGAACGCGCAGGCGAGCACACAGAGAGGAGCGAACTTCATCCGGGCAGTGTAGCCCTGCCTTACGTTTGGCAACAATCCAGGCCGGCCGACAGGGGGCGAGGGCGCCAAAAACTGCCACCTAATCGCAACGTCGGCTGCCGGACGAACGCCCGGCCCGCCGCGGGAAAACCCGCGCCGTCGTTACAATCCGTCTTTTGGAGCCTCACCCATGCGCCTTCTTGGCAAAGCGCTCACCTTCGACGACGTGTTGTTGGTGCCCGCCTTCTCCCAGGTCCTGCCCAAGGACACCTCGCTCGCCACCCCCTTCTCCCGCAACATCTCGCTCAACCTGCCCCTGGTCTCCGCGGCCATGGACACCGTGACCGAAGCGCGCCTGGCGATCGCCATCGCGCAGGAGGGCGGCATGGGGATCGTGCACAAGAACCTCACCGCCCAGCAACAGGCGGCCGAGGTGGCGAAGGTGAAGCGCTACGAATCGGGTGTGCTGCGCGACCCGGTCGTCATCACGCCCCAGCACACGGTGCTGCAGGTGCTGCAGCTGTCGGAAGAGTTGGGCATCTCCGGCTTCCCGGTCATCGACGGCGGCAAGGTGGTGGGCATCGTCACAGGCCGGGATCTGCGCTTCGAGACGCGCTACGACGTGCCGGTGACCGAGATCATGACGCCGCGCGCCAAGCTGATCACCGTGCAGGAAGGCACCACCCCGGCCGAGGCCAAGGCGCTGCTCAACAAGCACAAGCTCGAGCGCCTGCTGGTCATCGACGGCGACTGGCGCCTCAAGGGCCTCATCACCGTCAAGGACATCACCAAGCAGACCACCTTCCCGAACGCCGCGCGCGATGCCTCGGGCCGCCTGCGCGTCGGCGCTGCGGTCGGCGTGGGCGACGGCACCGAGGAACGCGTCGAGGCGCTGGTCAAGGCCGGCGTCGATGCCATCGTGGTCGACACCGCGCACGGCCACAGCAAGGGCGTGATCGACCGCGTGCGCTGGGTGAAGCAGAACTACCCGCAAATCGACGTCGTGGGCGGCAACATCGCCACCGGCGCGGCCGCGCTGGCGCTGGTCGAGGCGGGTGCCGATGCGGTCAAGGTCGGCATCGGCCCCGGCTCCATCTGCACCACGCGCATCGTGGCCGGCGTCGGCGTGCCGCAGATCATGGCGGTCGACAGCGTCGCCACCGCGCTGCAGGGCACGGGCGTGCCGCTCATTTCCGACGGCGGCGTGCGCTACTCGGGCGACATCGCCAAGGCCATCGCGGCCGGCGCCAGCACCGTGATGATGGGCAGCATGTTCGCCGGCACCGAAGAAGCACCGGGCGAGATCGTCCTCTACCAGGGCCGCAGCTACAAGAGCTACCGCGGCATGGGCTCCATCGGCGCCATGCAGCAGGGCAGCGCCGACCGGTACTTCCAGGAATCGACCACCGGCAACCCCAACACCGACAAGCTGGTGCCCGAGGGCATCGAGGGCCGCGTGCCCTACAAAGGCTCGATCGTGTCGATCATCTACCAGATGGCCGGCGGCGTGCGCGCCAGCATGGGCTACTGCGGCTGCGCCACCATCGACGACATGAAGAACAAGGCCGAGTTCGTCGAGATCACCTCGGCCGGCATCCGCGAATCGCACGTGCACGACGTGCAGATCACCAAGGAAGCGCCCAACTACCGGGCGGAGTGATTCCTTCATCAAGGGACAAGGCCGGTGCTTGCACCGGCCTTGTTGTTCCAGCGAAGCCCCTTGCCTCCCCATGACCCACGACAAGATCCTCATCCTCGACTTCGGCTCCCAGGTCACCCAGCTCATCGCGCGCCGCGTGCGCGAGGCGCATGTGCTGAGCGAAGTCCATCCCTGCGACGTGACCGACGAGTGGGTGCGCCAGTACGCCGCGGATGGCCACCTGCGCGGCGTGATCCTCTCGGGCAGCCATGCCAGCGTGTACGAGGAAACGACCGACAAGTGCCCGCCCGCGGTGTTCGAGCTCGGCGTGCCGGTGCTGGGCATCTGCTATGGCATGCAGACCATGGCGCACCAGCTCGGCGGCAAGGTCGAGGGCGGCCACAAGCGTGAGTTCGGCTTCGCGGCGGTGCGCGCCCGCGGCCACACCGCGCTGCTCAAGGACATCGCCGACTTCACCACGCCCGAAGGCCACGGCATGCTCAACGTGTGGATGAGCCACGGCGACAAGGTGACCGAGCTGCCGCCGGGCTTCAAGCTCATGGCGAGCACCGAGAGCTGCCCCATTGCCGGCATGGCCGACGAGGCGCGCCGCTACTACGCCGTGCAGTTCCACCCCGAGGTCACGCACACGGTGCAGGGCAAGGCGATCCTCGAGCGCTTCGTGCTCAACATCTGCGAGGCGAAGCCCGACTGGGTGATGCGAGACCACATCGAAGAGGCGGTGCAGAAGATCCGCGAGCAGGTGGGGGACGAGGAAGTCATCCTCGGCCTCTCGGGCGGCGTCGATTCGTCGGTGGCCGCGGCCCTGATCCACCGCGCCATCGGCGACCAGCTCACCTGCGTCTTCGTCGACCACGGCCTGCTGCGCCTGAACGAGGGCGACATGGTGATGGAAATGTTCGAGGGCAAGCTCCACGCGAAGGTGATCCGCGTCGACGCCAGCGAGCTCTTCCTCGGCAAGCTGGCCGGCGTGAGCGACCCCGAGGCCAAGCGCAAGATCATCGGCGGCGAGTTCGTCACCGTGTTCAAGCAGGAGGCCGCCAAGCTCAAGGCCGGCACGGGCGGCCACAAGGGCGCCACCTTCCTGGCCCAGGGCACCATCTACCCCGACGTGATCGAGTCCGGTGGCGCCAAGAGCAAGAAGGCCGTCACCATCAAGAGCCACCACAACGTGGGCGGCCTGCCCGAGCAGCTCGGCTTGAAACTGCTCGAGCCGCTGCGCGACCTGTTCAAGGACGAGGTGCGCGAACTCGGCGTGGCCCTGGGCCTGCCGCCCGAGATGGTGTACCGGCACCCTTTCCCCGGCCCCGGCCTGGGCGTGCGCATCCTGGGCGAGGTCAAGAAGGAATACGCCGACCTGCTGCGCCGCGCCGACGCGATCTTCATCGAAGAGCTGCGCAACTTCCGCGACGAATCCAGCGGCAAGACCTGGTACGAACTCACCAGCCAGGCCTTCACCGTCTTCCTGCCGGTCAAGAGCGTCGGCGTGATGGGCGATGGCCGCACCTACGACTACGTCGTTGCCCTGCGCGCCGTGCAGACCAGCGACTTCATGACGGCCGACTGGGCCGAACTGCCCTACGCGCTGCTCAAGAAGGTGTCGGGCCGCATCATCAACGAGGTGCGCGGCATCAATCGCGTGACCTACGACGTGAGCTCCAAGCCGCCGGCGACGATCGAGTGGGAGTGAGCTCCCGCCGCCCGGTCGAATCCGCATCCGAACCACCGTCCGTTTTCCTGTCCCTGAGCACCGTGCAAGCCAACCGTTCACTGATCCTTTCCGCCATCCTGGCCATTGCCGCAGGCGGCTTCGCGCCATCCACCACATCCTTCGCTGCGCAGCACCAGGCCGCCAAGCCGGCCGCCCACAAGGCCGCAGCCCAGAAAAAGGCTTCGGTCACACCGCCTTCCGTCACCCCGTCGGCCGAGCCCGGCGGGCCGCCGGCGCTGGCCGCCAAGGCCTGGCTGCTGATGGACTACGACTCCGGGCAGGTGCTGGCGTCCGAGAACCCGGACGAGCCGTTGCCGCCGGCCTCGCTGACCAAGATGATGACCAGCTTCCTGGTCGAGCAGTCGATTCGCAGCGGCAAGCTCAAGAAGGACGACCTCGTCTCGGTGAGCGAACACGCCTGGTGCCGCGGGTCGAGCACCGAGTCGTGCATGTACCTGCCGCTCAACGGGCAGGCGACGGTGATGGACATCCTGCGCGGCATCATCGTGCAATCGGGCAACGATGCGTCCAAGGCCATTGCCGAGCACCTCGCCGGCACCGAAGACAATTTCGCCAAGCTCATGAACGCCGAGGCCAAGCGCCTGGGCATGACGCACACCAACTTCGTCAACGCCACGGGGCTGCCGGACCCGGAGCACAAGTCCTCGGCCCGTGACCTCGCGATCCTGGCGCGCGCCATCATCCACGACAGCGCCGACTTCTATCCGATCTACGCCGAGCGCGAGTTCACCTACAACAAGATCAAGCAGGGCAACCGCAACGCCTTGCTCTACACCGACCCCACGGTCGACGGCCTGAAGACCGGCCACACGCAGGAGGCGGGCTATTGCCTCGTCACCTCGTCCAAGCGCAACGACATGCGCCTGATCACCGTGATCCTCAACACCAACAGCATGCAGGCGCGCGCGGACCAGACACGTGCGCTGCTCAACTGGGGCTTCAGCCGCTTCGAGAAGGCCGTGCCGATCCAGCCGAACGCGCAGGTGGCGGTGGCCAAGGTCAGCTTCGGCAAGGCCGACACCGTGCCGGCCGTGCTGGGCGCACCGTGGACCATCACCGTGCCGAAGGGCCAGAAGCTGGAGACGGCGGCCCAACTCAACCCGGATCTGCAGGCACCCATTGCCAAGGGGGCGGTGATCGGCAAGGTGGTCGCCACGTCGGGTGGCAAGCCCGTGGCGGAGGCGCCGCTGGTCGCCCAGGCCGACGTCGAGCGCGCGGGATTCCTGCTGCGCATGTGGCAACACCTGCTGCGGCTGTTCGGCAAGTAAGCCGGCGATTCCCAGGGTCTGTCGGCGCGGCGCGAATTCCGCCATGGCCCTCGACGACACCCACCTGCGCCAGGTCCTCGCCGCCCGCTTCCGGCCGATGAACAACCAGGCCGAACTGTTCGAGCCGTCGCGTGGGCCGACGCCGAACAGAGAACATTCATGTGCGCAGGCGGCATGGCACAAGATCGTCGGCCTCATCGACCCCGGCGCCTGAACTGCGCCATGGCGCTCGACTTCAGCGCCCCATCACCACCTCGACCCCGGCCAGGCGCTGCTGCAGGCGCGGCGTCGCAAAGTCCAGCAGCGCGCGCAGTTTCAGCGGGATCAGCCGTTTGCTCGGGTAGACCAGGCTCACCGGATACGGCAGGCTGTACGCCGTGTGGCAGGACTACTTTCGCTCGCACCAGCCGAAGACGGTGGTGGCCTGGGGCCGTGGCGATCCGTTCTTCGGTGTTCCGGGCGCACAGGCCTTCCGCCGTGACCTGAAGGACGTGCGCATCGAACTGCTGGACAGCGGACACTTCGCGCTCGAAGAGGACGCGGCGCGCGTCGCCGACCTCATCCTGCAAACGTTCTGACCGCGTGCCGCGACCCGGTCACCCGGGCACGGCCGCCCCGCGGCTGGCACATCACACCGCCGCGAGTGGGGCGGCCAGGTTGAAAAGCCGTCCCTGCGGGCCCACGTGAGAGGCCCGCCGACAACGAACTGGAACCGAACATGCCCTACACCAAGTCCTCCGAAGCCATCGCCCGGCTCACGCCCGAGCAGTTCCGCGTGACCCAGCAGAGCGGTACCGAACGTCCCGGCACCGGCGAGTACCTGGACAACCACGCGCCCGGCATTTACGTCGACATCGTCTCGCGCGAGCCGCTGTTCGCGTCGTCCGACAAGTTCGAATCGGGCTGCGGCTGGCCCAGCTTCACCAAGCCCATCGTGCCGGCGTACGTGAGCGAGCTGACCGACCGCAGCCACGGCATGGTGCGTACGGAAGTCCGCTCCGTCCACGGGGACAGCCACCTCGGCCACGTCTTCCCCGACGGGCCGGCGGACCGCGGCGGGCTTCGTTATTGCATCAATTCGGCCTCGCTTCGCTTCGTGCATCGCGACGACATGCAGGCGCAGGGCTATGGCGAGTATCTGAATCAAGTCAAGGAGATCTGAAATGGCAACTGAACGCGCAGTGCTGGCTGGCGGCTGCTTCTGGGGCATGCAGGACCTGATCCGCAAGATGCCAGGCGTCGTGTCGACGCGGGTCGGCTACTCGGGCGGCGACGTGCCGAACGCCACCTACCGCAACCACGGCACCCATGCCGAGGCCATCGAGATCGTGTTCGATCCGGCGGTGTTGAGTTACCGCCGCCTGCTCGAATTCTTCTTCCAGATCCACGACCCGACAACGTTGAACCGGCAGGGCAACGACCGCGGCCTGTCCTACCGCTCGGCGATCTATGTCGAATCCGAGGCCCAGCGGCGCGAAGCGATCGACACGATCCAGGACGTCGAAGCGTCCGGCCTGTGGCCGGGCAAGGTGGTCACGGAAGTGGCGCCGGTCGGGGACTTCTGGCAGGCCGAGCCCGAGCATCAGGACTACCTGGAGCGCAACCCCGGCGGCTACACCTGCCATTTCGCGCGGCCCGACTGGGTCTTGCCGCGGCGCAGTCCAGCGTGAGCGACCGCTGAGCGGCGTCGGGCAGGGCGCCGTGCGCTGGCTCTTGCTACACCAGCCCGAGCCGCAGCAGACTTTGCGCAGTGGCCACGATGGCTTCCTCGCGCGGGCGCGGCGACCAGCCCAGCAGGCGCCTGGCCTTGGCACTGGTGGCATTGAGGTTCAGGCCCAGCAAGGGCACGGCGCCGCGCAAGGCCGGGTCCTTGAGCGCACCCAGGCGCACCAGCCAATTGGGCAGCACGCGGCTCGACACCTTGTGGGCCGCAGGCCCCAAACGTGATTTCAGCACCTTGGCCACGTCGGCCAACCACATGCTGTCGCCAGCGATGGCCAGGAAGCGTTCGCCCCGCGCGGCCGCGTGGGTCATGGCGCGCAGATGCAGGTCGGCCACGTCGCGCACATCGACAAAGCCGCAATTGATCCTGGGGCATCCGGGCTGGCCCACCAGCATGTTGCCGATCAGACGGATGGAGTGTGAATAGTCGGCACCCAGCACCGGCCCCAGCACCGCGACGGGGTTGACGGCGGACAATTCCAGGCTCCCGCCTTCGCGCGCGACGAAGTCCCACGCGGCCCGCTCCGACAAGGTCTTGGACTTCTGGTACGGCCAGATATTCCTGCCGGTCAGGTCGCTCCAGTCGGTCTCGTCGAAGGGCCGCTGCATCGGCCCGTGGCCGGCGCACACCGCGCCGAAGGCCGAGGTCAGCACGACGCGCCGGACCCCGGCATCGCGCGCCGCGCGAAGCACCCGCAGGTTGCCCTCGACCGCTGGCCGGATCCATTCGTCCTCCTGCGTCTGCTGGCCGGTCGGCGTGGGCGAGGCGCCGTGCATCACGTAAGTGCACCCGCGTGCTGCCTCTGCCCACCCCGCGTCCATGCTCAAGTCAGCCGTGACGAACGACAGGCGGTCGCCGGGCTCGGCACCGCCTTCGCGCAGATGCGCGCGCACCTCTGGTTCCCGCGCCAGCGAGCGGACCGTGGTTCGCACCCGGTAGCCCTGCGCCAGCAGGGCCAGCATGCAGTGCTGTGCGATGAATCCGGTTCCTCCGGTGACCAGCACGCGGTCTTCTTTCTCGTTCGCTGTCGTCATCTGTGCTCTCGGGCGCGAAGCCCACTGTGTTGTGAACATGGGTTGTCCGGGAGGTTAAGCTCAGCAACCCGGACTGTTAATGCTTCGACGTCCGGTTTACTTGCGCAAGAGTGCGGATATGGCCAGCGACCCTTTCTCCGAAATCCTCCGCTTCACGAAAGCCGAATCGTTGATGACCGGCGGCTTCACGGCTGGCGGGACATGGGCCCTGCGCTTTCCGGCGCCCGACAAGATCAAGTTCTTCGCTGTGGTGAAGGGCGCCTGCTGGGTCTGCATCGATGGCGTGGCCGAGCCTGTAGCGTTCGGCGCCGGCGACGTCGGCCTGCTGACGGCAAAGCGTTCGTTCGTGCTGGCGAGCGAGCCAGGTGCCACCCCCGTCGATGCGATGGCCGTGTTTTCCGGCTCGGGCAGCTCGACGGCCACGCTCGGTGACGGCAGCGACTTCGAACACATCGGCGGCCATGTGCAGCTCGATCCGGCGAGCGGCCGCTTCCTGGCAGATGCCTTGCCGCCGTGGATCCATGTGCCGGCCGCCTCGCCGCAGGCCGCGAGCTTCCGCTGGCTTCTGCAGGAGCTGGTGCAGGAACGTGCCGCCGGACTGCCGGGGACCCAACTCGCGTCGGCGCAACTGGCACAGCTGCTCTTCATCCAGATCCTGCGCGCGCACCTGCAGGCGTCCGGCCCCCTGCAGGCCGGTTGGTTGCGGGCATTGGGCGATCCGCGACTGGCGCCGGCGCTGCGGCTGATGCACGGCGATCCCGCGCGTTCCTGGCGACTGGAAGAACTGGCCCAGGCGTGCGCCATGTCCCGTACGACCTTTGCCCTGCGCTTTCGGACCACTGCAGGCGTCGCACCCCTGACATACCTGGCCGAGTGGCGCATGCGGCTGGCCGAGCGCAGCCTGCGGGAAGAGAACACGGCCGTGGCGCGGGTGGCCCAGTCGCTCGGCTACAGCTCCGAGAGTGCGTTCAGCAACGCCTTCAGGCGCATGGTGGGCCATTCACCGCGGGCTTACCGCTTGGCCGCGCGTGCGGCCATCTCGCACGCCCCCACGGGCAAGGACAGCGATGGCCAGGGGGCCGATGTGGTCGGCCGCGTCCAGGCCGCATGATTGCTGGCCCGCGCCGATGCGGACGATGTCGGCTGTGCCCGAAGCGTCTACTGGGTGCGACCCCCGCGACTGCGCCCGGTAGTGCCCGGCGTGGGTGCGCTGCGGGGGCTCGAAAGCAAGGCAGCGCGCCATGTCCGGCTCATGGCCGATCCGTCCGGGCCGGTCGCCGGCTGCGACCGTGCCACCGCAATTCAAGCCATTGAGGCCCGCAACGCCCGTCACACGGGCGCGAGCAGCTATTTATTTCATAGCAAATTCGCTTCGGCACAATGCGCGCCATGGAACACGGTTGGCGATCGCGAAGTGCCTGGTGGCTGGCGTGGGCGCTGCTCACGGCGGCCGGCGGCGTGTGGCTCGCGCGGGCCGAGCTGGCGCGGCTTCACGAGGACTTCGACACCGACGGCCGCATCGTCCACCGGCTGCTGAGCCAGCAGGTGGTGCAGTACGACGCGGTGCTCGCCACGCTGGCGCTGCTGGCGCCCGCTGCCGACGGTCCGCGGCCCGAGCAGCGCTTGCCGGCCATCAGTCCCGCCATCCTCCACGTGATTCGGCGCGACCGGGACCGGCCCTGGCCCGATGGCCCGCATGCTGACGCACTGACGCAGGCCGAGGCGCGTTCCCGCACCTTGCGCCGCGCCGAGGTGGCGGCGCCCGACCTGCCGCAAGGCCGCTACCTGCTGGTGCTGGCGGCCGAACCGACGAGCTTCGCGCTCGCCATCGATCTCGCCGCGACCATCCCCTGGCGCGACTGGCCCATGGACCCACGCCAGAGCCCGGTGCGCGTGCGGGTGGAGCAGGGCAATCGCGCCTACACCGTGCAACCCGGCCGCGCTGGCGACGGACCATGGACCTTTGCTTTCCGCAAGACCCTGGCAGCGCAAAGCCAGCCGTTCGACGTGGTGGCCCAGCGCAGCGTGGGATGGGCCGAACTGCCCTGGGCGCGCATCGTCGGCTGGGGCCTCGCCGTCGCGCTGGCCCTGGCGACGCTCCACGCCTGGCTGCGCCAACGCACGGCCCGTCGGCGCGCGGAGGAATTGCTGCGCCTCGGCCAGGCGGCGCGCCTGAACACGCTGGGCGAACTCGGCGCGGGGCTGGCGCACGAGCTCAACCAGCCGCTGACGGCGGTGCTGGCCAACGCCCAGGCCGCGCGCCGCCTGCTCGACGACGAACCGCCCGAACTCGACGCCGCGCGCGATGCGATGACGCAGGCCGCGGCGCAGGCCCGGCGCGCCGCCGAGGTGGTCGGGCGACTGCGTCGCCTGGTCGATCAGCCGCGCGGCCCGGCCGACCTGCAGCCGGTGGCGCTACAGGAGGTGGCGCATGGCGCGCTCTACCTGCTGGAGCCCGAGCGCCAGCGGCGCGGCGTGGCGGTGCACGAGGCCGAGCCGCCCGCGTCCGTGAAGGTGCAGGCCGACCCGGTGGCGCTGGAGCAGATCGTCCACAACCTGCTCGTCAATGCGCTGCAGGCACTGGAGGCGGCACCGTCCGATCGCCGTCGGCTGTCCATCGAAACCGGCATCGACGGCAAGACGGGCTGGCTGGCCGTGGCCGACAGCGGACCGGGCATCGCGCCCGAAGCCCTGCCGCGCGTGTTCGAGCCCTTCTTCAGCACACGGGAAGGCGGGCTCGGCCTGGGCCTGAGCCTGTGCGAATCGCTGGCCGAGCAGATGGGCGGCACGCTCGTGGCCGGGCGCAGCAGCGCGCTGGGTGGTGCACGTTTCGAGCTGCGCCTGCCGCTGGCAGCAGGGAGCGGCGCATGAACGCGCCGCAGTCGCCCGTCATCCACCTCGTCGACGACGACCAGGCGGTGCGCGACAGCCTGGCGCTGCTGATCGGCACCATCGGCCTGCGCGTGCAGCCCTGGGCGCAGCCGCAGGCCTTCCTCGACGGCTTCGACCGCCAGGCCGTGGGCGCGATCGTGATGGACGTGCGCATGCCGGGCATCGGCGGACTGGCCGTGCTTGAACGGCTGGTCCGCGAGGGCGTCGACCTGCCGGTCATCATGCTCACCGGCCATGGCACCGTCGAGATGTGCCGGCGCGCCTTCAAGGCGGGCGCGGCCGAATTCCTGGAGAAGCCGGTCGACGACGAGCAACTGCTCGAAGCGGTGCAGCAGGCGGTGCGTCAGCATGTCGCCTCGCGCGAGCGGCAGCAGGCCGACCAGGCGGCGCGCGAGCGCTTCGCCCAGCTGTCCGAGCGCGAGCGCGAGGTGCTGTCGCACATCGCCCGCGGCCTCACGAACAAGGAGATCGCGCGCGTGCTGGCCCTGTCGCCGCGCACTGTGGAAACACACCGCGCCAACCTCTTCGCCAAGCTGGGCTGCGAGTCGCTGGTGCAGCTGATCCGCCGTTACGCGGCGCTGGCGGAAGAGGGCACCGCTCCGTAGCACTACGGAGCCGGCGGCGTAGGCGTACGAATGGTGGCGCCGAAGGGCGCTCCCTAAAGTTCATGGCGTGCCGGCAAGGGCTGGCGCCATGAACAACACCAGGAGCCTCTTTCCATGAACCACCGTCTTTCGCTCGCCGCCGCCTCGCTTGCCCTGGCCGCCTGCAGCAGCTTCGCCCAGAGCCCGGCCGGCGCCGTGCTGGCCCAGCGCAACATCTCGCTCGACCTGGCCAACCAGATCGCCGCCGGCGCCGTGGCCGCCTGCGCCGCCAACGGCTACGCGGTCGCCGCCACCGTGGTGGACCGTGCCGGCACCGTGCGTGCCGTGCAGCGCGCCGACAACGCCGGCCCGCACACGCTGGGCTCCAGCGAGCGCAAGGCCTGGACCTCGGCATCGGCCAAGAACACCACGCTGGCCATGATGGAAGGCGCGCAGAAGAACCCCGCCGGCGCCAACCTGGTCTACCTGCCGGGCGTACTGCTGCTCGGTGGCGGCGTGCCGATCAAGGCCGGCAACGAAGTGATCGGCGCCGTGGGCGTCGGCGGCGCGCCGGGCGGCCACCTGGACGAGCAGTGTGCGAACGCCGGCATCGAGAAGGTGCGGGCCGCGCTGGGGTCCTGATGGGCGGCGCGACGCTGCGTGGCGCCCTGGGCGCGGCGGCGCTGGGCGGTGCCGTGCTGCTGGCCGCTTCACCCGCTGCGGCACAGACCGCGCCGTCCGCGGCCGAGGCGGCGGCCTACCGGGGCCTGCACGCCGCAGCGCAGCGCGGCGATGCGGCCGAGATCACCCGGCTGGCCGCCGGCGGCGCGAACCTCGACGCACGCGACGCGCAGGGCCGCACGCCGCTGCATGTGGCCACCTTCGCACGCCAGCGCGGGGCGGTGCGCGCACTGGCGCAGGCCGGCGCCGGGCTCGACCTGCTCGAGAACGACCGCTACGACGCCGTGACCATCGCGGCCGTGGCCGACGACCCCGAGACCCTGGCACTGCTGTTGTCGCTCGGCGCAAGCGCGAAGCAGGTGACCAGCCGCTACGACGGCACGGCCCTGATCGCCGCCGCGCACCTGGGCCACGACGAGGTGGTGCGCCGGCTGATCGCCGCGGGCGCACCGCTCGATCATGTCAACAACCTGCACTGGACGGCAATGATCGAATCCATCGTGCTGGGCGACGGCGGCCCGAGGCACCAGCGCACGCTCGATGCGCTGGTGCGCGCCGGTGCCGACCTGCAACTGGCCGACCGCGAGGGCCGCACGCCGCTGGCGCTGGCCCGTGCACGTGGCTACAAGGCGATGGAGCAGACGTTGCTCCGGGCCGGCGCACGCTGAAGCCGGTGCACCGAAATCTTCAAGCCAAATCGGCCTCCAGCGCACGCCCCGCCTGCGCGAGCCGCTATCAAATCCGTAGCAAACGCCGGTGCAGACGGATCACTTGACCTGCTGCTTGCCCAGCTTGCGCGCCAGCGTGCGGCGGTGCATGCCCAGGCGCCGTGCGGTTTCGGAAATGTTGAATCCCGTCTCGGCCAGCACCTGGTGGATGCGCTCCCACTCCAGTGTCTTGATCGACGTGGAGCGGTTGGTCAACTCGACCTCGGTGGTGCCCTCGGCGCGGCCGAAGGCGGCTTCGATGTCGTCGGTGTTGGAGGGTTTGGCCAGGTAATGGCAGGCGCCCAGCTTGATGGCCTCGACCGCCGTGGCGATGCTGGCGAAGCCGGTCAGCACGACGATGAGCATGTTCTCGTCATGTGCGTGCAGCGCCTGTACGCAGGCCAGGCCCGAGGCCTCGCCCTGCAGCTTGAGGTCGACCACCGCATAGCCGGGCGAAAAGCCGGGCAGCAATGCCGTGACATCGTCCAGGCTTGCCGCGACCTGCACCGCGTAGCCGCGGCGCTCGAACGAGCGCGCCAGGGTGCGTGCGAAGGCTGCGTCGTCCTCGACGATCAGCAGGCTGCGGGGGTCTTCGGCATGTTCAGGCGACATCGGTGTCATCGTCCTCGGCCAGTGCGATGGCGGCCAGCGGCAGCGTGATGCGGACTTCGGCGCCGCCCTCCTGGCGGTTGCGCGCGCTGACCGTGCCGCCCACGGTGCGCGCCACGTTCACCACCAGGAACAGGCCGAGCCCGCCGCCGGGCCGCCCCTTGCTCGACTGGTAGGGCTTGCCCAACTGTCGCAGCATGGCCGGCAGGAAGCCCGGCCCCTGGTCGGTGACCGTGAGCACCAGCGCATCGCCTTCGCGGGCGGCGTCGAAGTGCAGCCCCTGGGGCGACGCCTCGAGCGCGTTGTCCAGCACGTTGCCGACCATCTGCTTGAGCGCGGAGTCGGACACGGCCGGCATGTCCTGCCCGAAACGGTTGCTGTACGTG
>JAFEEH010000263.1 GCA_018241185.1 Pseudomonadota bacterium | reverse complement strand
AGTGTAGCCACAGGCATCCCCACGCCCCACGCCCCGAGTCCCCTTCCATGCCGCTGGCCGCCACCCTTCTCCTCTGCACCGTGCTGACCGTCCAGGACGGCGACACGTTGCGCGCCCGCTGCGACGCGGGCCATGGCGCCAAGCAGGAGGTCATCACCGTGCGACTGCATGCCATCGACGCGCCGGAGCATGGCCAGCCCTACGGCCGGCGCGCACGGCAGCTGCTGTCGTCGCTGGTCGCCCGGCGGCCGGTGCGCCTGGCCTGCGTGGACACGGACCCGTACGCACGTCGCGTCTGCCAGGTGTGGGTGGCGCCGGCCGAAACGCCCGACGCGCCGCCCACGCTCGATGCCGGGCTGGCGCTGGTGGAAGCCGGGCAGGCGTGGTGGTACCGGCATTTCGCATCGACACAGACCGCTGACGAGCGTGCGCGCTACGCCGCAGCCGAGGACGATGCCCGCACGCTTCGCCGCGGGCTCTGGCGCGAGGGCTCGCGTGCCACGCCGCCCTGGCAGTGGCGGCGAACGCATCCGCGCCATGCCGAGGTCGCCACTGCGCCGTGATGCGGCGCGAGGACGTCCGACTCAGTCCTGGGTCGACAAGCCGGCCTCGGCCGGCTCCTCGAGCGCCCGTGCCCGCACGCGGTCGATGCGCCGGCCGTCCAGCGCCAGCACCTCGAACTGCCAGCCGGCGCATTCGATGCGCTCGCCGACTTCGGGCAGATGGCCCGACACCGACATGAGCAGGCCGGCCACCGTGTTGTAGCGGCCGCGCTCTTCGTCGGGCAGCTCGCGAATGGCCAGGCGGGCGCGCAGCTCCGACACGGGCATCAACCCGTCGAGCTCCCAGCTGCCGTCCTCGCCCGGCGTGGCCCAGGCGTCGGCGGGCATGCCGGGCTGCAGCTCGCCGGTGATGGCTTCGAGCAGGTCGCGCGGCGTCATCAGGCCCTGCACAACGCCGTATTCGTCGACCACGAACACCAGCCGTCCGGCCCGCGCGCGGAACTGTTCGAGCAGCTCCAGCCCGGTCAGCGTCTCGGGCACGAAGGAGGCGGTCTGCACCGCCGATTCGATCGTGCCCTCGTGCTCGCGGCCCAGCTGCAGCAGGCGCGCCACGCTGATCACGCCGACCACGTCGTCCAGCGAGTTGCGGCACACCGGGTACCAGGAATGCACGAGGTTGAGTGCCGCGGCGGCCGCCACCTTGTCGAGCGCATCGGCCACGGTGAAGCTGGCCTGCATCCATTCGATGTCGGCACGCGGCACCATGAGCGACGACAGGCGCCGCTCGTCGAGGTGGAACACATTGCGCACCATCTGGTGCTCGTGCAGCTCGATGACCCCGGCGTCGACGCCCTCCTCCAGGCTGGCGGAAATTTCCTCCTCGGTCACGGCCCGCGCCGCCGACGAGTCGATGCGCAGCAGCTTGAGCACCGTGGCGGTGGCGCCCGAGAGCAGCCAAACGAAGGGCTTGGCGACCTTGGCCAGCATCCTCATGGGCCGTGCGATCCAGCGCGACACCGGCTCCGGGTACAGCTGCCCGATGCGCTTGGGCACCAGCTCGCCGAAGATGATGGTGAAGAAGGTGATGGCCGTGACCACCAGCGCGGTGGACACCACGCTCGCAGTGCCCTCGCCCATGCCGTGCGACGCCATCCACACGGCCAGCGGCCCGGCGAATGCCGCTTCGCCCACGATGCCGCTGAGCATGCCGATGGACGTGATGCCGATCTGCACCGTCGACAGGAACTGCGTCGGCGACTCCATCAGCTTGAGGGCGGCGATGGCGCCGGCATCGCCGGCTTCGGCCAGGGCGGCCAGGCGGGCGCGCCGGCTGGTGGCCAGCGCCATTTCGGACATCGCGAACAAGGCATTGCACGTCGTCAGCAACGCCAACAGAAGAACGTCCATCGGGGCGGGGAGAGAATGAAGGAATGTCACTCTATCTCATCGGCGACGTGCAGGGCTGCGACGAGGCGCTCGGCCGCCTGCTCGGCAAGATCGCCTTCTCGCCCAGCCGCGACCAGCTCGTTCTGCTCGGCGACCTCGTCAACCGCGGCCCCGATTCGCTGGCCGTGCTGCGTCGCGTGCAGGCGCTGGGCGGCGCGGCGCAGAGCCTGCTGGGCAATCACGACCTGCACCTGCTCGGCGTGGCGCACGGCGTGCGCAAGCCGGGCCGGCGCGACACGCTGGGACCGATCCTCGACGCGCCCGACCGCGCCGCGCTGCTCGACTGGCTGCGTGCGCAATCCATGGCGCTGCACCGGCGCATCGGTGGGCAGGACCTGCTCATGGTGCACGCCGGCGTGCTGCCGGCCTGGGACGTGACGACGACGATGGCCTGTGCCGCCGAGCTCGGGGCCGTGCTGCGCAGCCCCGCCCTCGGCGACTTCCTGCACGAGATGTACGGCAACGAACCGGCCCGCTGGGACGACGCCCTGACCGGCAGCGCCCGCCTGCGCGTCATCGTCAACGCGCTCACGCGCCTGCGCTTCTGCACCGCCGAAGGAGAGATGGAGTTCGAGACGAAGGACGGCGTCGGCGAGGCGCCCGCCGGCTACCTGCCCTGGTTCGACGTGCCGGGCCGATGCACGGCCGAGGCGGTGGTCGCCTTCGGCCACTGGTCGACGCTGGGCTGGCTGTCGCGGCCGGATCTGCTGTCGACCGATACGGGCTGCGTGTGGGGCGGTTGCCTCAGCGCGGTGCGCATCGGCGCCACCCTGGCCGATCGGGAGCTGCTGCAGGTGCACTGTCCGCAGGCGCAGGCCCCGGGCTGAGGCGGATTGCTACTTTTTTGATAGCTGCCCGCGCCCGTCGCACGGGCGATACAGGTCGATTTGGCTTGAAATTCCGCAGGCCGCCGCGTTCGGCGGCGACGCTCCGTTTCAATTGGCCGGTTCGGAGGACTTGAACAGCGCCGCCACCTTGCGCTTGGGCTTGATGTTGGTCGACACGCGCGGCGCGGGCGCCTTGGCTGCAGCCTCCCAGGCCGGCGCCTCCTCGCGATCGCCGGCTTCGTAGGGCTTGTCGAAGAAGGGGTCTCGCGGTGCCGACGGCGTGCGCTGCGGGCGCGGCGAACGGTAGCCTTCCGAACGCGAATCGCGCGGGCGGTCGAGTGCGTCGCGGGCATCGCCCGCCTCGCCGGCCTCGCGCCAGTGGCGGCGCCCGTCGTTGATGCGGCCGCGCGGACGCTCGTCCTCGAACTCGATGGGCTCGAGCTCGATCTTTTTCTTGATGAGCTTCTCGATGTCGGACACCAGGCGCACGTCGTTGCCACCACCGGCAAAGGTCACCGCCAGGCCCGAGGCACCGGCGCGGCCCGTGCGGCCGATGCGGTGCACGTAGTCCTCGGCGTTGAAGGGCACGTCGAAGTTGAAGACCGCGGGCACGTCCTTGATGTCCAGCCCGCGCGCGGCCACGTCGGTGCACACCAGCAGGTCGACTTCACCGGCCTTGAAGGCGGCCAGCGCCTTCAGGCGCTCGTCCTGGCTCTTGTCGCCATGCAGGGCCGTGCAGCGCAGGCCCTCGCGCTCCAGCGAGCGCGCCAGCCGGGCACAGCCCAGCTTGCTGTTGACGAAGACGAAGGCCTGGGTGATGCCGCGCTGGCGCACGATCTGCTTGAGCGCGCGGCGCTTGTCGTCGTCGCCCACGCTGTAGAAATGCTGCTCGACGGTGGACGCCGTCTCGTTGGGCCGCGCCACCTCGATGGTGACCGGGTTCTGCAGGTAGCTGCCGGCCAGGCGCTTGATCTCGGGCGAGAAGGTGGCCGAAAAGAGCAGCGTGGTGCGCTGCTTGGGCAGGTAGCTCAGGATGCGCTGCAGGTCGGGCAGGAAGCCGATGTCCAGCATGCGGTCGGCCTCGTCGAGCACCACGTACTCGACCTGGTTGAGCACGGCGTTCTTGGCCTCGATGTGGTCGAGCAGGCGGCCCGGCGTGGCGACCAGCACCTCGACGCCCCGCTTCAATTCGGCCGTCTGCGGCTTCATGTCGATGCCGCCGAAGACCACCGTGCTGCGCAGTTGCGTGTACTTGGCGTACATCTTGACCTGCTGGGCCACCTGGTCGGCGAGTTCGCGCGTGGGCAGCAGCACCAGCGCGCGCACCGGGTGCCGGGCGGGCGAGGTGGAGGCGTTCTCGTGCTTGAGCAGGCGTTGCAGCAGCGGCAGCGAGAAGGCGGCCGTCTTGCCGGTGCCCGTCTGCGCGGCGCCCATCACGTCCTGACCGGAGAGGACCACCGGGATGGCCTGCGCCTGGATCGGCGTCATGTTCTCGTAGCCCATGTCGGCCACGGCGCGCTTGAGGGGATCCGCCAGCGCGAGGTCGGAATAGAGAGTACTCATGAAGCCCGCGATTGTCGCACTGCCGCAAAAAGCGGCAGTGACAGTGCGGTTACGGCCCGAATTGCTATCGAAACGATAGCTACTAGCGCCCGCCTGGCGGGCGCTGCAGGCCTTTTTCCCTCGTAATCAGCACCCCGAGGCGCTCACAGGGCGTTGGTGTTGAAGGTGTCGCAGGCCTTGATCGAGCCGGTCTTGAAGCCGTTGGAGAACCAGCGCTGGCGCTGCGCGCTGGTGCCGTGGGTGAAGCTGTCGGGCACGACGGCGCGGCCTGCCGAGCGCTGCAGCGCGTCGTCGCCGATCTTCGCGGCCGCGTTCATGGCCGATTCGATGTCGCCCTGCTCCAGGATCTGGCGCGCGTTGTTGGCCTTGTTGGCCCACACGCCGGCGAAGCAGTCGGCCTGCAGTTCGACGCGCACCGACAGCGCGTTCTGCTCGCGCTCGCTGATGCGCCCGCGCATCGAATCCACCTTGCCGGTGATGCCCAGCTGGTTCTGCACGTGGTGGCCCACCTCGTGCGCGATGACGTAGGCACGCGCGAATTCGCCACCGGCGCCCAATTGGCGCTGCAGCGTGTCGAAGAAGCTCAGGTCGATGTAGACCTTCTGGTCGCCCGGACAGTAGAACGGCCCCATCGCACTCTGGCCTGTGCCGCAGGCGGTCGGCGTCATGCCGCGGAACAGCACCAGTTTGGGCTCGCGGTAGGTGGCACCGCCGGCCTGGAAGATCGGCTTCCACACGTCCTCAGTGTCGGCCAGCACGGTGGAGACGAAGCGCGCCGCCTCGTCGTTCGCGGGCGGCGCCTGCGCCGGCCCCTGTTGCTGCTGGACCACCGGCGCGCCGTTGCCGGCGAACATGCTCAGCAACGTCAGTGGGTTGATGCCGAAGATCCAGCCAGCGATCAGGGCCACGGCGATGGTGCCCAGCCCGACACCCCGGCCGCCGATGGGCAGCCCGCCGAAGCCCCCGCCGCCGGAACGGCGGTCTTCAACGTTGTCGGATTCGCGGTTGCCTTCCCATCTCATGTCGTTCCCCTTGGCGCGTCCACGACGGCGCGACGTGCGTGATGGTACGCGTTCAGCGGGCCGGAATCTCGCCCCCGGCGACCAGCATGCGATCGGCCGCCATGCCGGCCGCCGAGACCCGGTCCGTGGCCGGCGGCACCGCTGCGACGCGCGCCTGCGCATCACGCTGCGCCGCCTGCAGTACCTGGCCGCGCGTGACCATCACCAGGGCCGCGACCTGCGCCAGCACGACGGCCAGCAATGCCGCCACGAACAGTGCGCGGTAAGGCGAGAACTCGCCGTCGACGTGGAAGGGAGAGGACATGCCGGCTCCTTGTTGGATTGCCGGCATGGTCTGCGCGCCGCCCACGCCACGCCCACCGGCGCGGCCCGCATCACCGTGTAGGACGCCGCAGGCCGATGGCTCGGCCTGTCAGGCCTTGGGCAGCGTCACGCCGTGCTGGCCCTGGTACTTGCCGCCGCGGTCCTTGTAGCTCGTCTCGCAGACCTCGTCGCTTTCGAAGAACAGCACCTGGGCGCAGCCCTCGCCGGCGTAGATCTTGGCCGGCAGCGGCGTGGTGTTGGAGAACTCCAGCGTCACATAGCCCTCCCACTCGGGCTCGAAGGGCGTGACGTTGACGATGATGCCGCAGCGCGCGTACGTGCTCTTGCCCAGGCAGATGGTCAGCACGTTGCGCGGGATGCGGAAGTACTCCACCGTGCGCGCCAGCGCGAAGCTGTTCGGCGGGATGATGCAGCTGTCGCCGTGGAAGTCGACGAAGCTCTTCTCGTCGAAGTGCTTGGGGTCGACCACCGTGCTGTGGATGTTGGTGAAGACCTTGAATTCCGGCGCGCAGCGGATGTCGTAGCCGTAGCTGCTGGTGCCGTAGCTGATGAGCTTGTGGCCGCCCTGCTCGCGCACCTGGCCCGGCTCGAACGGCTCGATCATGCCGTGCTGCTCGGCCATGCGCCGGATCCATTTGTCGCTCTTGATGGACATGCCGCCCTCGTGTGTGTGTTCAGTGCTGGTGACGAATGCCCTGCGGTGCAGGGGCGCCCCGGCGGCACGTGGCGATGGCTGCGACGGCCGCGCGCGAGGGCGGCCATTTTGGCACGCGGCGCCCGCGTGGCGGCTCAGGCCGTGCCGGCCTGCGAGATCACGGTGCGCTCGACCAGCCGGTCGTCGCCCAGCACGATCATCGAGAACAGCAGCTCCTCGACGTTTTCCGCCCGAGCCGTCTTGCGCGCGAGCAGCGATGTGGCGGCAGGGTTCAGCACGAGGAAGTCCGCCTCGCAGCCCGGCTGCAGGTTCCCCACCACGCCCGCCAGGCCCAGCGCCTCGGCCGCGCCGCCGGTGTGGCGCCACCACAGCTGCGAGGGCGCGAGGCTCAGGCCCGGCTTGGTCTGGCCTTCGCGCCCGACGTAATAGGCGGCCAGCATGGTGTGGAAGGGGCTGAAGCTGGTGCCGCCGCCGACGTCGCTGGCCAGGCCATGGTGGTAGCCGATCCGCTGTGCGCCCTCGAAGTCGAAGAAGCCGCTGCCCAGGAACAGGTTGCTCGTGGGGCTGACCGCGGCCGCCGCGCCGGTCTCGCGCATCAGCGCGCGGTCGGCGTCGTCGAAATGGATGCAGTGGGCGTACACGGCACGCTCGCGCATCAGCCTGAAGCCCACGTAAACGTCGAGGTACGAACGCGCCTTGGGAAACAGCTCGCGCACCCACTTCACCTCGTCGAGGTTCTCGGCCACGTGTGAATGGATCCAGGTGTCGCCGTAGGTGGTGGCCAGCTCGCCGGCGCCAGCCAGTTGCGCATCGGTGCAACTGGGCGCGAAGCGCGGCGTGATCGCGTAGCCCAGCCGGTCGACCTGGTGCCAGCGACGGATGAGCGCCTCGGTGTCGACCAGGCTCTGCTCGGTCTGGTCGCGCACGCCGTCGGGCGAATGACGGTCCTGCAGCACCTTGCCGCTGATCATGCGCAGCTGGCGCCGCTGCGAGGCCTCGAAGAAGGCGTCGACCGAGGCCGGGTGCGAGGTCGCGAAGGTCAGCGCCGTGGTGACGCCGTTGCGCATCAGTTCGTCGAGGAAGAATTCGGCCACCTCGGCCGAATGCGCCGGGTCGGCGAAGCGGCTCTCGGCCGGGAAGGTGTAGTTCTCGAGCCAGGGCAGCAGCCCTTCCGCAGGCGCGCCGATGATGTCGGTCTGCGGAAAGTGGATGTGCATGTCGATGAAGCCCGGCGCCAGGATGCGCCCTGGCAGGTGTGTCACCGGTGCGTCGGGATGGCGCGCCGACACGGCGCGGAAGTCGCCGGCATCGAGCACGCGCTGGCGGCCCTGCGCGTCGGGCGCGACCACCAGGAGCCCGTCTGCGTCGTAGAGGGGGCGTCCGGCATCGTCGAAGCGCAGAAGGGCGGCGCGGTAGGCAATCATCGGCCCAGCTTAACGAATTGCACGCGCCGCGGGATACGCCGGCGCGGATAGCCGCCATCCAGCCGGCGTGTATGCCGGCGCAGGGCTCAGGGGCCCTCGATGCGCACCTTCGCCGGCAGGGCGCCGATCGAGGCATCCAGCGCCGCACGCAATTCGCCCGCCTGCGCACCGACCGGCACCACCACGCGCACGCCCGCCTCGCCCTCAGGCTGTGCCTGCGGCCGCTCGGACGCGGGGACACCCAGCCGCTCGGCGGCCTGCGCGATCAGCGCGTCGGCCACGCGGCAGGTCGCCATCTGGCGCAATTCGGGCTTGAAGATCTTGCCCACGTTGGTCATCGGCATGTGGTCGACCAGGTACACCGCCTTGGGCCTGGCCGGCGCCTCGTCAACGCGCTCCGCGGTGAAGGCCAGCAGCTCCTCCGGCGTGGCCTGCGCCCCGGGCACCAGCGTCGCGAACACGACCGGCAGCTCGCCCGCGTAGGCGTCGGGCGCACCCACCGCGGCGGTGAGCTGCACGGCGGGATGCGCGCCCAGCGCGTCCTCGATGGTCTTGGGGTCGATGTTGTGGCCGCTGCGGATGATCAGGTCCTTGGAGCGGCCGGTGAGGTTGAGCCGCCCGTCGCCGTCGAGCCAGCCGAGGTCGCCGGTGGCCAGCCAGCCGTCGGGCGTGAAGGCCTTGGCCGTGTCCTTCTCGTCCAGGAAGCCCGAGAAGAGGTTGGGCGACTTGAAGAGCACCATGCCCGTTTCGCCCGGTGCCACGTCGCGGTCGCTCGCGCCGCCCTGCGCGTCGAGCGCCACGATGCGCAGCCGCGAGTACGGCAGGCGAAAGCCCACGCACCCCGCAGGCCCGACCACGCCCGGCGGCGTGATGGTCGAGATGCCCGCCATCTCGGTCATGCCCAGGCTCTCGTGCACGTGCAGGCCGAACTGGCGCTCGAAGCGCTGGCCGAGTTCGGGCGGCAGCACCGCCGCGCCGGTGCGGCAGTAGCGGATGGAGGAGATGTCGGCGCCCTCCAGCGGCACGTTCGCCAGCGCGGCCAGCACGGTGGGCACCGCCGAGAGCGAGGTCGGCTTGTACGTGTCGACCAGGCGCCAGTAGTTCGCCAGCACTTCCTTGTTGCGCATCAGCGCGGTGGTGGGAATGATGACCTCGACCCCGGCCGACAGGGACGCCAGCGAGGCCGGCAGCACGCCCGCCACGTGGAAGAGCGGGTAGCCGTTGATCGTGATGTCCTGCGGCCCCAGCCCGGTGAGCTGCACGCCAGCCCAGGCGGTGAAGACCTGGGCGCCATGGCTGTGGCGCGCGAGCTTGGGCGCCCCGGTGGTGCCCCCGGTGTGGAAGTAGGCGGCAATGTCGGCCGGCGCGATGTCGCGACCGCTCACCAGGCGGTCGGCCGGCTGCGCGGCGCGCACGGCCGCGAAATCGGACACGCCCTCGGGCAGCGGCGGCGCGGTGCTTTCGTCCAACGGCGCGACACGCAGCACCTGCACCAGCGTCGGCACCTGGCCGCGGATGCGCATGGCCTTGGACCACATGCCCGATTCGTCGTCGTTGCCCCAGGCGATCAGCACCTTGGCGCGGGCGGCATTCATGAGCGACACCAGCTTCTCGTCGGTCAGCAGCGGGTTGAGCGGCTGCACGATGCCGGCCGCCTCCCCGCCCCACAGGGCCAGGTGGTAGTCCAGGCAGCCGGGCAGCAGCACGGCGACCGCGTCCTGCGGACCCACGCCGAGGGCGTGCAGCGCATTGGCGGTCTGGTGAATGCCCGAGAGCAACTGCGCATAGCTCCAGCGCACCGGCGCGTCGGCCGGGTTGCCCGTGCGCAGAAAGGTCAGCGCCGGCTTCTCGCCGAAGGCGGCGGCCGAGTTGCGGAAGATCTCGTAGGTGCTGCGGACGGTCAGCGCCTCGGCCAGCGGCGTGGCCTCGAGGCGCCGCACGTCGTCGATGCTGCGGATGGGAGCGGCGGCCGAGAAGGCGGCCGACGGGGTGGCGGGGGCAAGGGGCATGGGCGAATCCTTCGGGCGCGCCTGCCACCGCGCGGGCGGCCAGGCGCCGCGCCATCGTAGCGCCGCGCCGCGCGCCCTCCCCGGCTGCGAGTCACCCGCGGGTCAGTGCCGATCTTTTCAAGCCAAATCGGCCTGCAGCGCCCGTGGATCGGGCGCGAGCAGCTATGAAAACAATAGCATCCGGCTCAGCGGGCGATGCGCCCCTGCACACCCTCGGCCAGCCAGTTCATCTGCAGGATGTGCCCGTCGGTGAGCGCGCTGCCTTTGGCGATGGCCACATGGCCCTCGTTGTCGCGCACGTCCTGCGCGCCGGCGCGGAAGGGCTGCAGCTTGCCGTCGGCGATGTCCTGCTGGCGCGCCAGCACTTCTTTCCTCACGGCCTCCGGCACCTTGGGGCCGAAGTCGCCGACGCGGACCATGCCCTCTTTCACGCCGCCCCAGGTGTCCTCGCTCTTCCAGGTGCCGTCGAGCACCGCGCGGGCGCGGCGCGTGTCGTAATCGCCCCAGCGGTGCGTGACGGCGACGAGTTGCGCGTCGGGCGCCACCTGGCGCATGTCGGAATGGTAGGCGACGGCCCAGCGGCCGCGGTCCTGCGCAGCCTTCATCACGGCCGTGGAGCCGGTGTGGAAGGCGATCACGTCCACCCCCTGGTCGAACAGGCGCATGGCGGCGTCGCGCTCCTGCGGCGGATCGAACCAGACGTTGAGCCACACCACCTTGACCTGCGCCTTCGGGTTGACCGAACGCATCCCCAACGTGAAGGCGTTGAGCCCCTGCAGCACCTCGGGGATCGGGAAGCCCGCCACGTAGCCCGCGATGTTCGATTTGGTCATGCGGCCCGCCGCCACGCCCGCGAGGTAGCGGCCCTCGTAGTAGCGCGCATTGGCCGTCGACACGTTGGGCGCCCGCTTGTAGCCGGTGATGGACTCGAACTTCACCTCGGGGAAGTCCTTCGCCACCTTCAGGGTCGGCTCCATGTAGCCGAAGCTCGGCGTGAAGATGAGCCGGTTGCCCTGCATCGCGAGGTCGCGGATCACGCGCTCGGCGTCGGCGCCCTCGGCCACGTTCTCGACGTAGGTGGTCTTCACCTGGCCCGGCAGCGCGGCTTCGATGGCCTTGCGGCCCTCGTCGTGCTGGCGCACCCACCCCGCATCGGACAGCGGCGCCACATAGACGAAGCCGATCTTCAGCGGCTCGGGGGCCGGCTTCTGCGCCAGGGTGGGGAGACAAAGAAGTGTCGCGGCGCACGCCAGAAAGGCGCGGCCGACGAGGTTTTTGTACATGGTGTTCCTCTACATGGCCCCGGTGACAAGGAAGCCCCTCGGTCGATCGCATCGCATCGACCGATCCCCCGAGAGGATGCATTTCGTCTCGGGGCGGCCCATCGACGGAAAACAAAAGCGCTGCAGCCGGGACGCCTGCAGCGCGAGCCGCAATTGTAGGAGCGGCGCCTTCTGCCCCCGCGATGCCCACCGCCGCGCATCGGCAAGGGCGCCATCGCCGGGACCGCCGCAGAATCGGGCGCATGTCTTCCGCGGCCTCCGGCGCAAGCGCGTCACCCCTGCCCCACGACGAAGGGCCCTGGCGCCGCAATCTGGCGGTGTGCATGTTCGGCTCGTTCACCACCATCGTGGCGATGACCCTGCTGCTGCCCTTCCTGCCGCTGTACGTCGAGCAGTTGGGCGTGAAGGACCATGCAGCCATCGTGCAGTGGTCGGGCGCGGCCTACGGAGCGACCTTCCTCACAGCCGCGCTGGTGGCGCCGCTGTGGGGCCGCCTGGCCGACCTGTACGGCCGCAAGCTGATGCTGATCCGCGCCAGCCTGGGCATGGCGGTGGCGATGGCGCTCATCGGCGTGGCGCAGGACGTGTACCAGCTCGTCGGCCTGCGGCTGCTGGCGGGATTCCTCGGCGGCTATGCCTCGGGCTCGATGCTGCTGGTGGCCACGCAGACGCCCAAGGCCCGTTCGGGCTGGGCGCTGGGCACCATGTCATCGGCCATCATGGCGGGCAACCTCGTGGGCCCGCTGGTGGGCGGCGCGCTGCCGCCGCTGATCGGCATCCGCGCCACCTTCTTCGCCGCCGGCGCGGTGATCTTCGTCGCGTTCCTGGCCACCACCTTCCTGATTCGGGAGGCACCGCGCCCGCGCGACGCCAAGGGCAAGCCCATGGGTGCCGGCTGGGCTGCGATCCCGGACAAGGCACCGGTCACGGCCATGTTCGTCACCGGCATGCTGCTGATGCTGGCCAACATGTCCATCGAACCGATCATCACCGTCTACGTCGCGACGCTGGTGCGCGACGCGGCGCAGGTCACGCTGGTGGCGGGCGTGGTGATGTCGGCCGCCGCGCTGGGCAGCATTCTCTCGGCCGCGCGCCTGGGCAAGCTGGCCGACCGCATCGGCCACTGGAACGTGATCGTCGCCTGCCTTGCGGTGTCTGCGCTGCTGCTGGTGCCGCAGGCCTTCGTCACCGCTGGGTGGCAGCTGGTGGCGCTGCGCTTCCTCATGGGGCTGTCGCTGGGCGGACTCCTGCCCTGCATCGCCGCCGTGATCCGCCACCACGTGCCCGAGAACGCTGCGGGGCAGATGCTGGGCTGGTCGGTGTCGGCGCAGTACGTGGGCCAAGTCGCCGGGCCGCTCATGGGCGGGTACGTCGGCGGGCACATTGGGATGCGGGCGGTGTTTCTCGGCACCTGCGTGCTGATGGCGATCGGCGCACTGGGCAATGCGTGGGTGCAGCGACGACGCAGGCAGGGCGCCGCCGCCGCGTCATGACGCCGGTCCCCCTGCCGAGAACTCAGGCCAGGAGGCGCGCCGCCAGCTGGCGCGCGGCGCGCCCCGTGGCCCCCTTGCCCGTGATCGCCAGCGCAGGCGCCTGGGTCAGCATGCGTTCGAAGACGGCGCGCACCTCGTCGGCACCGATGTCCTCGATCAGGGCCAGCGTGTCGGCCGCGGGCAGCACGGTGCCGGTCGCAAGCAGTTCCTCCACGGCCTGCTCCATCGTGGCGTAGGTGCGTTCCGCGGCGCGGACGCGCGAGACCGTCAGCTGGTTCCTGGCCCGCTCCAGGTGCACGGGGTCGATCGCACTCGCCTGGGCACGCAGCAGCTCGCCCGTGGCCGCGACCAGCGCGTCGAGCTTGTCGGGGGTGGTCACCGCGCTCACGACGAAGTTGGCCCAGACGTCTCCCTTGTCGAGCGTGGCGTCCACCGTGTAGGCCAGGCCGAGCTGTTCACGGATGGTGTCGGACAGGGGCGAGGACATGCCGCTGCCGAACAGGTTGGCGGCCACCGCGGCCGCCAGACGCCAGCGTTGCGAGGGCATCGCATCGGGCAGCGCAGGTGCCATCGGGTAGGCGATGTTCACGAACACCTGAGAGACCTGCGTGAAGCGGCGCGCGAGGGCTTGGCCGACATATGGGGCCGGGACCGGCGCCCCGGCCGTCGCGGAATCGGGCGCCGACCGCATCACACCGAACAGCTCGCCGGCGAGCGCCATCCAGGCCTCGACATCGAAGTGGCCGGCCGCGGCGACGATCGTCTTGTCGGCCACGTAGTGCGATTGCACGTGGCGCACCAGATCACCGCGCGTGAAGCCTTCGATGTTGGCCAGGGTGCCGATCACCGGCATGCCCATGGAGGCGTCGCCCCAGATGGCGCGGTCGAGCAGGTCGTCGGCGCTGTCCTGCGGATCCTCGTCGTATTCGATGGCCTCCTGGCGGATCACCTCCAGTTCGCGCTGCAGCTCGTGCTCGGGAAAACTGCTGTTCAGGACGATGTCGGCCGTCATGCGCAGCAGCGCGTCGGCATGCCGCCCCAGGCCCGTCATGAAGTACGCGGTGGAATCCTTGCCGGTGAAGGCGTTCACGTCAGCACCGAGGCGCTCGGCGTCCAGGTTGATTGCCTGGACCGAACGCGTGGCCGTCCCCTTGAAGGCCATGTGCTCGAGCACGTGGCTGATGCCGTTGTTGGCCGGCGTCTCGTCGCGCGAGCCGACCCGCAGGAAAACGCCCACGCTGACGCTCTGCACCTGCGGCATGGGCACGGCGAGCAGGCGCACGCCGTTCGCGAGCGTGCGCAGGACTGCGGCGGTACCTTCGCCCGGATGGCGTGCCATGGCTCAGCGCTCCTGCGGCGGCTGCGCCCGCACGCCGACGCCGTAGAGCGCCAGCAGGCCGACCATATGTCCGATGGACACGCCGGGCTCGCCCGCCTCGACACGGCCGATGGTCTGCACATGCACGCCCAGCCGCGCCGCCGCGGCAGCCTGGCCTTCGCCAGCCGCCAGGCGCGCCGCCTTGGCGGCCGCGCCCAAGGCCTGGATGGTTTGCAAGGCGTCGTCGCCGATGTCCGTGGAAATGCGCTTGCCTTGAGCCATCCCCAGTCCCGATCAGGCAAAGGACGCGAAATGCGCGTCCACCTTGTCGAGCCAGCCGCGCTTGGCCTGCGCATCGGCAAAGCTGCCTTCGAAGCTGTTGCGGGCCAATTGCCACGCGTGCTGCGCCGTGAGGCCCGTGGCGGCGAAAGTCTCGATGAAGTTGGTGTTGAGGTAGCCGCCGAAGTAGGCCGGGTCGTCGGAGTTCACGGTCGCGACGAGGCCGGCATCGAGCAACGCGCCCAGGTTGTGCGCCGACAGCTCGGGGAACACGCACAGCTTCAGGTTCGACAGCGGGCACACGGTGAGCGGGATGCGGTCGGCGGCCAGGCGCTTCATCAGCGCCGGGTCCTTGGCGGACTGCACGCCGTGGTCGATGCGCTCCACCTTGAGCACGTCGAGCGCCGACCACACGTAGGCCGGCGGCCCCTCCTCGCCCGCATGGGCGACCAGGTGCAGGCCCAGTTCGCGGCAGCGTGCGAACACGCGGGTGAACTTCTCGGGCGGGTGGCCGACCTCGCTCGAATCGAGGCCGACGCCGATGAACTTGTCCCGGTACGGCAGCGCCTGCTCCAGCGTCTCGAAGGCCGACTCCTCGCTCAGGTGGCGCAGGAAGCACAGGATGAGTTGCGCATCCACGCCGAGCTTCGCCTTGGCGTCGACGCACGCGCGGTGCAGGCCGTCGATGACCGTTTCCATGGCCACGCCGCGCTCGGTATGCGTCTGCGGGTCGAAGAACATCTCGGTGCGCAGCACATGGTCGGCGGCCGCGCGCTCCAGGTACGCCCAGGCCATGTCATAGAAGTCCTGCGCCTTGAGCAACACGCTGGCGCCGGCGTAGTAGATGTCCAGGAAGCTCTGCAGGTTGGTGAAGGCGTAGGCACGGCGCAGCTCTTCCACGCTGGCGTAGGGAATAGCGACGCCGTTGCGCTGCGCCAGCGCGAAGATCAGCTCGGGCTCAAGCGAACCCTCGATGTGCATGTGCAGCTCGGCCTTGGGCATCGTGCGCAGCAGCTCGGGCAGGCGTTCGGGCGGAATGGCGGCGGGGTTGAAGGGCAGGCTCATGGCGGGTCGTGGGTTGGCGGCGGTCGTGGCTTGCAAGCATAAGGCGCACCGGCAGGGTTTCGCCGGCCTCACGCGGGCAGCTGGAGCTCGTCGAAGTAGTGGGATGCGCCCCGCAGCGGAATCTCCTCGGCCGCATCCCACAGGGCCTGGTCCAGTTCCTCGCCGACGAGCGTGCGCTCCTCCTCGCTCAGCAGGCGAGGGATGTCGTCGTAGGAATGGAGTTGCGGGTGGTTCTCCAGGCGTGCGAGCACCGCGCGCTGGCGGCTCACCACGGCATGCGTCGCGTCGGCCCCGACGGCCTGCAACGCGCCCAGCGCGATCGCGCAATTCGCCTCGCCCCAGTTGCAGAAGAACTGCAGGAAGCCGCCGTTGTAGCCGTCGGCCTCGAGCCGCCACAGGGCGACGATCTCCTGGCGGCGCGCCGGCAGCGCATCGAGCTTCCAGCCGCCGCGCGCAAGTTCGGCCAGCGCGTCTTCGCAGATCCGGTCCCATGCCAGGCCCTGTGCATCGACCGTGATGCCCTTGCCGCCGGACCGGCCCAGGGCAGGCCAACGCACGCTCAGCGCATCGTCGCTCAGGATCCAGCCGGCGCGCTGCTCGGGCGTCGCATCGAGGAGGTTGTGGCGCCGCAGGAAGCCCTCGACGGTTCGGCCACCCGCGAGCCCCAGGCGCAGGTGCGTATCGGTGAAATCCACGGTCTGGATGCGCAGGCGATCGAGGCTCATGGCGCCATCATGCCCACTCCGTACGCGCCCAACGTTCGCGTCAGACAAGACCCAAGAAAAAAAGGCCGCTTGCGCGGCCTTTCCTGGATCGGGTCGTTCGCGGGAACGTTCAGTTCTTTCCAGGCACCTTGCCTTCGACGCCCTTGACGTAGAAGTTCACGCCCGAGAGGAACTTGTCGTCGGCGGCAGCGCCGGCGGCGACGAGTTCCTTGCCGTCCTGGCCGACGATCGGGCCCTTCCAGATCTGGAAGCTGCCGTCCTTCAGGCCCTTCTTGACTTCCTCGACCTTGGCCTTGACGTCGGCCGGCACGTCTTCGGCCAGCGACACGATGTCGATCGCGCCTTCCTTCACGCCCCACCAGGTCTGGCCGGTGGTCCAGGTGCCTTCCAGCGCGTCCTTGGTGGCCTTTACGTAGTAGGGCGTCCAGTTGATGATGGCCGAGGCCAGGTGGGCCTTGGGGCCGTAGGCGGTCATGTCCGAATCCCAGCCGAAGGCGCGCTTGCCCTTTTCCTGCGCGGTCTTGAGCACGGCCGGCGAGTCGGTGTTCTGGAACAGCACGTCGGCACCGCCGTTGATGAGCGCCGTGGCGGCCTCGGTTTCCTTCGGCGGGCTGAACCACTCGTTGACCCACACCACGTTGGTGGTGATCTTCGGGTTGACCGACTGGGCGCCCAGGGTGAAGGAGTTGATGTTGCGCAGCACCTCGGGGATCGGCACCGAACCCACCACGCCCAGCTTGTTCGACTTGGTCATGGCACCGGCAATGATGCCGGCCATGTACGCGCCTTCATACGTGCGGCTGTCGTAGGTGCGCATGTTCTCGGCCGTCTTGTAGCCCGTGGCATGCTCGAACTTGACTTCCTTGTTGTCATTGGCGACCTTGAGCATCGGCTCCATGTAGCCGAAGGTGGTGCCGAAGATCAGCTTGTTGCCCTGGCCCACGAAGTCGCGGAACACACGCTCGGCATCGGCCGATTCGGGCACGCTCTCCACGAAGGTGGTCTTGATCTTGTCGCCGAACTCCTTCTCCAGCGCCTTGCGCGCGGTGTCGTGCGCGAAGGTCCAGCCGCCGTCGCCCACCGGGCCGACGTAGGCGAAAGCGATGTTCAGCGGCGCAGCCGGTGCCGGGGCCGGCGCAGCGGCGGTCGGGGCCGGCGCGGGCGGTGCGGCGGCGGGCGCCGGGGCCTCCTCCTTCTTGCCGCAGCCCATCAGGGCGGCCGACGCGACGGCCGACAGGGCGGCCAGCTTGAGCAGGGAGCGCTTGTTCAGTGCTTGCATTGAAGAGATCCTCGACAGGACAGGGTTGGCTGGAAAAGGGAGCCGCGATTATGAGCCGGGATAGAACGGCTTCCCGATCGAAGCCGGCATGTTCACGCGGATGAAGGCCGGGTTGCGCGAGATCAGCGCCAGCACCACGACCGTGGCCAGGTACGGCATCATGGCCAGGAACTGGCTGGGCACGTCGACCCCCGCGCTCTGGAGGTGGAAGCCCAGCTGCGTCACGCCGCCGAAGAGGTAGGCCCCCAGCAGCACGCGCACCGGCCGCCAGGTGGCGAAGGTGGTCAGCGCCAACGCGATCCAGCCGCGGCCGGCCACCATGTTCTCGACCCACAGGCCGGTGTACACCACCGACAGGTACGCGCCCGCCAGCCCGCACAGCGCGCCGCCGGCCATCACCGCGCCCAGGCGTATGCGTCGCACCGGGTAGCCCAGGGCGTGGGCCGACTCGGGCGCCTCGCCCACCGAGCGCAGCACCAGCCCGGCGCGCGTGCGGTACAGGAACCAGACCAGCGCGAAGGTCAGCACCACGGCGAAATACACCAGTGGGTGGTGCCTGAACAGCGCAGGCCCGACGAAGGGGATGTCGCCCAGGACCGGCACCGAGAAGCCCATGCCGCCCGGCGCCTTGGCCTGCACGTAGTTGATGCCGACGAAGGCCGAGAAGCCGACACCGAAGAGCGACAGCGCCAGCCCGGTGGCGTACTGGTTGGTGTTGAGCCAGATCACCAGCACGCCGAACACCGCCGCCAGGGCCGCGCCGGCCGCCATGCCCGCCAGGAAGCCGACCCACGGGTTCTGCGTGTGCACGTAGCCCGCGAAACCCGCGATGGCGGCGCACAGCATCATGCCCTCGGCGCCCAGGTTGACGATGCCGGCCTTCTCGTTGATGAGCAGGCCCAGCGCTGCGATGGCCAGCACGGTGCCGGCGCTGAGCATGGCGCCCAGGAGGAGTGCGTAGTTTTCCATGTCAGGCTCCCTTCGCTTGCGTGGCGACGTCAGGCGTGGAAGCCTGCAACGAGGCTGTGCCCGCCGTGGGCGACACCGGCCGCGCATTCGCCTTCATGCGGATGCGATACGCCACCAGCGTGTCGCAGGCCAGCAGCGTGAACAGCAGCAGGCCCTGGAACACCGCGGTGAGCGACTTGGGCAGGCCCAGGCGCGACTGCGCGAGTTCGCCGCCGATGTAGAACATGCTCATCAGGATGGCCGAGAAGACCATGCCCACCGGATGCAGCCGGCCCACGAAGGCCACGATGATGGCCGCGAAGCCGTAGCCCGCGGGCACGTACGGCGTGAGCTGGCCGATGGGGCCCGCCACTTCGAGCGCGCCCGCCAGACCGGCGGCCGCGCCTGAGGTCAGCAGCGCGATCCACACCGCGCGCCGCGCCGAGAAACCCGCGTAGCGCGCCGCCGCCGGCGCGAGCCCACCGACCTGCTGCGCGAAGCCCAGGCGCGTGCGGAACAGGAAGACCCAGAGCACCGCCACGCCCACCAGCGCGATCGGCACGCCGATCGACACGCGCGAACCCTTCATGAGCCGCGGGATCTGCGTCACGGCCTCGAAGGTCTTGGTCTGCGGGAAGTTGGAGCCCGCCGGGCCCTTCCACGGCCCGCCGACCAGCCACAGCAGCAGCAGCGTGGCCACGTAGACCAGCATCAGGCTGGTGAGGATCTCGTTGGCGTTGCACACGTCGCGCAGCCAGGCCACGATGGCCGCCCACAGCATGCCGCCCAGAATGCCTGCCACGAGGATGGCCGGGATGATCCACGGGCCAGTGCCCTTGCCGGCCAGCAGCGCCACGCCGCCGGCGGCGATGGCGCCCAGGACGAACTGGCCCTCGGCGCCGATGTTCCAGACGTTGGAGCGGAAGCACACGGCCAGGCCCAGCGCGATGATCAGCAGCGGCGTCGCCTTCACCAGCAGTTCGCCGATGGCGTAGGGGCTCTTGATCGGCTCCCAGAAGAAGACCTGCAGCCCGCGCACCGGGTCCTTGCCCAGGGCGGCGAAGAGCGCGATGCCGATCACCACCGTGATCGCCAGTGCGAGGATGGGCGAGCCGTAGCTCCAGAAGCGCGACAGCTGCGGGCGCAGTTCAAGCTTGAGCATGGACGCCCTCCTCCACGTTGTGCACCGGACGCGCAGCGGCCGCGCCGTCCCACAGCCCACTCATCCATTCGCCGATCTGCGGCACGGTGGCCGCGGCGCGGTCGACCGAGGGCGACAGCCGCCCCTTGGCGATCACGTGCAGCCGGTCGCAAATCTCGAACAGTTCGTCCAGTTCCTCGCTCACCACCAGCACCGCGCAGCCAGCGTCGCGCAGCGCCAGGATCTCGGCGCGGATCAGTGCTGCGGCCCCGACGTCCACGCCCCAGGTCGGCTGCGAGACGATGAAAAGCTTGGGGTTGGCGTCGATCTCGCGGCCGACGATGAACTTCTGCAGGTTGCCGCCCGACAGCGACTTGGCGGCTGCGTACGGCCCGCCAGCCTTGACCTTGAAGCGCTCGATGATGGCGCGTGCCTGGCGCTCCATCTGGCCGGTGCGCAGCCAGCCGCCCGCGCCCACCGCGTCGTCGCGCGTGAGCAGCAGGTTGTGCGCCAGGCCCAGCGTGGGGACGGCGCCGCGGCCGAGCCGCTCCTCGGGCACGAAATGCAGGCCCAGCCGCCGCCGCGCACGCGGGCGCAGGCGGCCGGCCGGCTGGCCGAAGAGCTCGACCATGCCGGGCTCGGCCCGCACGTCCTCCCCCGACAGGGCATAGAGCAGTTCCTTCTGCCCGTTGCCCGACACGCCGGCCACCCCGACCACCTCGCCACCGCGCACCTGCATCGCGATGTCTTCGAGGTCGACACCGAACTGGTCTTCGCGCGCAAGGCTGAGGCCGTCGACGCGCAGCGCAACGGCACCGACGTTCGACGGCCGGTGCTGCAGCGGTGGCGGTTCGGCGCCGATCATCAGGCGCGACAGCGACTCGTTGGTCTCCTGCTGCGGGTTGCAGACACCGGTGACCTTGCCGCCGCGCAGCACGGTGCAGGCGGTGCACAGCTCGCGGATCTCGTGCAGCTTGTGGCTGATGTAGAGGATCGAGCAGCCCTCCGACGCGAGCTGCTTGAGCACGACGAAGAGCTTGAGCACGGCCTGTGGCGTCAGCACCGAGGTCGGCTCGTCGAGGATCAGCAGCTTCGGGTCGGTGAGCAATGCGCGGATGATCTCGACGCGCTGCATCTCGCCCACGGAGAGCGTGTGCACGGGCCGCTGGGGGTCGATCTCCAGCCCGTACTCGCCGGCCTTGGCAACGATGCGGCGCGTGACCTCGGCGAGGCTGAGGCTCTTGTCCAGCCCCAGCCAGACGTTCTCGGCCACCGTGAGCGTGTCGAACAGGCTGAAATGCTGGAACACCATGCTGATGCCCAGCGCCCGCGCCTCCTGCGGATTGCGGATGTGCACCGGCTGGCCGTTGAAGCTCACCGTGCCCTCATCAGGCTTGACGGAGCCGTAGATGATCTTCATCAGCGTGGACTTGCCGGCGCCGTTCTCGCCGAGCACGGCGTGGGTTTCGCCCGGCTGCACCGTCAGCGACACGCCGCTGTTGGCCACCACGGAGGGGTAGCGCTTGGTGATGCCCGCGAGCTGGAGTCTGGGGGTGGACATGGGTGGCCTTCGGTCGTCGCTCTGTTTTATGTATGAAAAACCCTCGAAACGCCCGCGGGGCGGGCGCCAACAGCTATGAAAACAATAGCATGCAACGTTTCCGCATTGTCACCGCTCCCGAGCCGGCGGCCGCCAGCTCAATGGCCTTCGATCCAGATGAACTTGAACAGGAAGATCCCGCCGATCACCCACACCATCCAGTGCACCTCGCGTGCCCGGCCGGTGAACAGCTTGAGCACCGCATAGGTGATGAAGCCGAAGGCCAGGCCGTTGGCGATGGAGTAGGTGAAGGGCATGGCCAGCGCCGTCACGGCGGCCGGCACCACCTCGGTGGTCTCGTCCCAGTTCAGTTCCGTCAGTTCCCTCAGCATCAAACATGCCACGAAGAACAATGCCGGCGCAGTCGCGTAGGCCGGCACCACGCCGGCCAGCGGCGCGATGAACAGGCAGGCCAGGAACAGCACCGCCACCGTGAGCGCCGTGAGGCCCGTGCGACCGCCGGCCTGCACGCCAGCGGCGCTCTCGACGTAGGCCGTGGTGCTCGAGGTGCCCAGCAGCGAGCCCGCGAAGATGGCGGCCGAATCGGCCAGCAGCGACTTGTTGAGCCGGTCCATCTTGCCGGGCACGAGCAGGCCGGCCCGCTTGGCCACCCCCATCAGCGTGCCGGTGGCGTCGAACAGCTCGACCAGGAAGAACACCAGGATCACGTTGAGGATGCCACCCGCCAGCGCCGCCTTGATGTCCAGCTGCAGGAAGGTCGGCGCGATCGAGGGCGGCGCCGAGAAGATGCCGCGGTATTCGTTGCCGGCGAAGAAGAAGCTGGCCAGCGTGACGCTCACGATGCCGATCAGGATGGCACCGGGGACCTTGAGCCGGTCGAGCACGACGATGAGGAAGAAGCCCAGGATGGCCAGCACCGCCTGCGGCGTGTGCAGGTCGCCCAGCGTCACGTAGGTCGCCTTCGAGGGCGCCACGATGCCGGCGCTCTTGAGCGCGATCAGCGCGAGGAACAGCCCTATGCCCACCGTGATGGCATAGCGCAGCGACAGCGGGATGCCGCGGATGATCAGCTCGCGCAGCCGGAACAGCGTGACCAGCAGGAACAGGCAGCCCGACACGAACACCGCGCCCAGTGCCGCCTGCCAGGTGAAGCCCATGTGCAGCACCACCACGTAGGCGAAGTAGGCGTTCAGGCCCATGCCCGGTGCCAGCGCGATCGGGTAGTTGGCGTACAGGGCCATGATGGCGGTGCCCAGCGCCGCGATCAGGCAGGTGGCGACGAAGACCGATTCCTTCGGCATCCCCGCGTCGCCCAGGATCGAGGGGTTGACGAAGATGATGTAGGCCATCGTGAGGAAGGTGGTGATGCCTGCCACCACCTCGGTGCGCACGGTCGTGCCGTGTTCGCGCAGCTTGAAGATGCGCTCGATCCAGTTCATGGGTTGTCTCCTTTTGTTGTGTGTTCGGGAAGCGCCGGCGTTCAGGACGGCGGCGGCGGGCGCAGCGAGGCCGCCACGCCCTTGACCTGCTCGCGCAGCCACTGCGCCGCGCTCGACGAATGCGTGCGCTCGTGCCACAGCTGGTAATACAGCAGCCGCGGCAGCGTGGCCGGGCACTCGAGGATCTGCAGCGGCAACCGTTCGGCGAAGCGCTCGCAGAACTGCCGGCCGGTGGTCAGCACCAGCAGGCTCGAGGCGACCATGTCGGGCATCAGCCCGAAGTGCGCACAGCGCGCCGTGATGTTGCGCTGACGCCCCAGCGTGTCGAGCATCTGGTCGATGATCCCGCGCGCCCCGGGGTGCGTGGGCGTGGGTGCGAGATGCTCGGCCTCGAGCCAGCTGTCCAGCGTCCAGCCACGGCGCACGGCGGGGTGGTCGGCGCTCACCATCGACACCACCTCGTCGCCGAACAGGCGCGAGATGTGCAGGTCTTCCGGCGGCTTGAGCCAGTTGCCGATGACCAGGTCGAGCTCGCCATGGGCCAGGTGGGCGTGGTAGTCCCCGTCGGACGAGAGCGGATGGATCTCGATGCGCGCCATGGGCGCCAGGCGCTTGACCTGGGTGACCACCATCGGCAGGAAGAGTGGGTCCAGCGAATCGTTGGCGGCGATGCGAAAGGTGGTGCCCGCCGTTTGCGGGTCGAACCCGCGCGCGTCGGAGAACAGCATCTCGGCCGCCCGCAGGATGCTGGCCGCCGGCTCGATCATGCGCAGGCCGGCGTCGGTGGGCACCATGCCGGAGCCCGAGCGCACCAGCAGCGGGTCGCCGGCCAGCTCCCGCAGGCGCTTGAGCGCGGCAGACACGGCCGGCTGGTACATGCCCAGGCGGATGGCGGCGCGCGAGACGCTGCGGTCGGTCAGCACGGTGTGCAGCACGCGGATGAGATGAAGATCGATCTTGTCGAACAGCGCCTGGTCTCTCATGGCCACATCCCTTTCATCGTCGAATGAAGGCGGGCGTGGTTATAGCGCGCGGGCCACCGGGGCCGCGCCACAGGCACGACACGACATGGTCAGCCGGCGCGCTGCTGCACGGCGGTGATCGCCGACAGGATGGCTTCGCTGGTGGCCGGCGCGCGCAGCGGCGGATCGATGCGATGCCCGCCAACCGACGAGACGGCGTCGCGGATTGCGAACAGCACCGAGAAGGGCAGCAGCAGCGGCGGCTCGCCCACCGCCTTGCTGCGGTGGATGGAGTCCTCGACGTTCGGGCCGTCGAACAGGCGGACGTTGAACACCGGCGGGCAGTCGTTGGCCGTCGGGATCTTGTAGGTGCTCGGCGCGTGGGTCGTGAGCTTGCCGCTCGTGGGGTGCCACACCAACTCTTCGGTGGTGAGCCAGCCCATGCCCTGGATGAAGGCGCCTTCCACCTGGCCGATGTCCACGGCCGGGTTGAGCGAGCGGCCCGCATCGTGCAGCACGTCGGCCCGCAGCAGCTTCCATTCGCCGGTGAGCGTGTCCACCACCACCTCGCTCAGCGCCGCGCCGTAGGCGAAGTAGTAGAACGGGTGGCCCTGCATGGTCTTCGAATCCCAGTGCACGCCGGGCGTGGCATAGAAGCCGTCGGACCACAGCTGCACGCGGTCCACGTAGGCTTCGCCGACCAGGGTGGCGAAGGGCAGCTCGCGGCCTGCCACATGCACCTTGCCATTGGCGAAGCGCACGTCTTCCGGTTTGCCGCCGTGGCGCCTGGCTGCGCAGGCCGCCAGGCGCTCGCGGATCTGGCGCGCCGCGTCCTGGGCCGCCTTCCCGTTCAGGTCGGCGCCCGTCGACGCGGCGGTGGCCGAGGTGTTGGCGACCTTGGTGGTGTCGGTGGCGCTCGCGCGCACGCGCTCGAACTCCACCCCCAGCTCATGCGCGACGACTTGGGCCACCTTGGTGTTCAGGCCCTGGCCCATTTCGGTCCCGCCATGGTTCACGAGGATCGAGCCGTCGGTGTAGACATGCACCAACGCACCGGCCTGGTTGAAGTGCGGCACGTTGAAGCTGATGCCGAACTTCAGAGGCGTGAGCGCCAGGCCGCGCTTGAGCACCGGGCTGCTCGCGTTGAAGGCGTTGACCGCCTCGCGCCGCTGGGCATAGGCGCCGCTCTCGGCCAGTTGCCCGACCAGCGCGTGGATCACGTTGTCGCTCACCGTCTGTCCGTAGGGCGTGACGTTGCGCTCGGTCGTGCCGTAGAAGTTGGCCTGGCGCACGGCCAGTGCATCGCGGCGCAGGGGGCGCGGCACCGAGTCCAGGCTGTAGACGACGGGGATCGCGCCTTGCGGCACGCCGAACCCGCGGAAGGCGGTGTTGCTCTGGGTGTTGGTGCGGCCCGAGAAGCCGTGCATCGACACCTCGGGCAGCCAATAGGCATTGTCGAAGTGGCACAGCGCGCGCGTCATGACCGGGCCGGAGAGGTCGGCCGAGTGGCCGGCGCGCGAGACCATAGAGATCTCGGCGCCGAGGATGCGGCCCTCGTCGTCGTAGCCGACCTCGTACTCGTACCAGAAGCAGTGGCGGCGCCCGGTGATCATGAAGTCGTCGTCGCGGTCGGGCCGCAGCTTGACCGGACGGCGCAGCTTGGCGGCCGCCACTGCGGCGATGCAGGCGAACAGGCCGGATTGCGACTCCTTGCCGCCGAAACCGCCGCCCATGCGGCGGCACTCGACATGCACCTCGTTCGAGTGCAGGTGCAGCGCATGGGCGATCAAGTGCTGCATCTCGCTCGGGTGCTGGGTGGAGCAATGCACGTGCATCGTTCCGCCCTCCTTCGGGATGGCGTAGCTGATCTGCCCTTCCAGGTAGAACTGCTCCTGCCCGCCCACGTCGAGTTCACCCTTCAGGCGATGCGGCGCGGCGTCGATGGCGGCACGCACCTCGATGCCCTGCGCGCTGCGCTTGAGGTGCATCGGCGGCACCACGTACTGGCCGCGCGCATGGGCCTGCTGGGGCGTGATCACCGGCTCGGCGGCCTCGACCTGCGCCGCCTCCTTGGCACGTGCCGCGGCGCGGCGGGCCTCGGTGCGGGTGCGGGCGATCACGGCGAAGAGCGGTTGGCCCAGGTACCGGATCTCACCATCGCACAACAAGGGGTCGTCGTGAACGATGGAGCCGCAGTCGTTGGCGCCCGGCACGTCGGCTGCGGTGATGACGTCCACCACACCGGGCATGGCACGGATGGCGTCAAGCTTCAGGCCCGTCAGGCGCCCTGCCGCCACGGGCGACAGGCCCAGCGCGCAATGCAGCGTACCGGCCAGCTCGGGCAGGTCGTCGGTGTAGGTCGCTTCGCCAGCCACATGCAGATGCGCGGACTCGTGCGGACGGCTGATGCCTACCCGGGCACCCTGCGCGAGCGCCTGGGCCTCGGCATCGGTGTCGATGCGCGCAGCAGTGTTGGCCAGGTAGTCGGCAAAGGCCTCCGCGGACTGCAGCAGGGCGGGGTCGATCGGCTTGTTCATCGTGGGCTCCCGTCGTTCAGGCGGCAACGTCGTGGGGCATGACGCTCCACACGCTGGTGGCTTCGGCGGCCAGGGCATCCTGCGTGCGCGTTTCCAGCCACAGGCGCTGGAGCAGGTTCTGTGCGACCTGCAGGCGGTAGTCGGCACTGGCGCGCATGTCCGACAGCGGCTTGAAGTCCTGCGCCAGGGCGGCCTTGGCGGCGTCGACGCTGGCCTGGGTCCAGGGCCGACCGGTGAGCGCGGCCTCGGCCTGCGCGGCTCGTTTCACCGTCGCGGCCATGCCGCCGTAGGCCAGGCGCACGCTGCGCACGGCCTCGCCGTCGAGCTCGATCGCGAAGCCGGCGCACAGGGCCGAGATGTCGCAGTCGAAGCGCTTGCTGATCTTGTAGCCGCGCAGCTGCCGCTCGAAAGCAGCCAGCGGAATCGCCAGGCCCTGCACGAACTCCCCTGGCTCGAGCCGGTTCTTCATGTAATCGACATAGAAGTCGGGCAGCGGCATGCTGCGCACGGCCTCGCCCTTGCGCAGCACGATCTGCGCATCCAGCGCCATCAGGATGGGTGGGGAATCGCCGATCGGCGAGCCGTTGGCCACGTTGCCGCCCATGGTGCCGGCGTTGCGGATCGGCGGCGAGGCGAAGCGCAGCCACACGTCCTGCAGCGTCGGCGCCCGCCGCACGATGGCGCGCCAGGCGTCTTCCAGCGACGCGCCGGCGCCGATGTACAGCGCGTCGCCCTCCTCGCCAATGCGCTTGAGCTCGGCCACGTCGCCCACGTAGAGGATGTCGCCCAGGTCACGGAACTGCTTGTTCACCCACAGGCCGACGTCGGTCGAGCCGGCCAGGATGCGCGCCTGGGGGTGCGCTTCGCGCAGCGCCGCGAACTCATCGAGCGTCACCGGCGCCATGAAGCGGTCCGTGCGCTGGCCCAGCGGCGCGGCGTAATCGAAGGTGCTCTCGCGCTTCAGCCCCTGCAGCGCCGCCACCACCGGCGCCGTGTCGAGCCGGACCGCGGGCAGGTCGAACATCTTCTGCCCGGCATCGAGGATCGGCCGGTAGCCCGTGCAGCGGCACAGGTTGCCCGACAGCTCGTCGGCCAGTTGCTGGCGCGTGGGCGAGGTGCCCGCTTCGCTGTGGTGCTCGTACGTCGCCCACAGCGACATCACGAAGCCGGGCGTGCAGAAGCCACATTGCGAGCCATGGCAGTCCACCATCGCCTGCTGCACCGGGTGCAGCTGGTGCACCGGGTGCTTGCTGTGGCGCTCGCCATCGTGGACATTGCCGCACTGGACCTTCAGGTCCTCGACGGTGAAGAGGGCCTTGCCGTGCAATGTCGGCAGGAACTGGATGCAGGCGTTGACGATCTGCAGCTGCAGGCCGCCCACCGCGCCGGGCGCGCCGTCGGCCGCCAGTTCCCCGATGACCACGGTGCAGGCGCCGCAGTCGCCCTCGTTGCAGCCCTCCTTGGTGCCGGTGCAGTGCGCGTCCTCGCGCAGCCAGTCGAGCACCGATCGAGTGGGGTGGACATCCCGGACCTCGACCACCTCGCCGCGGTGGAAGAAGCGGATGGGCTGCGCGGGACGGGCGTTGAGCGTGTCGTTCATGTGGGCGTTCGTGGGCGGGCGACGGGCCGGCATGGCGTCCGGGCCCCTGGCCGGGATGTTCGCCCCTGCACCGGCGCCAGGCATACGCCCCGGTCCATAGGACTTATGCGAGGGCCGGTATGGAGCATACGGGTAAGCCCGCATGGGCGTCGAGCAATTCTCGCGCCACGCACCTTCCCGCGCTCCGCGCGGCCCGGCCTTGTGCACCCGCGCGCCCCGTGCAGGCCCGCCGTCCTGCCCCTCAGCGAGCGCCGGCCATCTCGCGCCGTGCAGGCAACAGCGTGGGCAGACCACAGGGCAGGAACTGGCCATGGCCTGCCTGCCCGAGGTAGTGCGTGCCGTCCCACACGACCTGACCGCGCGCGATGGTCGTGCCGGGCCAGGCCGCCAGGCGCATGCCCTCGTAGGGCGTGTAGTCGACGGCATGGTGGAGCATGCCGTTGTTCAGCACGAACTCGCGCTCGTCCCAGATGACCAGGTCGGCATCGCCGCCCACCGCGATGGTGCCCTTGCGCGGGTGCAGGCCATAGGCCTTGGCGGGGTTCGTGGCAGTGAGCTCGACGAACTTCTGCGGGGTGATGCGCCCGCCCAGCACCCCCTCGGACCACAGCAGCGCCATGCGGGTCTCGATGCCGGGAATGCCGTTGGGGATGTGGTTGAAGGGCACTTCCTCGCCGGCCGGATGCTTGCCTCCCTCGCCCTCGAAGTTGTAGGGCGCATGGTCGGACGAGATCACGGTGAACAGCCCGTCGGCCAGGCCGTCCCAGATCACCTGCTGGTTCGCCTTGTCCCGCGGCGGCGGGCTGCAGACGCATTTGGCGCCCTCGTAGCTGTCGTCGATGCCCAGGTCCTCCGCCGTCAGGAACAGGTACTGCGGGCAGGTCTCGGCGAAGACCTGCAAGCCGTGCGCCCGCCCCCAGCGGATCTGCTCGACCGCCTCGCGGCCCGACACGTGCACGATGAGGATCGGCACGTCGACCAGTTCCGAGAGTGCGATCGCGCGGTGCGTGGCCTCGCGCTCCACCAGCAGCGGCCGGGCGTGCGCGTGGTAGCGCGGCGCCGTCTTGCCGGCGGCCTGCAGGCGGCCGGTGAGCCAGGCGATGCAGTCGGAGTTCTCGGCGTGGATCATGGCCATGGCGCCATGGCTGCGTGCCACGTCCAGCACCTCGAGGATCTGCCGGTCGTCCAGCTTCATGTCGTCGTAGGTCATGTAGATCTTGAACGACGTGTAGCCCTCGGCGATCAGGGCCGGCAGCTCCTCCTGCAGCACCGTCGGCGTGGGGTCGCTCACGATGAGGTGGAAGGCATAGTCGATGCACGACTTGCCGTTCGCGCGGCGGTGGTAATCGTCCACGGCGTCGCGCAGCGACTGGCCCTTGCGCTGGGCTGCAAAGGGAATGACCGTGGTCGTGCCCCCGCAGGCGGCCGAGCGCGAGCCGGTGAGGAAGTCATCGGCCGACACCACGGGCGGGGCCTGCGGCTGGTCGAGGTGGCAGTGCGTGTCGACGCCGCCGGGCGTCACGGCGCGGCCGGCCGCATCGATCTCGCGCGTGCCGGGGCCCAGGCCCAGCCCGAGCTGGACCACGCGACCATCGCGCACGCCGATGTCGCAGTGGAAGATGTCGCTGGCCGTCACGGCCTGCGCGTTGCGGATGACAAGGTCGAAGTCGGCCATGGCTCTCGGGTCGTCGGGTCAGCGCGCCATCGCGACGCGGGGGATCGGAGCCTTCTTCGTGCTGCGAGGCGCATAGCCCTTGCCATAGTGGCGTTCCAGGCGCACCTGCACGAGGTTCCAAAGCGTCGTGAGCACGAGGTAGTAACAGGCCGCCACGCAGTAAAGCTCGAGCACCTCGAACTTCATCTGCATCAGCACCTGGCTGCGTCGCATGAGCTCTTCCATCGAGATCACCGACGCGAGCGAGGTCGCCTTGAGCAGGCCGTTCACCGAATTCCCCAGCGGCGGGATGATGATGCGGATCACCTGCGGCAGCGTGACCAGCCGCAGCGTCGCCACGCGCGACAGGCTCAGCGCCTTGGCCGCCTCGACCTGGCCCTTGGCCACCGCCGAGAAGCCGGCGCGGATGGTCTCCGACAGGTAGGCCGCCTCGTTGAGGCTCAGCGCCAGCACCGCCGAGGTGAGCACGTCCAGCCGGATGCCCAGCTGCGGCAGGCCGGTGTAGATGATGACCAGCTGCACCAGCAGCGGCGTGCCGCGGAACACCCACACGTAGAAGCGTGCCGGCGCGTTGAACAGCCGGTTGCTCGACATGCTGCCCAGCGCCAGCGGCAGGGCCAGCACCAGGCCGATGGCGATGGTGGCGACCGTCAGGCCGATCGTGATGCCGACGCCGCCCAGCAGGTACGGGTTGACCAGGTACGACAGGAATGCGTCGACGTTGAACACGGCCGGTCCTCGGGATGCTTACTTGGGTGCCGGGCCGGTGCCGCGGATGGCGAAGTTCTTGACGTCCTTCAGGCGCGTCATCTTGAACTTGTCGAAGAGCTGGTCGTAGACGCCCTCGGCCTTCAGCTCGTCCAGCGCCTTGGCTGCGGCGTCGGCCGCGCCCTTGGTGCGGAAGGCCAGCGTGATGTCGGTTCCGTTGATGCCGCTCAGCCAGATCTTGGCGATGCCGCGCTCTTCGAAGGCCTTGGCGGTCTCGTCGATGTTGATGCCCGCCTCGAGCTGGCCAGCGCGCAGGGCCGCGGTCGTTTCCGACGCCGTGGCGAAGGTGCGGAAGTCGATGGTCTTCTCGCCCTTGGCGACCATGGCCGCGTTGTATTCGCGCGCCTTGCGCTCCTGGTAGGTGCCGGTCTCGATGCCCACCACGTGGCCCGCGAGGTCTTCGAACTTGGTGATCTTCAGTTTGCTGCCCGGCACCGTGTAGATGCTCATGGCCTGCTGCCCGTAGGGAATCATGAACATGAGCTTGGAACGTTCCTCGGTCCAGAACATCCCGGTGTTGATGAGGTCGAAGCGGCCGGCCTGCATGGCGGGGATCATGGGCGGCATGTCCATGCGGATGAAGACCGGCTCCAGGCACAGCTTCTTGGCCACGGCCTTGCCGAGTTCGACGTTCAGGCCCTGCAGCTCGCCCTTCTCGTCGACGAACTGCTGCGGCGGCAGCGTGGGGTTGATCGACATCTGCAGTTTGCCGGGCGTGACCAGTTGATCGGCTGCGACCTTGGGTGTGCAGCTCTGCGCGAAGGCCGGAAGGGTCGCGACGGCACCGAGCACGAGGCCGGTGATGAGGTGGGTGTGTTTCATGATGAAGCGATGGAGCGGGGTTGTTGAAGGACAGGAAGCAGTTAGCAAGAAGCGGGCACGCAGGAACGAAAGAAAAGAAAAGAATTCGACTCAGAAGCTGTGAATGAATCGGCCGCGTTCGAGCGGCGCGCCAGGGCGGCGCCCATCGAGGCGCAAAGCGCAGCCATAGCTCGGGCTATGGCGAGCATTTGCAACGACGAGGGCGTCGTCAGGGCGCGCCGAGCGGGCGTGGTCGGTTCGTTCACAGCTTCTCAGCGCGCTGCGTCGTTGCGACACGCGACAAGCGCTGCGTGCTGTGCCTCGATGACGCACTCGCCACGTTGGTTGACGAGCTGCAAGGCCTCGGTCACCACGCCGCGCCCGCCCTTGGACGACAGGCGCTTGTCGACGAAGCGGAAGCGCACATGCACCTCGTCGCCAGCGACCACGGGGCGCACGAAGCGAACGCCGTCCCAACCGAGCGAGGCGATGGAGCTGTTCTCGTAGAGGCCCATCGCCGTCTTCAGGCCCTCCATGAGTGCGAGCCCGAACAGGCCATGGGCGATGACGCCCGGGAAGCCGCGCGACTTCGCATAGGCCGCGTCGGTGTGCAGCGGATGGTGGTCCTGCGTGAGGTTGCAGAACTGTGCGATGGCCTCTGCACTGACGGTGTGCACGGCACTGCGCATTTCGGTGCCGACCACCACGTCCTCGAACCAGAGTTCCTTCGACGCGCTCATCGTGCCGCCTCCTGCTGATCCGCATCGCGCGCGACATGGCGCGGCGGCTGCGCGACGAAGGCATCGTGCAGGCCCATCGGCCCGGCGCGGAAGATGCGCGGATCCATCGTCCCGAGCGATGCGCTCATGCGGACTTCGAAGCCGATGTGGTCGAGCACGTCCTCCTTCAGGCGCGCGCCCGGTGCGATCTCGGTCAGCACGATGCCGTCGGCCTCCAGCTCGAAGACGGCACGGTCGGTGACGAAGCTCACCTGCTGGCCGCGCTGGCGCGCCAGCTTGCCCGAGAAGCTGATCTGCCCCACCGTGGGCACGAACTTGCGGAACTTGCCGTCGCGATGGATCGCGAGCTGGCCGCCTTCCACCCGGATGTCGGCGTCGCCGCCGGTGAGCGAGCCGCTGAACACCAGCCGGCGCGTGTTCTGCGTGATGTTGATGAAGCCGCCCGCGCCGTCGTAGCGGCGGCCGAAGCGCGTCACGTTGACGTTGCCTTCGGCATCGACCTCGGCGAAGGACAGGAAGGCGCAGCTCAGGCCGCCACCGTCGTAGAAGTCGAACTGGTAGCCCTGGTCGAGGATGACGCGCGGGTTCACCGCCGTGCCGAACTCGCGGGCATGGCCCGGCACGCCGCCCACCACACCCGATTCCACCGTGAGCGTGATGAGCTCGTCGATGCCCTCTTCCGCAGCGACGTTGGGGATCATGGCCGAGATGCCGACGCCCAGGTTCACCACGTCGCCCGGCCGCAGCTCGAAGGCGGCGCGGCGCGCGATGACGCGGCGCGCATCCAGCGGGTCGGGCGCGATGCCCGACGCGGGCAGGCGCGTCTCGCCGCAGCGGGCCGGATCGTAGCGTGTGGTGTAGGTCTGCAGCTGCTCGGGCTCGACCACCACGCGGTCGATCAGGAAGCCGGGGATCTTCACCATGTGCGGATGCAGCGTGCCGCGGCGCACACGGCGCTTGACCTGGCAGATCACCGTGCCGCCGGCGTTGTGCACGGCCTGCGCCATCGACAGGTCCTCGCGCGCGGTGGCCTCGTGCTCCATGCTCACGTAGCCGTCCTCGTCGACCGAGGTGCCGCGGATGAGCGCCACCGTGGGCACGCCCGGGGCGCGATAGAACAGGTAGTCGGCACCGGCCACGTGCACGCGCTCGACCAGCGGCTCGGTGGTGCGGGCGTTCATGCGGCCGCCGTCCTGCTCCGGGTCCATGTAGGTGCCCAGGCCCACGTGCGTGAGGATGCCGGGCTGGCGGCCGGCCATCGCCCGGCACAGGTGCGTCATCACGCCCTGGGGGAAGTTGTACGCCTCGACCTCGTTGTTCACGATCATCTGGATGAACGGAAGCTGCATGCCGAAGTTGCCGCCGATGACGCGCTTCACCAGGCCCGGGTGCGCGAAGCGGCACAGGCCCTTCTCGGTCAGCGCGCCCACGCCGGTGATGTGGAACAGCGTGATGGCGTGCGGCCCCTGGCCGGCGAGGAAGCGGCGCTCGACGGCCTCGAAGAGCGCCTCCGGCACGCCGGAACCACCATTGCCGCCGGTGATGACGAAGTCGCCGTCGCGGATGAGGGCGGCGGCCTCGTCGGCCGTGATGCAACTGATCATGGCACGCTCCCTCAGGCCAGCTCTTTCTCGACCTGGCGCGCGATGATCACGCGCTGAATCTGGTTGGTGCCTTCGTAGATCTGCGCCAGGCGCACGTCGCGGAACAGGCGCTCGATGCGGTAATCGCGCGAGTAGCCGTTGCCGCCGTGGATCTGCAACGCGTTCGACACGTGCTTCATCGCCATGTCGGTGGTGAAGAGCTTGGCGTGCGCGGCTTCCTTGGCGTAGGGCTGGCCGGCGTCGTACAGGCGCGCGGCGTGGTGGATCAGCAGGCGCGCGGCGGCGATGTCGGTGGACATGTCGGCCACCATGAACTGGATGGCCTGGAAGCCCATGATCGGGCCGCCGAACTGCTTGCGCGTGGTGGCGTAGGCCACCGCATCCTCCATCGCGGCCTGCGCCATGCCCAGGGCCATCGACGACATCAGCAGCCGGCTGAAATTGAAGTTGCCCATGGCCGTCTTGAAGGCCGTGTTCTCGGCGCCGATCATGGCCTCTTCGGGCACAAGCACGTCCTCGAGGATGATCTGGCAGTCCTCCAGGCCGTGCATGCCCAGCAGCTCCTCGTTCTTGCCGCGGCTCACGCCCGGCTGGCGCGCATCGACCATGAAGCAGCTGATGCCCTTGTGACCCGCGTCCTTGCCGGTGCGCGCGAAGACCATGATCCGGTCGGCCACACCGCCCAGCGTGACCCAGGCCTTGGTGCCGTTGATGACCCAGCCCTCGGCCGTGCGCCGGGCCGACGTCGTGATGCTGGCCGTGTCCGAACCGTAGTCGGGCTCGGTCATGGCCGTGGCCATGAGGATGGAGCCGTCGAGGATGCTGGGAATCAGCGCCTTCTGGCTCTCGTTGCCGTGGTGGTGCAGGAACAGTGCCGCTTCGACCGGGATCGCGAACGCGTTGCCGATGGCGCCGGAGCAGCGCGCCAGCTCCTCCATCACCAGGCAGGTGCCGACGGTGTCGAAGCCCGAACCGCCGGCGACCTCGGGCAGGCTGGTGCCGAACAGACCGAGCTCGGCCATGCCGCGGTAGATCGTGCGGTCGAAGGCGTCCTCGCGGTCGATGGCGGCGGCGCGCGGCAGCACCTCGGCCTCGGCGAAGCGGCGCGCGGTGTCGCGCAGGGATATCTGGTCTTCGGTGTAGAAGTGATTCATTTCAGTTGTCCATAGCACTGGGCGCCACCCGCATGGCGTGAAGCCCAAATGGCGACGAGGGTTGAGCGGCCCCGGGGCAGGCCAAGCCAGAGCACCCGAGGAACTGGCTCCGCCAGGCCTCTGGGTGCGCCCCCCTCCAAGCCGAAGGCGCCAGAGAGGGGGGAGCCGCGAAGCGGCATGGGGGGTGTTGCATTTCCGGCTCAGGCGGCGGGGTGAGCGACCGGTTCGTCGCTGGCGAGGTGGCCGTCGTGCGCGACCTCGTCGCGCTCACGGTCGAGGAAGTACACCGCCACGTTGTGGCCGGTGGTGTCGAAGCAGGCGGCCAGGGCCGGCGTGACGGCCTCGGCAACGGCGCGCCGCTGGTCCGGGGTGCGGCGGTAGGCGTGCACTTTCACGAACACGCGCGAGCCGGCGTCGGGCTGGCCCAGTTCGCCCTCGTGCGCATAGTCGGCAGGCTCGATGGGCTGGAAGTAGATCGTGACGGTGGACGGCGCGACACCGAAGCCGTCGACGATGCCGCGCGTCACGACGTCGGCGAGTTCTCGTTTGCGGGAGCTGTCGGCGCGAGGCGCCAGGATTTCGACGTAAGGCATGCGGCTCAAGGGTTGGAGAGGTTGAGGCAGGACGCGCGCTCGATCAGGCGCGAGCCCACGCGGTATTCGCGGCCGCTGTTGGCGACGCCGCCCAGGCGCTGCATCAGGCGGTCGACGGCGAGGTTGGCCATTTCGGCGGCGCCGCTGTCCACCACGCTGATGGCGGGGCGCTGCCACTCGAACCAGGGCGAGTCCTCGTAGAAGAGCAGCGACAGGTCCTGCGGCACCGAGATGCCGCGCTCGGCGATCACGCGCAGCACGCCGACGGAGGACTCGTGGTTGGCGACGAACAGCGCCGTCGGCGGCTCGGACAGCGACAGCAGGGCATTGGCCGCGGCGACGCCGGTCGCCGGCAGGTAGCGCCCGGTCTGGATCAGCGTCGGATCGATGGGCAGGCCCGCTTCCTGCAAGGCACGCCGGTAGCCCGCCAGGCGCTCCTTGCCGGAGGTGGTCTCGCCGGGGCCGACGATCAGCCCGATGCGCCGGTGCCCCAGCCCCAGCAGGTGGCGCGTGCCGTTGTAGGCGCCGTCGAGGTCGCCGGCCAGCACCGATTCGAGCGAGGCCCCTTCGACCCGGCGCACCGCGCAGATCACCGGGATCTCGGCGTGCTCCATGGCCAGCAGTTGTGCGCCGTTGGCGCCCGTGGGCACGGCGATCAGGCCGTCGACGCTGTGGTCGACCAGCGTGCGCAGGATCTCCTTCTCCTGCGCGGGGTCGTCGCCGCTGATGCTGAGGATGACCTGGTAGCCCGCGGCCTGTACGCGCGCCTGGACCACCGAGGCCAGCACCTGGAAGGAGGCGTTGTCGAGGTTGTGAACCGTGAGGCCCACCAGCCGCGAACTCTTCGTCTTGAGCGCGCGGGCGAAGGTGTTGGTGCGGTAGCCCAGCGCCGCCGCGACCTGCACCACATGGCGCTGGGTCGCGTGGTTGATGAGGCTGGAGCCCGCGAGGGCCCGGGAGGCCGTGGCCACCGACACGTCGGCAGCACGCGCGACGTCGCGCAGTGTCACCGCCATGGTGCATCCCCGTGAGCGCCCCAAATTTGGGCATTTATTGCAATCGATTGCATTTCTAGATGCTAACTCCTCAAAGGTGGATTTTGCAATTCCATGACGTTTCAGTCGGAATCATGCCAATCTCATTGCAATCGATTGCAACGATGTTCCATACTCACCGTCTTCATCGAACCGTGGATCGACATGGCCTTGCATCTTTCCGGTGGCGGCGTATGGCCGGCCACCCTCACTCCCTTCGCGCCTGAAGGCGGCATCGACGCCGCTGCGCTCCAGGCCCACGTCGCTCAAGTCGCCGGCACACGCGGCGTGCGCGCCGTGGTCGTCAACGGCCATGCCGGCGAGACGAGCTCGCTCGACTTCGCCGAGCGCAGCGACGTGATCGCGCTCGCGGTCGAAGCGGCCAGCGATGTGCCCGTGGTGGCCGGCGTGGTGGCCGAAGACCCGCGCGACGCCCGCCGGTTGGCCCGCGAGGCCGCAGCCTCCGGCGCAAGGGGCCTGCTGCTCTTTCCGCCTGCGCTCTTCGCCCACGGCGCGGCGCTGCGGCCCGACATGGTTCGGCGCTTCGTCGGCGACGTGGCGGCCGCGAGCGATCTGCCGATCGTGCTGTTCCAGCTCTCGCGCGCCTCCGGGCAGGCCTTCGCGCCGGCGCTGGTGCAGCGCCTGTGTGAAGAGGTGCCGCAGATCGTGGCCGTTAAGGACGGCAGCGACTCACCCGAGCTCTACGAAGACGTGCTGGCCGTGCTGCGTGGCCTGCCGCGCCCGGTGGCCATGCTCACCAGCAACAACGGCTGGCTGATGGCCTCGCTGGCCTGCGGGGGCGACGGCATCCTGTCGGGCCTGGGCAGCGTGGCGGCGCCGCTCCTGGTCGCGCTGCACGAGGCGATGGCCACCGGCGACCTGGTCAAGGCGCGCGAGGTGAATGCGCGCCTCGTACCGCTGTGCCGCGCCTTCTACCGTGCGCCGGGGGTCGACATCCACAACCGCATGAAGACCGCCCTGAAGCTGCTGGGCCGCCTGCCGCACGCCGCGCCGCGCCTGCCGCTGCTGCCGCTGGACGATGCGGAAACCACGCGCGTCCATGCCGCCCTCGTTGCGACCGGTCTGCTCACCGCGTGAAAGAACGAATCCATATGAAGACCTTCCGCGGCACCTACACCATCATGGTCACGCCCTTCGATGCCGAAGGCGCGGTGGACCTCCCCACGCTGGAGCGCTACGTCGACTGGCAGATCGAGGCCGGCATCCACGGCCTCATTCCGCTGGGATCGACCGGCGAGTTCCTGTCGCTGAGCGACGAGGAGTTCGAGCAGGTCGCGACCACCGTGATCTGCCGCGCGGCGGGGCGCGTGCCGGTCCTCATCGGCACCACGGCCGAGGACACGCGCGTGGCGATCCGACGCAGCCGCCAGGTCGAGGCCCTGGGTGCCGACGGCGTGATGGTGCTGCCGCCCTTCTACTGCACGCCCACCGATGCCGAGGTGCTGGCGCACTACCGCGCCATCTCGGACGCGATCGGCATCCCGATCATGGTCTACAACAACCCGGCCGTGACCAACATCGACCTGCGCCCGCCGCTGGTGGCCCGGTTGTCGGAGATCGACAACTGCCGCTACATCAAGGAATCGACGCTGGAAGTGACGCGCGTGCGCGACATCGTGCGCCTGACCGACGGCCGGATGAACGTGTTCGGCGGGATCATGGGTTACGAGTCCTACGTCGAGGGCGCCGTGGGCTGGGCGGCCGTGCCCTCCAACGGTGCGCCGGGCGAGATGGCACGCATCCACGACCTCGTGCAGGCAGGCCGTTTCGTGGAGGCCCGCGAGATCGCATTCCGCCACTTCCCCATGATCGACTTCGTGGCCGGCCAGTCCTACGTGGCGGGCACCAAGGCGCTGCTCGCGGCGATGGGCCTGCCGGTGGGCAACCCGCGCCCGCCGCGCCTGCCGCTGGATGCCGAAGGCCATGCCGCCGCCCGCCGCATCGTGGCCGAGCTGGGCCTGAGCGCCACCCTCCCTTCGTCTTCCTGAACTGCGGAGCACATCGCATGAACACCTTGCCATCTCCCAGCGCGCCGGCGGCCTCGCCCGAGGCGGCAGAACTCGTCATCCGCATGGTCGGCGTGCAGAAATGGTACGGCGACTTCCAGGTGCTCAAGGACATCGACCTGGAGGTCCGCCGCGGCGAGCGCATCGTGATCTGCGGCCCCTCGGGCTCGGGCAAGTCGACGCTGCTTCGCTGCATCAACCGGCTCGAGGAGCACCAGGACGGCAACATCGTCGTCAACCGCATCGAACTCACCAACGACATGCGTCGCATCGATGCGGTGCGGCGCGACGTGGGCATGGTGTTCCAGCACTTCAACCTGTTCCCGCACCTGACCATCCTCGAGAACTGCACGCTGGCGCCGATCTGGAGCAAGAAGTACACGCCCAAGGAAGCGAAGGACGTGGCCATGGCCTACCTGGAGCGCGTTCGCATCCCGGAACAGGCCCACAAATACCCGTCGGAGCTCTCGGGCGGCCAGCAGCAGCGCGTGGCGATCGCCCGTGCGCTGTGCATGGGCCCCAAGGTGATGCTGTTCGACGAGCCCACCTCGGCGCTCGACCCGGAGATGGTCAAGGAGGTGCTCGATACCATGGTGTCGCTGGCCGAGGACGGCATGACCATGCTGTCGGTCACGCACGAGATGAACTTCGCGCGCCAGGTGGCCAACCGCGTCATCTTCATGGACCGGGGCAGCATCGTCGAACAGGCTCCGCCGCAGGAGTTCTTCAGCAACCCGCGCCACGAGCGCACGCGCCTCTTCCTCAGCCAACTGCTCGATTGATGCTTCTCCCATGACCCGCATCCGCATCCAGGCCGCCGGCCACAGCTTCATCGCCGAAACGCATCCCGACGCGCCCAAGACGGTCGAAGCCTTCCTCACCCTGCTGCCCTACCGGCAGAAGATCATCCATGTGCGCTGGAGCGGCGAAGGCTGCTGGGTGCCGCTGGGCGAGTGGAAGCTCGCGCTCGACGGCCAGCCGGTGGGCTTCGAGAACCACACCAGCCACCCCTCGGTGGGCGACATCCTTTTCTACCCCGGCGGCTACAGCGAGACCGAGATCATCATGGCCTACGGCGCCTGCAGCTTCGCCAGCAAGATGGGGCAACTCGCGGGCAACCACTTCCTGACGATCGTGGAGGGCAAGGAGAACCTGCGCGCCCTGGGCGTGAAGGTGCTGTGGGAAGGCGCGCAGGACATCGTCTTCGAGCGCATCGACTGAACGCGCTTGCGGGGCGTCTCAGGCCGCCTCGCCGAACAGCCCTACGATCAGTTGGCGCAGCCAGCGGTTCGCCGCGTCGTCCTCGAAGCGCCGGCTCCAGTGCAGCGAGACGCCGAAGTCGCGCAGCGGAAAGTCGGGCTGCACGATCGCGAAGCCCGCGCCTTCGCCGAAGCCGCGCGCGATGTTGCGCGGCATGACCACCGCGAGGTCGGTCTCGCGCACGATGGCCGGCAGCACCATGAAGTGCTCGGTCACGAGCCGCACGCGGTCGTCCAGCCCCAGCAGTTCCAGGATGCGCAGCGTGTCGGTGTGGGTGCGCACGGCCACGTAGTCGAGCGTGCGCAGCGCACGCAGCAAGGCGGCGCCGCGCAGGCGCCGTCGCGCGAAGGGGTGGTCGGCGCGCAGCAGCACGATGTAGCGGTCCTGGAGCAGGTGCTGACGGCGCGTGTCCTTCACCTTGGGCAGGAAGCCGAAGGCGAAGTCGATGCGCCCTTCGTCGAGCGCCACGGCGATGTCGGCCGGGCGCAGCGGCAGCGTCTCGACCCGCACGCCCGGCGCCGTCTCGCGCAGGCGCTGCATCAGGGGCGGCAGGAAGCGGCTCTCGCCGATGTCGCTCATGTGGATGCGAAAGCTGTGGCTCGACGCCGCGGGATCGAAGCGGCCAGGCTCGGCCAATGCCTGCGCCAGCGTGCCGAGCGCGGCCTGCACCGCGGTGGCCAGCCGCTCGGCGCGCGGCGTCGGCGACACGCCGCCGGGCGCCCGGGTGAACAGCGCATCGCCCAGCGCCAGGCGCAGCCGTGTCAGGCCGTGGCTCGCCGCGGGCTGGGTGATGCCCAGCGCCTCCGCCGCGCGGCCGACGTTGCGGCTGCGGTAGACGGCATCGAACAGGCGCAGCAGGTTGAGGTCGAGTTGGTCGATATGCATGGCATGCATGTCGGATAGCGGCTTCATTGTATTGAGCGCACGAAGCCGCGGCCCCACACTGCGCCCGCTGCGTCGACCGACGCGGCCCACGATCGACACGAACACACCGGAGACACGGCTTGGAAGTTTCCTTCAGCAAGGAGGTGCGCGCGCTGCGCCTGGGCGCCGGCGACACCTTCCACGGCGAGGGCATCCTCGCCATCACCAAGGGCCTGCTGCAGGCTGGCGTGGCCTACGTCGGCGGCTACCAGGGCGCGCCCGTGTCGCACCTGCTGGACGTGATGGTCCAGGGCAAGGACTACATGGACGAGCTCGGCGTGCACGTCGAGGCCTGCTCCAACGAGGCCTCGGCCGCCGCGATGCTGGGCGCCTCGATCCACTACCCGCTGCGCGGCGCCGTGACCTGGAAGTCCATCGTCGGCACCAACGTGGCGGCCGATGCGCTGTCCAACCTGGCCTCGCCCGGCGTGCGCGGCGGCGTGCTGGTCGTGGTGGGCGAAGACTATGGCGAGGGCGCCAGCGTGATCCAGGAACGCACGCACGCCTATGCGCTCAAGTCCAGCCTGTGCCTGCTCGACCCCCGGCCCGACCTGCCAGTGATGGTGCGCATGGTGGAAGAAGGCTTCAACCTGTCCGAAGCCTCGAACATGCCCTGCGTGATGGAGCTGCGCATCCGCACCTGCCACGTGCGCGGCAGCTTCGAATGCAAGGACAACCGGGCGCCGGCCGTGTCGACCCGCGCACTGATGACCGAGCCGGCCGGCTTCGACTACGACCGCCTCGCGCACCCGCCCGTGACCTTCGGCCACGAGAAGCGCAAGACGGCCGAGCGCATCCCGGCCGCGCAGCGTTACATCGCCGAGCACCAGCTCAACGAACTCATGCCCGGCCGGCGCGACGATCTCGGCATCGTGGTGCAGGGCGGGCTGTACAACGCGCTCGTCCGCGCCCTGCAGCAGCAGGGGCTGGCCGATGCCTACGGCGAGAGCGAGATCCCGATCCTCGTGCTCAACGTCACGTACCCCCTGGTGCCGGAGCAGGTCGCGGAGTTCGCATCGGCCAAGCGCGCGCTGCTGGTGGTCGAGGAAGGCCAGCCCGAGTACATCGAGCAGGACATCGCCACGCTGCTGCGCCGGCGCGACCTCCAGACCGCGCTGCACGGCAAGGACCTGCTGCAGATGGCCGGCGAGTACACGACGGAAGTCATGGCGCGCGGCGTCGGCGCCTTCGCGGCGCGCTACCTGCCAGCCACGGCCCAGACCGAGGCCGCGTCGCAATGGCTGGCCGGCAACGACGAGCGGCGCCGCGCCGTGGCGGCGATGCTGGGCCGGCCCCTGCCCGCGCGCCCGCCGGGCTTCTGCATCGGCTGTCCGGAACGGCCGGTGTTCTCGGCCCTGAAGCTGGCGCAGCAGGAGGTCGGGCCCGTGCACGTGGCGGCCGACATCGGCTGCCACGCACTGGGCACCTTCGAGCCCTTCGGCATGGGCCACTCCATCCTGGGTTACGGCATGAGCCTGGCCAGCCGCGCGGGCGTGTCGCCCATGATGCAGCGGCGCGTGCTGTCGATCATGGGCGACGGCGGCTTCTGGCACAACGGGCTGCTGACCGGCGTGCAGAGCGCGCTCTTCAACGGTGACGACGCGGTGCTGCTGATCTTCAAGAACGGCTACACCAGCGCCACCGGCACACAGGACATCATCTCCACACCCGACGAGGAGGTGAAGGCCCGCGCCGAGGACAAGCAGCAGAGCCTGGCGCACAAGAACCAGACCATCGAGAGCACGCTCAACGGCCTGGGCGTGAAATGGATGCGGACGGTCCATACCTACGAGGTGGAGGCCATGCGCGCCACCCTCACCGAGGCCTTCACCAGCCCCTTCGAGGGCCTGAAGGTGATCATTGCCGAGGGCGAGTGCCAATTGGAGCGCCAGCGCCGCATCAAGCCCTGGATCGCCAGCCTGCTCAAGAAGGGCCAGCGCGTGGTGCGCGTGAAGTACGGCGTGGACGAAGACGTGTGCAACGGCGACCACGCCTGCATCCGGCTGTCGGGCTGCCCCACGCTCACGCTCAAGGACAACCCCGACCCGCTCAAGGTCGACCCCGTTGCCACTGTGATCGACGGCTGCGTGGGCTGCGGCCTGTGCGGCGCCAACGCGCATGCCGCCACGCTGTGCCCGAGCTTCTACCGCGCCGAGGTGGTGCAGAACCCGCGCTGGCACGAACGGCTGCTGCACTCACTGCAGGGCGCAGTGGTGCGCGCGCTGCGCCCTGCCTGAGGACCGCACGATGAACACGACGACGACCGCCCCCCGGCCCATCACCCTTTTGCTGTGCGCCCTGGGCGGCGAAGGCGGTGGCGTGCTGACCGAATGGCTGATCGAGGCCGCGCGCCACGCCGGCCATGCGGCGCAAAGCACCTCCATCCCCGGCGTGGCGCAGCGCACCGGCGCGACGACCTACTACGTCGAGGTGTTCCCGGTGCCACTCGCGCAGCTCGGCGGCCGCCGCCCGGTGTTCAGCCTCACGCCGGCGGCCGGCACGCTCGACGCCGTGGTCTCGTCCGAGCTGATGGAAACGGTGCGCCAGATCGGCCACGGCATGGCCAGCGCCGAGCGCACCTGCGTCATCACCTCGACCGGCCGCAGCCTCACCACCGCCGAGCGCATGGTGCCGGGCGACGGGCGCATGGACGCCGAGCGCCTGCTGGAGGTGGTGCGCCGCTTCAGCCGCGAGCATCACCTGCTCGACATGGGCACGCTGGCGCGCACGCACGGCACCATCGTCAGCAGCGTGATGCTGGGCGCCATCGCGGGCAGCGGCCTGCTGCCCTTCGGCCGCGAGAGCTTCGAGGCGGCGATCCGAGGGCCGGACGCGACCCCGGGCGGCGCCGCCCAGGCCAGCCTGCGCGGTTTCTCTGCGGCCTTCGATGCCGTCGCAGCGGCGCGCTCGCAGGCCGCGATGGTCGAGCGTTTGCTATCGAAAGAGGAGCACTCCGCGCCCATCCCGCGGGCGCTGGAGTCCGATTTGGCTCGCAAGTTTCCCGCCGCCTTGCACGAAATGCTGGCGCTGGGCCACGCCCGCGTGCTCGACTACCAGGATGCCACCTACGCGCAGCTGTACGTCGACCGGCTGGCCCGCGTGCTGCAGGCCGAGCGGGCGGACGACCCGGCCGGCGAGAAGGGCCATGCGATCACGCGCGAGATGGCGCGCTGGCTGGCGCTGTGGATGGCCTTCGACGACATCGTGCGCGTGGCCGCACTCAAGGCCCGCGCCAGCCGGGCCGAGCGGGTGCGCACCGAGGTGAAGGCCGGCGACGACGAGCTGCTGCGCGTGTACGACCACTTCAAGCCCGGCGTGCCCGAGTTCGCCGCCCTGCTGCCGCCCGCGCTGGCGCACCGCCTCACCGCCTGGGACACCGCCCGCCAGCGCCGTGGCCTGCAGCCCTGGGCGATGCCGCTGAAGGTGGGCAGCCATTCGGTGCTGGGCATGGCCGCGCTGCGCACGCTCGCCTCGCTCAGGGGCCTGCGCCGGCGCGGCAGTCGTTTCGCCGAGGAGCAGGCCTTGATCGAACGCTGGCTCGCAGCGGTGGAGTCCGGCACGCGCGAAGGCTGGGAACTGGGCCACGAGCTCGCGCTGTGCGGCCGGCTGATCAAGGGCTACGGCAGCACCAATGAGCGCGGCAAGACGAACCTGCTGCACATCGTCGACCACCTGGCGCGCAACCCGGGCCGCACGCCGGCCGAGCGTGCGGCGGCGGTCGCTGCCGCACGCACCGCCGCGCTGGCCGACGAGGCCGGCACCGCGCTCGACGCCACGCTGCGACAGCACGGCGCGCCGCCGCGGCCGGTGCGCGAGCAGCCGATCCGATGGATGCGCCGACCGCCCGCGACGCGGCCGTCCTGACCCGCCTTCCACAAGAACACACAGGAGACAAACACGATGAAACGCCATGCTTCCCCTCTGCTCTCGCGCCGCGGCTTTGCCTGGAGCACCGCCGGCCTGCTCGCCGCCGCGCTCGCGCTGCCGCTGCCCGCTGCCGCCCAGACCTGGCCCGACAAGCCGATCAAGGTGGTCGTCAATTTCCCGCCGGGCGGCGCAGCCGACCAGCTGGCGCGCCTGATCGGGCAACCCCTGTCGGAGGCGCTGCACCAGCCGGTGGTGATCGAGAACCGCGGCGGCGCCAACGGCAACATCGGCGGCGAGACGGTGGCCCGGGCGGCGCCCGACGGTTACACGCTGCTGATGAGCAGCGGCGGCATGGTCTCGGTGAACCCGCACCTCTACCAGAAGATGCCCTTCGACCCGGCGAAGGACCTGGTGCCCGTGGCCGCCGCGGCACGGGTGCTGGTGTTCCTGGTCGAACGGCCGGAGCTGCCGCCGAAGAACATCCAGGAGTTCATCGCCTACCTCAAGGCACGCCCGGGCCAACTCTCGTACGGTTCGCCGGGCGTGGGCAGCTCGCCGCACCTGGCGGGCGAGATGTTCAAGTCGCAGACCGGCACCTTCGCCACGCACGTGCCCTACCGCGGCGCCGCGCCCGCGCTGCAGGACCTGCTGGCCGGGCAGATCGACTTCTACTTCGACCCCGGCATCGCGCTGCAGCAGGTCAAGGCCGGCAAGCTGCGGCTGCTGGCGGTGGGCAGCCCCAAGCGCTCGCCCCTCTTCCCGGACGTGCCGACCCTTGAAGAGGCGGGCCTGAAGGGCTTCGACGCCGACACCGTGTTCGGCTTCTACGCGCCGGCCGGTACGCCGCAGCCCGTGATCGCGAAGCTCAACGCCGAGATCAACAAGGTGCTGGCGATGCCGATGGTGCGCGAGCGCATCGCGCAGCTGGGCGGCGAAGCGGCGCCCGGCACGCCCGCGGCCTTCCACGACAAGGCGATGGCCGATTCGCAGCGCTTCGGGGCCATCATCAAGGAGCGCGGGATCCGGGCCGACTGAGCGTTAACCTGCACGCATGAGCAAGCAGATCATCTACACCGCCCGCGTCGAGTTCGGCGACTGCGATCCGGCCGGCATCGTCTGGTATCCCAACTTCTTCGGCTGGATGGACGCGGCCTCGCGCCACTTCTTCGCCGAGTGCGGCGTGCCGCGCTGGGAAGAGACGACGAAGACGCTGGGCGTGATCGGCACGCCGCTGGTCGACACGAAGTCGCGCTTCGTCAACACCGCCAGCTACGGCGACACGCTGAACATCGCCGTGACGGTGCGCGAGTGGCGCGAGAAGAGCTTCGTGCAGAGCTACCGCGTGACGCGCGACGACCCGCAGGGCGAGACCCTGATCCTGGAGGCCGAGGACGTGCGCATCTTCGGCGGCAAACGGCCCGACGGCCGGCTGCGCGCGTTGCCGGTTCCGCCAGAGATCCGGGCGCTCTGCGAATAGCGTCCGCGCGCCGCACAATCGCGGCGCCACACTCCACGGAGATCGCCGACCATGCCCCTCGAACTCTGGCTCGCCTTCGTCGCTGCCTCGGCGGTGATGCTGGTCATTCCCGGCCCGACGATCCTCACCGTCATCAGCTACTCGATGGCGCACGGCCGCAAGGCCAATGTGCCGCTGGTCGCGGCCGTGGCGCTGGGCGACTCGACGGCGCTGGTGCTGTCACTGCTGGGCCTGGGCGCGCTGCTGGCCACCTCGGCCCTCTGGTTCACGCTCATCAAGTGGGTCGGCGGCGCGTACCTCATCTTCCTGGGGATCAAGCTGCTGCGCGCGGGCGTGTCGCCGGTCGCGCAGCTGGCGGCCCCGGCGGCACCGCAGTCGCGCTGGCGCCTGTTCTTCAACACCTGGCTGGTGACGGCGCTCAACCCCAAGGGCATCGTCTTCTTCGTCGCCTTCCTCCCGCAGTTCATTTCGCCCGCAGCCGAGGTCACGCGCCAGCTGTGGGTGCTGGCCCTTACCTTCGTGGTGCTGGCGACGCTCAATGCCACGCTCTACGCGGTGTTCGCGGCCTCGGCCCGCAAGCTGCTCAGCTCGCCGCGGGCGCAGCGGCGCTTCCATCTCGCGGGCGGTTCGCTGCTGTCGGCGGCGGGCGTCTGGGCGCTGATGGCGCGGCGACCCGGCTGAACGCCCTCGGTTCAAGGCAAAAGAGGCTGTAGCGCCCGCCCCGCCTGCGTGGGCAGCTACGAAATCGATAGCACTCAGGCGGCCGGACGCAGGCGTCCCGCCAGGGCATCGACACCCAGCGCGATGAGGTCGAATGCGTGGCGGAAGTCCGCCTCGCCCCCGTACCACGGGTCGGGCACGTCCTGGCCTTCGTGGCCCGGCACTCCGTCCATCAGCAGCAGCACGCGGTCAGCGGCACCGGGCGGCGCCAGGCGGCGCAGCGCCGCACAGTGCGCCTGGGTCATGCCCACGAGCCAATCGAAACGTGTGAAGTCCTCGCGCCGCACCTGCCGGGCGCGATGCGCATGCATCGGGACGCCACGGCGGCGCAGTTCCGCCGCGGCCCGTCGGTCGAAAGGGTTGCCACGCTCCTCGTCGGAGATGGCGGCGCTGTCGACCTCGACCGGCCAACCCAGCGCGTCGGCCCGGTGCACGAGCAGCGCGTGCGCCGTCGGCGAGCGGCAGATGTTGCCGGTGCAGATGAACAGGATGCGTGGCGGGCCGCTGCTCATTGCAAAACCCTCCGTGCTGCGCACTGCGGGTGCGAGCGCCTTCGGAGCGGCCGGGCGGCGCTCATCGACCCACCCTCCGTGCTGCGCACTGCGGGTGCGAGCGCCTTCGGAGCGGCCGGGCGGCGCTCATAGCCCACGCTCCACCATGTCCAGCAGACGCTGGCCCAGCGCGTCCAGCTGCGCATCGTCCAGGCCGCGCAGCGGGCCGTCGATGGCCATCATCGCCATGCCGTGCACGGCCGACCATGCGAGGTACTCGGCGCCCGGGCGGCGCTCGGCAGGCATCCCGCCGGCGGCGACGAGCCGGTCCAGCGCGCTGCCCAGCAGTTCGAAGGGGTTGAGCCCGCTGGCGCCGGCCTTGGCCGGGTCGCGCACGCCTGTCACCGGGGTCACGGAAGCGAAAGCGGTACGGAACAAACCGGTCTCGCGGCGCGCGAAGCGCAGGTAGCCGTCGCCCACGGCGCGCACTGCGGCGCGCGCGGACGCGATGGCGTCGGCGCCCGTCGCCGCGCCGCGCGCATCGGCGCGAGGGAGGTCGGCACCCGCGGCACGCCAGGCATCCTCCATCGCGCGTGCCGCCGCGGCCAGAGCGGCCGAGCGCACGGCCTCCAGCAGGGCGTCGCGGCTGCCGAAGTGGCGGTACGCGGCGTTGGGCACCACGCCCGCGCGGCGCGTGGCCTCGCGCAACACCACGGCATCGGGGCCGCCTTCGCGTGCCAGGTCGATGCCCGCTTCCAACAGCGCGCGGCGCAGGTCGCCGTGGCGGTAGGTGCTGCGCGGCGGCGGGGGCGGACGGACGGGGTCGGAGCTCACGGCAGGATCGATGTGGACGGCGTCCAATTATGCGTTCGAATGGGTGGATTCAAAGAAAAATGGCCTGCAGCGCGCGCCCTGCCTGCGCAAGGCGCTACAGAATCAATAGCGCCCGGAAGTCGTTGACGTTGGTGTGCGTGGGGCCGGTGACGACGAGATCGCCGAGGGCGTCGAAGTAGCCGTAGGCGTCGTTGCGGTCCATGAAGGCGGCCAGCTTGTGGCCGGCCGCTTCGGCGCGGGCCAGCGTGTCGGGCGTCACGACGGCGCCTGCGTTGTCCTCGACGCCGTCGATGCCGTCGGTGTCGGCCGCCAGCGCCCACACGCCGGGCTGGCCCATGAGAGCGCCGGCCAGGCCCATGCAGAACTCGCCCGCGCGCCCGCCGCGGCCCTTCGGCGCGCCCGCGGGGCGCTGCCGGATGGTGACGGTGGTCTCGCCGCCCGACAGGATGACGCAGGGCCGCGCAAAGGGCGCACCGCGCTGCGCGACGGCGCGGGCCAGCGCGCCGTGCACCTTGCCGACCTCGCGCGACTCCCCTTCCATCTCGTCGCTGAGGATGTGCGCCTCGATGCCCGCGGCGCGCGCCGCCTCGGCTGCGGCCTCGAGCGACTGCTGCGGCGTGGCGATCAGCTGCGTCACGTGGCCGGCGAAGACGGCATCGCCCGGCTTGGGGGTTTCGAGCGCGCCGCTTTCGAGCGCCGCGCGCACGGCGGGCGGCACGTCGATGCGGTAGCGCGCAAGGATGGCCAGCGCATCGGCGCAGGTGGTGGCGTCGGGCACGGTGGGGCCGCTGGCGATGATGGCCGGGTCGTCGCCCGGCACGTCGCTGATGGTGAGCGTGACCACCTGCGCCGGTGCGCACGCTGCCGCCAGCCTACCGCCCTTGATCCGCGAAAGGTGTTTGCGCACGCAATTCATCTCGCCGATGTGCGCGCCCGATTCGAGCAGCTCCCTGTTGATGCGCTGCTTGTCGGCCAGCGTCAGGCCCTCTGCGGGCAGCGTCAGCAGGGCCGAGCCGCCGCCCGAGATGAGGCACAGCACGAGGTCGTCGGCGGTCAGCCCGTCGGTGAGCGCGAGCATGCGCTCGGCGGCGCGCTGCCCGGCCTCGTCGGGCACGGGATGCGCGGCCTCGACGACCTCGATGCGCTGCTTCAATCCTTCGGGCCGCGGCGGGATGTGCTCGTAGCGCGTGACCACCAGGCCTTCGAGCGGCGCATCGGCCGGCCACAGCGCTTCGAGCGCCTGCGCCATCGACCCGCCCGCCTTGCCGGCACCCAGCACCAGCGTGCGGCCCTTCGGCGGCCGCGGCAGGAAGGCGCCCATGTTGGCCAGCGGCAGCGCGCGCGTGACAGCGGCGCGGTAAAGGTATTCGAGGAAGCCGCGCGGGTTCTCACAAGAAAACGCCGGGCCGCCCCAAGTTTTCTTGCTCCCCTCGGGGGACGGAGTCGGCGCAGCCGAGTCCTGGGGGCTGCCGTTCGGCTTGGGTGTTGGCAGCTTCGATGCCATCATGGTCGGTCTCCGTTTTTGTTCGACAACAAGAAAAGGCTTTGCTCAATGACGACCTTGCTGATCCACAACGCCGACTGCGTGGCCACATTCGACGATCAGCGGCGCGAGCTGCGCGGCGCCTCGGTGCTGGTGGACGGACATCGCATCGCGGCCATCGGCCCGGCGGCCGATCTGCCCGCCGAGGCCGACGAGGTGATCGATGCGCGGGGCCATCTGGTCATGCCGGGCATGGTCAACACGCATCATCACATGTATCAATCGCTGACCCGGGCGATCCCCGCGACGCAGGACGCCGAGCTCTTCGGCTGGCTGCGCGGGCTGTACCCGATCTGGGCCGGGCTGACGCCGGAGATGGTGCAGGTGTCGACGCAGGTGGCGATGGCCGAGTTGCTGCTGTCGGGCTGCACCACCAGCAGCGACCACCTCTACATCTATCCCAACGGCGTGCGGCTGGACGACAGCATCGAGGCCGCCGCGCAGATCGGCATGCGCTTCACCGCATCGCGCGGCAGCATGAGCCTGGGCGCCTCGCAGGGCGGGTTGCCCCCCGACCGCGTGGTCGAGAAGGAGGACGCCATCCTCGCCGACACGCAGCGCCTCATCGAGGCGTGGCACGACGTGTCGCACGGCGCGATGGTGAACGTGGCGGTGGCGCCGTGCTCGCCCTTTTCGGTCAGCCGCGACCTGATGCGCGAGTCGGCCCGGCTCGCACGCGCGTACAAGGTGCGGTTGCATACCCACCTGGCCGAGAACGACCACGACATCGCCTACACGCGCGAGAAGTTCGACTGCACGCCGGCCGAGTACGCGCAGGACCTGGGCTGGCTGGGCGAGGACGTGTGGCACGCGCACTGCGTGAAGCTCGACGCGCCGGGCATCGGCCTCTTCGCGCGCACGCGCACGGGCGTGGCCCACTGCCCCTGCAGCAACATGCGGCTGGCCTCGGGCATCGCACCGCTGCGGCAGATGCTCGACGCCGGCGTGTCCGTGGGCCTGGGCGTGGACGGCAGCGCCAGCAACGACGGCGCGCACATGGTGGGCGAGGCGCGGCAGGCGCTGCTGCTGGCGCGCGTGCGGCGCTCGCTGGACGCCCCGGCCATCGGGCCCGATGGCCGTTGGGATTTCGGCTGCGACCACGGCCCGGCCGAGATGACGGCGCGCAACGTGCTCGAGGTGGCCACCCGCGGCGGTGCGCAGGTGCTGGGCCGCAGCGACATCGGCCACCTGGCCCCGGGCATGTGCGCCGACCTGGCGCTGTTCGACCTGCGCACCCTCGCCTTCGCCGGCGGCGCGGTGCACGACCCGGTCGCCAGCCTGCTGCTGTGCGCCAGCCCGCAGGCGGCGTACACGGTGGTCAACGGTCGCGTGGTGGTGCGCCAAGGGCGCCTGGCCACCGTCGAACTGGAACCGCTGATCGAGCGTCACAACCGGCTCGCGGTGGAATTGGCGGAAGCCGCGCGTTGAGTGTCCGATGTGCGGTCGCCGCGGCGGCCGCACCTCAGTTCGTCTTGGCGCCGCTGTTGAACCACTTGCCGACCAGCGCGCGCTCGGCATCGGTGATGCCGGTGGCGTTGTTCATCGGCATGATCTTCGTCACGACCACCTGCTGGTAGACAGCCTGCGCATGGGCGGCCACCTGGTCGGGGGTGTCCAGGCGCACGTTCTTCATCTGCACGGCGGCACCGTGGCACATGTAGCAGCGCTGCTCGAGCACCTTCTGGACTTCAGCGTAGGAGACCGGCGCCGCGGCAGCCGACGGCGCCGGCGCGGCGAGCGGCTCGGGCTTCATCCACACGATGGTCAGGCCCAGCACGGCGATGCCGAAGAGTGCGTAGGGCAGCGGGTTCTTCGCATTGCCCAGCTTGAAGCGATGCCGCACCACGAAGAACTGGCGAATCGCCGCGCCGCCCAGCATGATGAGCAGCAGCACGATCCAGTTGTACTTGTGCGTGTAGGTGAAGCTGTAGTGGTTGCTCAGCATCGCGAACAGCACCGGCAGCGTGAAGTAGGTGTTGTGCACGCTGCGCTGCTTGCCGCGCTGGCCGTGCACCGGGTCGACGGGCTTGCCCTCGCGCAGCGCCGCCACGTTCTTGCGCTGACCGGGGATGATCCAGAAGAACACGTTGGCGCTCATGGTCGTGGCCATCATCGCGCCCACCAGCAGGAAGGCCGCGCGCCCGGCGAACCACTGGCAGGCCAGCCAGGTCGCGAAGGCGATGAAGAGCGCGACCAGCACGCCGACGATGGTGTCGCCGTTCTTGCGGCGCCCGAAGACCTGGCAGATGCCGTCGTACACCATCCAGAAGACGACGAAGAAGGCCAGCGCCACGCCGATGGCGGCGCCGGGCTGCCAGTCCATCTTGGACTTGTCGATCAGGTAGGTGCTCGCGTTCCACAGATAGGACATCGTGAACAGCGTGAAGCCCGAGATCCAGGTGGAATAGCTCTCCCAGTACGACCAGTGCAGGTGGTCGGGCAGCTTCTTCGGGGCCAGCAGGTACTTCTGCATGTTGTAGAAGCCGCCGCCGTGCACGGCCCACTGCTCGCCGCCCACGCCCTTGTCGAGCGATTCCTGGTCCTGCGGCTTCTCGAGGCTGTTGTCCAGCATCACGAAGTAGAAGGACGCGCCGATCCATGCGATCGCGGTGATGACGTGGACCCAGCGCAGCAGCAGGTTGGCCCAGTCGAGGTAATAGCTTTCCATCGCTCAACCCTCGCGGCGCGCCATGGCGCCGCATTCCGGCCTGCTCACCACCGCGGGCTCTGTGAGCAGAGAAAGGGCCGCGAACGTCGGCATCGTGGGGATGCATCGCGCTCCGCTGCGGCGTGTTGTGGACTGGAGTGTATACAGTTTGAGGGCTTGCATCGTGGTTTTTCGTTCGGCACCCTCTCGTGGGAAACCCTAGGCCCGTTCGCGAATTTGCAATAACTGTGCCGCCACCGCGACCGCGATCACTTCGGGCTCCTTGCCGGTGATGCCCGGCACGCCGATGGGACAGGTGATGCGGTCCATCTCCGCCTCCGCAAAGCCGCGCGCCTCCAGGCGATGGCGGAAGGTGGCCCACTTGGTCCTGCTGCCGATGAGGCCGACGTAGGGCAGGTCGGCGCGCTCGCGCAGGCGCCTGAGGCAGGCGATGACGATGTCCAGGTCTTCGGCGTGGCTGAAACTCATGATGAGCACGTGCGAGCCGGCCGGGAGGTCGGCCACCGCGTCCTGCACCGGCTCGCTGTGCTCGGTGTGCACCTGGGCGGGCAGTTCGAGCGGAAACACGCCGTCGCGGCTGTCGATCCAGCGCACCGCGTACGGCAGCTTCGACAGCAGCCGTGCGATGGCCGCACCGACGTGGCCGCCGCCGAAGAGCGCCACGGGGCGAAGATGCTCGGTCAGTTCGCGGCGCAGGCGATGGGCGTCGGCCGGGCCGATGCGTTCATAGCGCAGGAACACGACGCCGCCGCAACACTGGCCCAGGCTGGGGCCGAGCGGGTAGCGCGACGGGGCCGATTCGGGCGGCGCCCCGGCTTCACGATCGAGCAGCGCACGTGCCGCCTGGATGGCCTGGAACTCGAGTTGCCCGCCGCCGATGGTGCCGGTGAGCGCGTTGCGCCACACGGCCATCCAGGTGCCGGCCTCGCGCGGGGCCGAGCCCTGCGTGGCGTCGACGCGCACCAGCACGCCGTCCTCGCGCGCGAGCCGCGCCAGGCACTCGTCGAGCGCGCCCACACCGACGGTCATGAGGGCCCCCAGGCTCGGCACTGCGTGTCCTCGCTGCCCCCCAAGGGGGCGCGAATGTGCTGGGGGCGGCCCGGCGCTGCGTTCACGCGACACCTTCCGTCACCGCGTGCGGGCAGGCAGCAGGTATAACCCCGCGCATGATGCGTTCGTCCACCTCGATCCGCCGGCTCTCGATGGGCGCGGCGCTGCTCGCTGCCCTGTGGCTCGCCGGCTGCGGCACCGGCGGCAAGGTCCCCGGCCAGTTGTCCGATGCGGCGCCCACCGCCTCGGGCGGGCGCGCGGCCAGCTCCAGCGCCGCCAGCGCGCGCGACTACAAGCGCGATGCCGCCCGCCATATCTATGCGCTCAACGGCAGCCGGATCTACCGCGGCCAGTTGCCGCCGCTGCTGTACGCCATCGGCACGCTGCAGGTGAGCATCGACGCGGCGGGCCAGGTGACGTCGTTGCACTGGCTGCGCGCACCCCAGCATGCGCCCGACGCGATCGCCGGCATCGAGCGCACGGTGCTCGCGGCAGCGCCCTACCCCGTGTCTCCACGCCTCGGCGCCGTCGTGTGGACCGACACCTGGCTGTGGGACGAGAGTGGCCGCTTTCAGCTCGACACGCTGAGCGAAGGGCAGTTGCAGGCGGCGCCCTGAAGCGGCGACGCACATCGCCTTGCTATCGAAAAGATAGCTGGTGGCGCCCGTCCTGCGGGCGCTGCAGCCCGATTCGTCCATGAAATCTGCTCAGGAGCCGCGGTACGTGGAATAGCTCCACGGACTCACCAGCAGGGGCACGTGGTAGTGCTGGTCGGTGTGCGCGATGCCGAAGTCCAGCGCCACGCGATTCAGGAAGTTGGGCTGCGGCAGTTCGACACCGCGCGCCTTGAAGTAGCCCGCCACGTCGAACACCAGCCGGTAGGTGCCGACCTTCAAGTTGCTGTTGTCGTACAGCGGCGCATCGCTGCGCCCGTCGTGGTTGAGCGTGAAGCGGCGCACCAGCGTCGCGGCCTCGCCCTCGGTGGTGTAGAGCGCGACGTCCATGCCCGCCGCGGGGCAGCCGTGCATCGTGTCCAGTACGTGGGTGCTCAGGCCCATGGGGCTACTCCTTGCTGGCTGAAGATTCAATGATGGGGTTTGGTCGACAAAAGTGTATACAGATTTGCCGTGCAGCACTATCATGCCCCGCATGGAGCCGACCACGACACGCGCGATCGTCGATGCCCTGACCAAGGCCATTGTGGAGCACCGGCTGCAGCCGGGGAGCAAGCTCGCCGAGCAGAAGCTGGCCGACCACTTCGGCGTCTCGCGCACGCTGGTGCGCCAGGCGCTGTTCCAGCTCTCGCAGAACCGGCTGATCCGGCTCGAGCCCGCACGCGGCGCTTTCGTGGCCGCACCGGCGGTCGACGAGGCCCGCCAGGTCTTCGCGGTGCGCCGCATGCTCGAGGCGGCGATGACGCGCGAATTCGTGCGCCAGGTCACGCCCGCCAAGATCCGCGCACTGCGTGAGCATGTGGCGCAGGAGAAGGCGGCCGTCGACGGCCAGGACGTCTCGGGGCGCACCGAACTGCTGGGCGACTTCCATGTGCGCATGGCCGAACTCATGGGCAACCAGGTGCTGGCGCAGATGCTGGGCGAGCTGATCTCGCGCTGCGCCCTCATCACGCTCATGTACCAGAGCTCCAGCGCCGCCGAACATTCGAACGACGAGCACGCCGACATCGTCAAGGCCCTGGCGGCCAAGGACGAGGAACGCGCCGTGCGCCTGATGACCGAGCACCTGCTGAACGTCGAAGCCAACCTGACCTTCGACCGCAAGGTGCCGACGAGCGACATCTCGCTCGCACTTTCCTGAAGAGATCCATCCATGGCCCAGGTCTACGACTCCACCCTGCCCTACCCGCGCGACCTGGTCGGTTACGGCCGCGACGCGCCGCATGCCCGCTGGCCGGGCGGCGCACGCATCGCGGTGCAGTTCGTCCTCAACTACGAAGAGGGCGGCGAGAACCACGTGCTGCACGGCGACCCGGGCTCCGAGCAGTTCCTGTCGGAGATGTTCAACCCCGCGAGCTACCCCGACCGGCACATGAGCATGGACGGGATCTACGACTACGGCTCCCGCGCGGGCGTCTGGCGCATCCTGCGCGAGTTCGAGAAGCGCGGACTGCCGCTCACGGTCTTCGGCGTCGGCATGGCTCTGCAGCGACATCCCGAACTCAGTGCCGCCTTCAAGCAACTGGGCCACGAGATCGCCTGCCACGGCTGGCGCTGGATCCACTACCAGAACGTGGACGAAGCCGTGGAGCGCGAGCACATGCGCCTGGGCATGGAAGCGATCGAGCAGCTCACCGGCGAACGCGCGCTGGGCTGGTACACCGGCCGCGACAGCCCCCGCACGCACCGCCTGGTGGCCGACTACGGCGGCTTCGCCTACGACAGCGACTACTACGGCGACGACCTGCCCTTCTGGATGCTGGTGCAGAAGACCGACGGCAGCAAGGTGCCGCAGCTCATCGTGCCCTACACGCTCGACTGCAATGACATGCGCTTCGCGCTGCCGCAGGGCTATTCGCATGCCGACCCCTTCTACCAGTACCTCAAGGACAGCTTCGACGCGCTGTATGCCGAGGGCGATCCGGCGGGCGAGGACCGGCCCAAGATGATGAGCATCGGCATGCATTGCCGGCTGCTGGGGCGGCCGGGCCGCATTACCGCACTGCAGCGCTTCCTGGACCACGTCCAGTCGCACGACAGGGTGTGGGTCTGCCGGCGCCTGGACATCGCACACCACTGGCACGCGGAGCACCCGTTCGCCACCGCACGACAAGGAGACTGAACCCATGCCGACGCTCACCCTCGACGCGCTCAACGGCGCGTCCGCCACCGACGCGGTCGCGCTGCTCGACGGCATCTACGAACACTCGCCCTGGGTGGCCGAGAAGGCGATCGCCGCGCGCCCCTTCCGCTCGCTGCAGCACCTCAAGCATGCGATGGCGCAGGCCGTGGCCACGGCGTCGGCCGAGCAGCAGCTCTCGTTGATCCGCATGCACCCGGAGCTCGCGGGCAAGCAGATGGAGACCAACACGCTCACGGCCGAGTCGACCAACGAGCAGGGCAAGGCGGGCCTCACGAACTGCACGCCCGAGGAGCTGGCGCACATCCGCGCGCTCAACCAGGCCTACGGCGAGAAGTTCGGCTTCCCCTTCATCCTGGCGGTGCGCGGGCCGCGCGGCACCGGCCTCATGAAGAAGGAGATCATCGCCACCTTCGAGCGCCGGCTGCACCACCACCCCGACTTCGAGCGCGCCGAATCGCTGCGCAACATCCACCGCATCGCCGAGATCCGGCTGAACGACAAGTTCGGCGTCTCGCCCGAGCTGGGCAACGGCGTGTGGGACTGGCACGAGGCGCTGGCCGCGCACACCGACCCGGGCTATGCCGAACTGGGCCAGCTCACCGTCACCTACCTCACCGACGCACACCGCGCGGCGGCGGCGCAGATCGCGGCCGACATGCGCGCATGCGGCTTCGACTCGGTGGAGATCGACGCCGTGGGCAACGTGGTGGGGCGCTATGAAGCCGAAGGCTTCATTCCGGGTTCGGGCGCTACCCCCGGCGCGAAGACGCTGCTGACCGGCAGCCACTACGACACCGTGCGCAACGGCGGCAAGTACGACGGGCGCCTGGGCATCTTCGTGCCGATGGCCTGCGTGCGCGAACTCAGGAAGCAGGGCCGCCGCCTGCCCTTCGCCTTCGAAGTCGTCGGCTTCGCCGAGGAGGAGGGCCAGCGCTACAAGGCCACCTTCCTGGGCTCGGGTGCGCTCATCGGCCACTTCAACCCCGCCTGGCTGGACCAGCAGGACGCCGACGGCGTGACCATGCGCGAGGCGATGGCCCACGCGGGGCTGAAGGTGGACGAGATTGCGAAGATCCAGCGCGATCCGTCGAAGTACCTCGGCTTCGTCGAGGTGCACATCGAGCAGGGCCCGGTGCTCAACGAGCTGGACCTGCCGCTGGGCATCGTCACCTCCATCAACGGCGGCGTGCGCTTCGTCGGCGAGGTGATCGGCATGGCCAGCCATGCAGGCACCACGCCGATGGACCGGCGCCGCGACGCCGCCTGCGCGGTGGCCGAGCTGATCCTCTTCGCCGAGCAGCGCGCCGGCCGTGACAAGGACTCCGTGGCCACCGTCGGCATGCTGCAGGTGCCCAACGGCTCCATCAACGTGGTGCCCGGCAACTGCAAATTCAGCCTGGACATCCGCGCGCCCATCGACGCGCAGCGCGACGCCGTGGTGGCCGACGTGCTGGCGGCACTGAAGGACATCTGCGCGCGCCGCGGCGTGCGCTACACGCTCGAAGAGACGATGCGCGCCAGTGCGGCCCCGAGCGACCCGGCCTTGCAGCGGCGGTGGGAGCAGGCCGTCGACGCGCTGGGCGTGCCGCTTTTCCGCATGCCCAGCGGTGCCGGCCACGATGCGATGAAGCTGCATGAGGTGATGCCGCAGGCCATGCTCTTCGTGCGCGGCATCAATTCCGGCATCAGCCACAACCCGCTCGAGATGAGCACCAACGACGACATCCAGCTGGCCGTGGAAGCCTTCCAGCGGCTGCTCGACAACCTGGCGAAAGAACAGACCCCATGACCGACTACGCCAAGCTCGACGCCTGGATCGACGCCCACTTCGACGAGGAAGTGAAGTTCCTCCAGGAGATGGTGCGCGTGCCCACCGACACGCCGCCCGGCAACAACGCGCCGCATGCCGAGCGCACGGCCGAGCTGATCGCCGCCTGGGGCTTCGACGCCGAGAAGCATGCGGTGCCGGCGCAGGACGTGAAGGACTACGGCCTGGAGTCGATCACCAACCTGATCGTGCGCCGCAAATATGGCGACGCCGGCCGCACCGTGGCCCTGAACGCCCACGGTGACGTGGTGCCACCCGGCGAAGGCTGGACGCACGACCCCTATGGCGGCGAGATCGAGAACGGCCAGCTCTTCGGACGCGCCGCCGCGGTGAGCAAGAGCGACTTCGCGAGCTTCACCTTCGCGGTGCGCGCGCTCGAAGCCGTGGCCAGACCGACGAAGGGCAGCGTGGAGCTGCACTTCACTTACGACGAGGAGTTCGGCGGCCTGCTCGGCCCGGGCTGGCTACTGAAGAAGGGACTGACGAAGCCCGACCTGATGATCGCCGCCGGCTTCAGCTACGAAGTGGTGACGGCCCACAACGGCTGCCTGCAGATGGAGGTGACGGTGCACGGCAAGATGGCGCACGCCGCCATCCCGGCCACCGGCGTCGACGCGCTGCAGGGCGCGGTGCACATCCTCAACGCGCTGTACGCGCAGAACACGCGCTACCAGCAAGTGACGTCGAAGGTCGCGGGCATCACGCACCCCTACCTGAACGTCGGCCGCATCGAGGGCGGCACCAACACCAACGTGGTGCCCGGCAAGGTCATGTTCAAGCTCGACCGCCGCATGATCCCGGAGGAGAACCCGGCCGAGGTCGAGGCCGACATCCGCGATGTGATCGCGAAGGCCGCGGCGGAATTCACCACGCCCGCCGGCGGCATCTCGGTTGAGGTCAAGCGCCTGCTGCTGGCCAATTCGATGAAGCCGCTGGCCGGCAACCGGCCGCTGGTCGATGCGATCCAGAAGCACGGCGCCGAACTCTTCGGCCAACCGATCCCGGCGATGGGCACGCCGCTGTACACCGATGTGCGGCTGTACGGCGAGGCGGGCATCCCCGGCGTGATCTACGGTGCCGGCCCGCGCACCGTGCTGGAATCGCACGCCAAGCGCAACGACGAGCGCATCGACCTCGAGGATCTGCGCCGCGCCACCCAGGTGATCGCGCGCACCCTCGCCGACCTGCTGGCCTAGGCTTTTCCCCGACCTTTCGCCGAAAGTGCAATCGGCCTGCAGCGCCCGTCAGACGGGCGCTGCAGCCGAAATCGTCACGTTCGTTACCAATTCGTTGATGACACGGCGCCGCCCCCGCTGCGGTGCAGCCCTGCCGCATCTGCGCGGCCGTGCGCCAGCCAGCGCACCGTCCGCATGCGGCGCGGCAAACATCCATAGCCGCAGAATTTTCTGCAAGACGCGGCGCCGTCAGGACAAGACAGTACGGGCCTTCCCGCGCCTCGGCCGGGTGCACGGCCGGCACGGATCGAAGCGGCGCGCACCCGGCAGGCGCCCATGCCGACCCAGGAACCGCCATGCCCTCTTCCACGCCCGCCCCCAGCGTCGTCCTCGTCCACGGCGCCTGGGCCGACGCCTCGAGCGGGGCCCGGATGGTTCCCCTGCTGCAACGCGCCGGCGTCCCGGTGAAGCCGCAGGCGGTGGCGGACGTGATCCTCGACGCCATGCGCGCCGTGCAGGGTTGAGCGCCCGTCCCGCCAACATCCGCTTACGCGACGGAACTTGCCAGGAACCGGAACAATGAACGACAACCAAGCGCCCCGCGAGATCGACGATGGCCGGCGACGCCTGCTCCTGGGCAGCGCGGCCGCCGCCTCGCTGGCCGGCCTGCCCGCCCTCGCCCAGGCTGCCGATTCACCCCCCCGCGCGCACCGTGCGCGCAACCACCAAGGAAAGAAAGCCATGAACACGGTCACCACCCAAGACGGCGTCGAGATCTTCTTCAAGGACTGGGGGCCGCGCGACGGCCAGCCCATCATGTTCCACCACGGCTGGCCACTGTCGAGCGACGACTGGGACGCGCAGCTGCTGTACTTCGTGCAGCGCGGCTACCGCGTGATCGCGCACGACCGCCGCGGCCACGGCCGCTCCACACAGGTGAGCGAAGGCCACGACATGGACCACTACGCCGCCGACGCCTTCGCGGTGGTCGAGGCGCTGGACCTCAAGAAGGTCTTCCACGTCGGCCATTCGACCGGCGGCGGCGAGGTGGCGCGCTACGTGGCCAAGCACGGCCAGCCCAGCGGCCGCGCCGCCAAGGCGGTGCTGGTGAGTGCGGTGCCGCCGCTGATGCTCAAGACCGCCAGCAACCCCGAAGGCCTGCCGATCGAGGTGTTCGACGGCTTTCGCAAGGGCGTGGCCGACAACCGCGCGCAGCTGTTCCTCGACGTGGCCTCGGGCCCCTTCTACGGCTTCAACCGCGAGGGTGCGAAGGTGTCGCAGGGCGTGGTGCAGAACTGGTGGCGCCAAGGCATGATCGGCAGCGCCAAGGCCCACTACGACGGCATCAAGGCCTTCTCGGAAACCGACCAGACGGCGGACCTGCAGGCCATCACCATCCCCACGCTGGTGATGCATGGCGACGACGACCAGATCGTGCCGATCGCCGACGCGGCGCTGAAGTCAGTCAAGCTGCTCAAGAACGGCACGCTCAAGGTCTACAAGGGCTACCCGCACGGCATGCTGACGACGCACGCCGACGTGATCAACCCCGACCTGCTGGCTTTCTTCAAGAGCTGAGCGCGGGCGGGCGCGCCCGTCTTGCACGGCGCCCGGAGCATCCGGCAGGCCAAGTGCAATCGGCCTGCAGCGCCCGTCCCGCGGGCGTTGCGGCCGAATTCGTCACATCCGTGACGATCTCCGGACCTCCGTCTTCGCGAGTGTCAGCGGCGCACCGGCGCGGCGGGCGCCGCCGTGGCGGCCGGATCCTTCCAGTTGTATTCGACGAAGCGGCGGATGACGAGGCAGCCCGGTGGCGAGTCGATGAGCGACACCGAGGAGGTGGGCTCTTTCGGGTCGGTGTAGACCGCATAGATGGGCAGCAGCCGCGTCATCTGGTAGCCGGGCAGTTCCTGCTGCGCGATGCTGGCGCAGGTGAAGGGCGCGACCGAGATGCGCTCGGCCGCGACGGTGCAGGTGTTGTTGGCCACATCGGGCACGGCCGTGATCGACGCCGCGACGCCGGCGTTCGGAAACTCCAGGCCGATGAGCGAGAACAGCGGCCCCGCGTCGGGGCGTGCGCGGTCCCAGTCGAGCAGCACGTCGTGCGCGCGCGCGCCCTGCACGGTGAGCGTGGCCAGCCGGCTCACCGCAGGCAGGCAGCGCTTGACCCCCACGGAGGTGACGGCGCGCGTGAGCGTGTCCTGCGCGGGCGCAGGCGCGGCCAGCACGCCCTGCGCGGCGGCGGTGCCTGCGGCGAACATCGCCACGCCGGCCAGGGCCGCGTGCAGCGAGCGAAGGGAGAAGCCAGCGGCGTTCGTCGTCATGCGGTGGTGTAGATGTGTTCGATCGCGGCGGTGTAGGTGCGCACGTTGGCCTCGGCCTCGGGATCGAGCGTGGACAGGAAGCGGCGCGCCGTCTCGCGGTACGCCGGCAGGTTGGCATCGTGCTCGGCAAAAGCGCGCAGCAGCGCGGCGCCGCCCTCCTCGCAGTCGAAGCCGTGGTAGCGGTAGCCACAGTCGCCGATCAGGTGCGAGTTGTGGATGAGCGGGTAGTCGCCGTACAGGGCCTCGTAGTAGACATAGTTCTGCGCGTTCTCCCACTGGTGGCTGATGACCGCGTCGCAATGCAGCGCCAGCACGTGCCAGATCGGAAAGCGCCCTTCGAAGGTCGCCAGGCCGTGCCGCACGATGTCCAGGCTGTTGGCAAAACCGTTGAAGGTGGCGTGGTCCTTCATGTGGAAGGTGTTGTACGCGTGCACGTGCTCGGTGATGTCGGGGTTGGCGCGGTGCGCCACCTCGCACACCAGCATCGGAATGTGGCTGGTCTTCACCATGCAGATGTTGGGCTCGAACATGCCCATGCGCCAGCGCCGCCGGCCGGGCTGGTAGGCGAAGCCCTGGCCGTCGGGCAGCTTGCCGATGGCGCGCTCCAGCACCACCGGGTGCCACAGGTGCGGCATTGTGCGCACCGGTGCGCGGAAGGCGCTCTCGAAGTACGGCACGCAAGTCGTTGCGTACTCAGGCAGCGTCCACACCTCGTGGTACGGCGCGCCGCTGATCAGCAGCGCGTGCGGCTTGTCGAAGACCATGCGCTCGATGTCGATCACGTAGTCGTTGCCCACGCGCATGGAGATGACCTTGCCGCCGCGGCCGCGGAACTCGACCACCCAGTCCTTGCCGAGCTGGGCGCTCATCTCGATCATCAGGTCGAGTTCCTGCATGGCGGTGGCCATGTCGATCACCGGCACCGGCGATTCCTCGAGCATGCGCTTGGCTTCCTGCGGGCCGCCGTCGCCGCCGCCGGTGACGATCACCACCTGGCCGACGATGGGCGACTGGCGCAGCAGCATCGCGAGGAACAGCACGTTCTGGAAGATGCCGTTCTCCCACAGCGACTGTTCGCCCTTGCGCACGAAGAGCGACACGCCGACCTTGAGTTTCTTGTTGGGCAGGCTCATGGCAAATCAGGCGTTCAGCAGCTGCGGCGCATCGTGGCACAGGCGTTGCAGCATCTGCGCATAGGCCTGCAGGTTGGCATCGGAGAACGGATCGACGGCAGCGAAGACGGCCCGCGCGGCACGGCGCTGGTCGGCCAGGCGGGCGTCGTGCTCGCGCGCGGCCAACAGCAACTGGCGCCCGCCCTCGGCCGCCTCGAAGCCCGGGTAGTAGTAGCCGGCGCCGAAGCCGTGCAGCCAGGGCGAGTTGTGCACCAGCGGGTAGTCGCCGTACAGCGCGTCGAGGTAGCTGTAGTTCTGATCGTTGGTCCACTGGTGCGACACCACGGCGTCGGCGTGCTGCACCATGAAGCCCACGATGTCGTGCCGGCCATGGAAGCAGGCCTTGTGCTGCTGCACCAGGTCGAGCGAATTGGCCAGGTAAAGCAGGGTCGGGTGGTCCTTCATGTGGACCGTGTTGAGCACGTGCATCATCTGCACGCTGCTGCGATCGGCACGGTAGGCTTCGTCGCAGGCGAGCATGGGGATGTTGCTGGTCTTGACCACCGAGACATTGGGCTCGAAGATCGCGACGCGCAAACCCGTCGGCGCAGCCTCTGCACGCTCGGCCCAGCCGAAGCGCGCGCTGCTCAGGGCGTGTACTTCCTCGACGCGCCGTTGAACAAACTGCGGGTGCCATAGGTAGGGTGCGACCTGCACGGGGCATCGGTGGATGACGCGCATCAGAGGGGCCAGACCCTCGTCCTTCGGAAGCAACCAGATCTCGTCGCACCGGTCCGCTGCCGGAAACGCACCGGGCTTGTCGAACACCGACGACTCCGTCAGTCCCACATAGGGCTGTCCCGCGCAGTAGTAGGCGATCTTCTTGCCACGCGCGCGCTGAAGTGCCATCCACTGTGGGGGCAATGCACCTGCCATCTCCATGACGACATCGACTTGGTCGGCGGCGTCGCCGAACGGAATCAGACGCACGCCCATCGCATCCAGGTCGACCTGCTGCGGCATGGCCCGTTGATCGCCTACATCGATCAGACAGATTTCGGTGACGAAGGGCAAACGCCGGAACAGCTGGGCCAGGAAGATGACGTTCTGCCCCAGGCCGTTTTCCCAGATGTTCTGGCCGGCGTGGGAGATGACGGAGATGCCGATTCGCATGGTCGGAGTGTGTACCAAAAAAAGTGGCCCCCGGTTCAAGACGCGGGGGCCACGACGGGCCAGCGTGCAGCCCGTGGGTCAGCGGATGCTCAACGCCACTTCCAGCCGATGCCCGCGTTGATGCCCCACTCCTTGCCGGTGGTGGAGATGCCCGCGCCCCACGACATCTTGCCGTCGTTGGACAGGGCCTTGAACGTCAGGCCGACGGCCGAGTAGCCCTTGTAGTTGCCGATGCCGACGCCGACCGTCTTCTCACCGGGGTACAGCGTCGGCAGGTACGTGCCCGCCATCGCGAAGGCCATCGCGGTGCCGGAGTATGCGATGCGCGCCACGTCGCCGATCTGGTTCTGCAGGGCCCCGATCTGCGCGCCCTGGTAGTTGACCTGCGAGTTCAGCTGCGTGATGTCGCTGTTGACCGCGCGCAACTGCGAGACGTTGACCGCATCGCCGTCGGCTGTACCGGCCGCCACACCCGTGATCTGGCGGTACTGGCCCGCGGAGGCATTGCCCACCGACACGGCCGCTTGCGTGCTGGTCGTGGCCGCAATGGCCGCCGCCTGCGATGCGGTCGCCCCCGTCGGCACATAGCCAGCAACACCCGCCGCCGTGCTCGCCA